>NZ_BAAATR010000235.1:0-518 GCF_039533515.1 Kitasatospora cystarginea | reverse complement strand
CTAGTGCCGTGACCGCATAGGTTCGCCGGGTTGGCGGTGGCGATGCCTGAACCGGTTGGATGTAGACGGACATCCGATTCGGTGCGGGGAGGCGTGGGTGGCGGAGCCGGTCAGGGTCCGGAGGTTGACCGATCAGGAGGGGCAGCAGTTACAGCGGATCGTGCGCCGGGGTAGCACGAACACGGTGCGCTATCGGCGGGCGATGATGCTGCTGGCCTCGGCCGGCGGCAACCGGGTCCCGGTGATCGCCCAGCTCGTGCAGGCAGACGAGGACACCGTGCGGGATGTGATCCACCGGTTCAACGAGATCGGCCTGGCCTGCCTGGACCCTCAGTGGGCGGGAGGCCGTCCCCGCCTGCTCAGCACTGACGACGAGGACTTCGTCATCAAGACGGCCACCACCCGCCCAGCCAAGCTCGGGCAGCCCTTCACCCGCTGGTCGATCCGCAAACTGCTCGCCTACCTGCGCAAGGTCCACGGCCGGGTGATCCGCATCGGCCGCGAGGCCCTGCGCTGCC
>NZ_BAAATR010000234.1:0-519 GCF_039533515.1 Kitasatospora cystarginea | reverse complement strand
GAGACCTTCGACAAGCCTCATCTTCCCAGCACAGAAGGCACTTTCGCGTTCCCGCTCATGATCTGGACACCACCGCAAGTGAAACGCGCAGGCTAGGGCAGATCCGTGCTTCGAGGGCGTCGCCGGTCCGCGGGCCGCATCGGTGCATCTGCCGCGCGCCATATAGCGGGGCGTGTCCGATGTCAGCGGGTGCGGCATCGACCGCCGCGCCGGAACCGCACCCGCGCGAGGACCAGCACGGCGACGCCAATGACGGTGGGTGCGTGGGTCGGACGGCGGACGGCGGACGGCGGACGGCGCTACGGTCTGGCCTGGCGGCGGGTGCGGCGGTAGGCGGTGCGGCGAACCAGCAACCCGCCTGACCGGGCGTGGCCCACCAGCGCGGGCTGGTTGCGGCGGACGGAGTTCCCGGGTGGTCCGTGCTAGTGCCGTGACCGCATAGGTTCGCCGGGTTGCTTGATCAGGCGGCGAGGGCGGGTCTGCCGCCCCAGCGGATTCCTTTCTCGCTGCGGATGCGGG
>NZ_BAAATR010000233.1:0-521 GCF_039533515.1 Kitasatospora cystarginea | reverse complement strand
TGGGCCGACGGCAAACGCGCCCCCGATCGTGGCGCCGTATGCAGCCAGAGCAGTCGCGCGCTGGGGACCCTTCTCGAACACGTCCGCCAGCAAGGCAAGTGAGCAGGCGAAGAGTACGGCACCGCCGATACCCTGGGCGGCCCGCGCGAGGTCGAGCACCCAGATGTTCGGCGCCAGAGCGCAGAACAGAGATGCCGTGGTGAACCACAGAATGCCGATGATGAAAACATGGCGTCGACCCCGTCGGTCTGCCCACGATCCGGCGCTGAGAACCACCGTCGCCAATGCCAGCGTGTACGCGTCGATCACCCATTGCAGGGCGCTGACTCCGGTATCGAGATCGGATGCGATCGACGGCAGGGCGGTGTTGACGACGGCGATGTCGAGCATGAGCATTGCGGTGCTCACGCATACTGCCAGCAGAGTGGCTCGTCGTACTGCGGTGTTCTTCGGGGTGATCGGTGCGGTCATGGCCCGTCCTGATGGTCGAAGGGGTGTGTACTCGGAACACCCTGGGCTCC
>NZ_BAAATR010000232.1:0-522 GCF_039533515.1 Kitasatospora cystarginea | reverse complement strand
TGGTGCCACCCGAGGGATACCTCGTCGAGGCTCGGCGGATCACCGCCGAGCGCGGTGCACTTCTCGTGCTCGCCGAAGTGCAGACCGGCATGGGCCGGACCGGCTGGTTCTACGCCCATCAGGCAGTCGGCATCGTTCCGGACGTCATCACTCTTGCGAAGGGACTCGGTGGCGGAATGCCGATCGGCGCCTGCATCGCGACCGGGGCAACGGCCGAGTTGTTCGGACCGGGTAAGCACGGTACGACGTTCGGTGGCAATCCGGTGTGTGCTGCGGCGGCACTTGCCGTGCTGAAAACCATTGCAGCGGAAGACCTGATCTCACGCGCCGACAGCTTGGGTAAGTCGATCTCGGCGGGCATCGAAGATCTGGGCCATCCGTTGGTCGACTACGTACGGGGATCAGGACTGTTGCTGGGTGTCGTGCTGACCGAGGACGTCGCGCCGGCGGTGGAAAACGCAGCGCGCGAAGCCGGGTACCTTGTGAATGCAGCGCAACCCGGAGTGATCCGGTTGGCGCCGC
>NZ_BAAATR010000231.1:0-524 GCF_039533515.1 Kitasatospora cystarginea | reverse complement strand
ACGATCACCGACGACACCCAGATGACCCTCTTCACAGCCGAGGGCTGGCTGCGCGGCTACACCCGCATCATGACGGACGGCGGCGGCACGGAGACCGCCCTGGTACACGAGGCGTACCTGCGCTGGCTGGACACCCAGCAGTCCGACGCACCGCAACCCGAGCTCAGCAGCCCGCACCGCACCGGATGGCTGCGCGAGGAGCCCTGGCTCTACGCGCGACGAGCCCCAGGCCGCGCCTGCGAGTTCGGCATCCCCAAGAACCACATCCCCGACCCGCGCGGCGCGATCGACGGCACCCCCGGCCCGGTCAACCCCGACGCGAAGGGATGCGGCTCGGTCATGCGCTCCGCACCCTTCGGCCTCACCGACGCCAGCCCCCAGTACGCCTTCGAACTCGCCGCCCGCTGCGCGCAGATGACACACGGCCACCCGACCAGCTACTACGCCTCCGGGGCCTTCGCCGCCATGATCAGCCACCTGGTGACCGGCCAGTCCCTCCAGGACGCGGTCCGGCTCAGCATGGG
>NZ_BAAATR010000230.1:0-526 GCF_039533515.1 Kitasatospora cystarginea | reverse complement strand
GCGAGCGTTGCGGCGGATCTGGGATTATCTTTCGTGGGTGAAGATGTGGCTCGTATCGCCCGCGACAAATACGTAATGCGCAAAACTCTTGAAGCCGAGGGCATTCCTCAACCCATGTACGGTTTGGCTCGAACGGTTGACGAAGCAATCGAGCAGGCCGATCGCATAGGATTTCCAGTAGTCGTCAAACCTGTCGTCAACAACGACACTTCGTACATTCGCCGAGTAGCCGACATCGACGAGTTACGGCGATGCTTTCCCTCTCTGCAGTATGGGGCATGGCACGTGAAAGGCAATGCCTCCCTGTATAACTGGGCTCGACACGATTACGGGAATGCCGTAATCATCGAGGAGTTCTTGCCGGGACTGGATGTCAGTGTCGAATCGATCGTGACCGACGGTCAGACACATGTGGTTGCCATTCACGACAAACCAAACCCTGAAGAAGGTCCCTATCTCGTAGACGTTCGCTACACGACGCCGAGCAAGCTTCCGATGGATACCCAATTGTGCATTCACCACCTTA
>NZ_BAAATR010000229.1:0-530 GCF_039533515.1 Kitasatospora cystarginea | reverse complement strand
AATTGGGGTCCTCAGGCCGGCACGGTCGGCGCCCCACTGGCGGCGCTCGGATACTGCCTGGTCGCCGTCGGCGGCGCACACCCCGCGCTCGGGTTGTTCATCGTCTGCGCGCTCGTCCTCGGTACGGCCTACGGACTGTGTCTGCGTGAGGGACTGCTCGACCTCGAGTCGCTGGCTCCCCCGGCCTCGCGGGGCGCCCTGACCGGGATCTTCTACGTCGGCACCTATCTCGGATTCGGACTGCCGGTGCTACTGGTTGTCATCGAACCCACGATGGGTCCGTCGCTGCCGTTGGTGATCCTCGCCGCTGTTGCCGCCGTCGTTGCCGTGGTCCGATTCCGTCGATTGCGGTCGACCCAGGCTTCCGCGTCACATCCGCGTCTCGAGGTCGCATCGGTCTGAGCGTCCATTCGGACGGAGTTGGCGGTACTTGCAGTCGCAGCTACCCGGCGGTGTTAGCGTCGGAGGACCAGAAGGTCACTGCGTAGGGACACAGCAATGGGCAAGAGCGAGGCGGGCAAGGCCGAATC
>NZ_BAAATR010000228.1:0-531 GCF_039533515.1 Kitasatospora cystarginea | reverse complement strand
CATGAAGTCACCGGTGGGTGGCGTCGGTTTCGAGACCGTCGCGGTGACCTCGAAGCAGTGGCACGAGCGTGCGAGCGCAGTCGGGGGCGAGAAGGATCTGCCACTGCTCGGCCTGTTCAAGGAGCGTGCAGACGGCGCAGGGCATTCGTTCGGTACCACCGCGGTCCGTAAGTACGTCGAACTCACCGAGGAGAAGATCGCGTTCGACAGTCCCTCCGGAACAGAACAATTCGAGGCTCTACGTCTACTGCCGCTCGGACGGCTCGACGACGCCTTCCGCCTCGACGCCGGGGCATACCGGGCGACGAGCTTCGACCGGTTGACCACCGAGCAGATCGACGACTTCGACATCACCGCCGGGTACCGGGACTTTTCCACTGTCATGGCTGCGGAACGATCGCGTCGTCCGGCCGCGTTGCGCGATGTCATCTCCGTGCCCGGTGATGTCACATTTGCGGTGACGACAGCCGAGTTCACCGACCAGATCAGCCGATTCTCGGTGCGCGGCAATAAGACGATCGTGATGCGTGG
>NZ_BAAATR010000227.1:0-533 GCF_039533515.1 Kitasatospora cystarginea | reverse complement strand
CAGGAGTTCCACCGCCATCGCAGCCCACTGCGAACCCTGACCCGGGAAGACGAACGCCACCTTCCCCGCAGACCCCGCACTGCCCTGAACCAGACCCGCACCCGGCTCACCGGACGCCAACGCCTCCAGACCCCGGACCGCACCATCACGGTCGGCCGCGACCAGCACCGCCCGGTGCTCGAACCCGGCCCGCGACGACATCAGCGAGTACCCGACATCCGCCAGCGACAACTCCGGCCGCTCCGCCAGGTGCGAGCGCAGCCGCGCCGCCTGGCCTCGCAGGGCCGTCGCGCTCTGTGCGGACAGCAGCAGCGGCACGATGTCGGAGTCGGCCTCCGCCGGCTCCTGGGCAGCCGCCGGAGCGTACTCGAGGATGGTGTGGGCGTTGGTGCCGCTGATACCGAACGACGACACCGCCGCACGGCGCGGACGCCCGGTCTCCGGCCACTGCCGCGACTCGGTCAGCAGCGACACCGCACCCGAGGCCCAATCCACCTTCGGCGAGGGCTCGTTCACGTGCAGCGTCTGCGGCA
>NZ_BAAATR010000226.1:0-534 GCF_039533515.1 Kitasatospora cystarginea | reverse complement strand
GACGATGGACGTACCGGGAGTTCGCCGAGCAGGTGAACGGGCTCGCTGCCGGACTACTTTCCCGTGGTGTGGGGAAGGGCGATCGGGTAGGAATCTGGGCTCCCAACTGTCCGGAATGGACGTTCACGCAATACGCGACGGCAAAGGTCGGCGCGATCCTGGTCAACATCAATCCGGCGTACCGCTCGCACGAGTTGCAGTACGTACTCGAGCAGGCCGGGATCTCGACGCTGGTGTCTGCGGCCAGCTTCAAGACCTCGGACTACGCGTCGATGATCGAGACGGTGCGGCCGCAGTGCCCGGATCTGACGTCGGTGCTCCTGCTCGGTTCACCCGAGTGGGACGCGGTGCTTGCAGACGGCTTGGCGGCGCAGGCAAGCGATCCGGCTCCGCTCGCCGCAGCCCAGGCCGCGTTGTCGGCCGACGACGCGATCAACATCCAATACACCTCGGGTACTACCGGTTTCCCGAAGGGCGCGACGCTCAGTCACCACAACATCCTCAACAACGGCTATTTCGTCGGCGAGTTGTGCC
>NZ_BAAATR010000225.1:0-535 GCF_039533515.1 Kitasatospora cystarginea | reverse complement strand
GGGCTACCGCCACCGGAGAACTCACCGTTGGGCATCTGGACACGCAGCGGCAAACGTGCGACCGCCTTGTGGAACAGGGCGCGGGCAACCGGTGATGCAACCCGCACTTTGAGCCCGCTCGGCACTGTGGCGACGCCCGGCCACCGCTCGGTTTCGATCGTGTGAGCGGAAGGTTCGGTGCCGAGAGTGGTTGTGGTCATTGCACTGCCTCCTGCGGGTGATGTTGCGGTCGGGGAACGATGGGTAAGCGCCTGGCCCACAGCCGGATTCCTTGAAATCTGATCTGCGCGGCGACTCGGAGCGGAGCCAGCGGGATGGCGAGCGCACTGCGCACGATCTCGCGCGTCGTCGCCGGCACACAACGACCGGACACCGTGGCCACGAAGGGCGCCTTGCCGTCACGGGCCAGAACTATCGAGAGCGCGAGCGCGGTGTCGGGTAGCGGAAGTCGCATCCGGTACTCGCCGTCCAGATCGTTGAACGGAGATACGTAGAACTCTTTGGGCGTGCGAACCCCGCCACGTTCGTCGGTTTC
>NZ_BAAATR010000224.1:0-539 GCF_039533515.1 Kitasatospora cystarginea | reverse complement strand
GGGGTGGGCTGGGTGAGGTGTTGTTGTCGGAGTCGGGTGGCGGCCTGCTGGTGGGTGGGGAGGTTGCCGAGGAAGGCGTCGAGGGCCTGTTGCAGGGTGGCGTCGTCGAGGTCGACGGGCCACAGGTGGCGTCCGGCGCCGGTCCGTTCGACCTGTTGGGCGTTGACGATGGCATCAACCGCCCAGGGCATGACGAGTTGGGGGGTGCCGTTGCTCATGGCGGTCATGGTGGTTCCGGCGCCGCCTTGGTGGATGATGGCGGCGCAGCCGGGCAGGAGCAGGTGGAGGGCGACCGGTCCGAGGTGGATGACGTTGTCGGGCAGGTCGGTGAACAGGTGGCGTTGGGCGTCGTTGGTGGCGATGACGATCTCGACGTCGTGGCGGGCCAGGGCGCGTACGACCCGGGGGGCGAGGATGCCGTCGTGCCAGCCGAGGTCGTACAGGGAGCCGCCCCAGGTGACCACGATGCGGGGTCGCTCGGGCGGTGTGCGCAGTGCGGCGGGCAGTTGGGCGGGTCCGTTGTACGGGATGTAGCGCAT
>NZ_BAAATR010000223.1:0-541 GCF_039533515.1 Kitasatospora cystarginea | reverse complement strand
GACCTGCTCGGCGCCCTCCGCGGCGGCGGCAAGAAGTAAGACGCTCGACAGAACGCACTGCGGCGATCCCGTTCGGGGTCGCCGCAGTGCTCTGTTCAGTCAATCGTCGAAGATCGAAACATCCTCAGTGACAAGGCAAACGCAACCAACAGCAGCGCGCCCACAAAAGTACTGACCCCGACCCAACCGCCACCCGCGTATGCAAGACCCGCGAGGGCGCCCGCCACGGACGAACCCGCGTAGTAGGCAAACAGATACAACGCCGACGCCTCGGCCCGGTGATCGGTAGCGATCAGCCCCACCCAACCGCTGGCCACCGAATGCGCGGCGAAGAATCCTCCGGTGAAGAGCAGCATCCCCACGAGCGTCAACGCCAGATTGTCCGGAACGGTCAGTGCCAGGCCGATACCGATGACGACAACCGACCCGAGCAGCACGCTGCGCCTACCCAGTCGGTCAGAGGCCCCGCCGGCTACCGCCGAGGTGAAAGTTCCGGCAAGGTAGAAAAGGAACACCAGGCCCACAAGCGCTTCAGGAAGGC
>NZ_BAAATR010000222.1:0-541 GCF_039533515.1 Kitasatospora cystarginea | reverse complement strand
TGGGGTGTGCGTCCTGACTTCCTGGCGGGTCACTCGATCGGTGAGCTGGCCGCGGCGCACGTGGCCGGGGTGTTGTCGCTGGCGGATGCCGCGGTACTGGTGGCGGCTCGTGGCCGGCTGATGCAGGAGCTGCCGGCGGGTGGTGCGATGGTGGCGATCGAGGCGTCCGAGGGGGAGGTGCGGCCGCTGCTGACCGAGGAGTTCGGGATCGCGGCGGTCAACGGCCCCGCCTCGGTGGTGATCTCGGGCGACGAGCGTGCGGTGCTGGAGGTCGCGGCGGACTGGGAGGCCCAGGGCCGTCGCACCAAGCGGCTCACCGTCAGCCACGCCTTCCACTCCCCGCTGATGGAGCCGATGCTCGCCGACTTCCGCAAGACCGCCGAGAGCCTGACCTACCACGCACCCCGGATCCCGATCGTCTCCACCCTCACCGGTGAGACCACCGACGAGCTGCGCACCGCCGAGTACTGGGTGCGCCACGTCCGCGAGGCGGTCCGCTTCCACGACGCGATCCAGACCCTGGAGCGCGAAGGCGTCCGCA
>NZ_BAAATR010000221.1:0-545 GCF_039533515.1 Kitasatospora cystarginea | reverse complement strand
ACCTGGAACACATTGGTGCGGTGGGGCACTCGCAGGGCGGGTCTGCGGCGATCAACGCGGCGATCGACGACCGCGTCGACACCGCCGTCGCGATCCAACCAGGCCCGCTCAATGATGTCGATCTCATCGACGAGCCCGTTCTCTATCTGGCCGGCCAGGCCGACGCAATCGTTTGGCCGGCGATCGTGCTGGCGATGTACGAGGACGCCGACCACGTGCCTGCCGAGTATCTGGAACTGCGCGGCGCCACGCACTTCGGTACGGCGATCAACGGCGGCGATATGCGCGGGCCGAGCACGGCGTGGCTGCGGTACTGGCTACTCGACGATCCGAACGCCCGCACCGAGTTCTTCGGAGCGAGCTGTGGATACTGCACTGACACCCAGCAGTTCTCCGACTTCGACCGCAATGATCTGGCCCGGCAGATCCCGGGCTGACGGTAAGTCGGGAGTCGAAGACGAACGACCTGTCTGTTCAGATCGGCGGAGTTGCGAAGCTCAAATGACGACGTAGCCGTACATTCGTTCGCCCTGAGTCACAGCTCT
>NZ_BAAATR010000220.1:0-545 GCF_039533515.1 Kitasatospora cystarginea | reverse complement strand
GACGGCCGCTGCAAGGCGTTCTCGGCGGACGCGGACGGCACGGGCTGGGGCGAGGGTGTCGGCATGCTGCTCGTGGAGCGGCTCTCCGACGCCGAGCGCAACGGACACCCGGTGCTGGCGGTGGTGCGCGGCTCGGCCGTGAACCAGGACGGTGCGTCGAACGGGCTGACGGCGCCGAACGGTCCGTCGCAGCAGCGGGTGATCCGCCAGGCGCTGGCGAACGCCGGTCTGTCGGCCGACGAGGTCGACGCGGTGGAGGCGCACGGCACGGGCACCACGCTGGGTGACCCGATCGAGGCGCAGGCGCTGCTGGCGACCTACGGCCAGGAGCACTCGGCGGACCGTCCGCTGTGGCTGGGTTCGCTGAAGTCGAACATCGGTCACACGCAGGCGGCGGCGGGTGTCGGCGGCATCATCAAGATGGTGATGGCGATGCGGCACGGTGTGCTGCCGCAGACGCTGCACGTGAACGAGCCCTCGCCGAAGGTGGATTGGGCCTCGGGTGCGGTGTCGCTGCTGACCGAGTCGCGGCAGTGGCCGGAGAC
>NZ_BAAATR010000219.1:0-547 GCF_039533515.1 Kitasatospora cystarginea | reverse complement strand
ACCTGCGGTCGGCGCATCACGGAAAGGTCCGGGTCATCCGGCCCGGGAAGCGCGGGGAGCCGCGCCCCTACTACGTGCAGGGGTTGCGTCTGGGCCAGGAGAAAGGCGACGACGCCGCCGAGGCGGACCGGCCGGACACCGGACACCAGCCGGCCCTGCTCGGCGAAGTGCCCACCTGCGGCACGTGCGGCTTCGAGTACGACACCCAGGCCCATGCGATCAACTGCCTCCGGGAGAAGCCGTGACCCCGATTCGGTGGGCACCGTGTCCGGACACCGGCCGGACACCGAGCCCGTGTCCGGCCGTGTCCGGGCCGTGTCCGGACGCTCTGACCTGCGGTGTCATGGTGTCCGGGCGTTTCTCCCTTCTGAGCGGTGAAGTGACAAGGACTAAGAAAAAACGTTCAACAGAGCGTTACCAGGTGTCACTGTCCGTATGTATGTTTTTCCGCGGCGTGTACGCCAGCAGCACAATAGGTGCCCGCGTCCCGGACACCGCGCCCAAATGCCGCCCCACCTGCGAAAACACCGCCGGACACGGGCCGGAC
>NZ_BAAATR010000218.1:0-550 GCF_039533515.1 Kitasatospora cystarginea | reverse complement strand
CGTGCGCCGGTGGTGCCTGCCGTTTTGCCGGCCTGAGAGAGGTCCTGGCAGGGGAAACCGGCGGCCACCAATTCGATGTCACTGGGCAGCGCGCGAAGTTTGGTGACGTCACCGTGCAACGGCACGTCGGCGAAACGCGAACGGAGAACTGCCTGCGCGCCCGGATCGATTTCACACAGCAGTTCGGTGTTCCACCCATGTTCCGAGAGCCCCAACTCGAGACCACCGATACCGGCAAACAAACCCACCATGCTCCGCGACGACGTCACAGCACCCTTCCTCACGAACCGACCTAGAAGCACGGTACTCGAGAACTCCGACACCGTTTGCCAACTATTCGGTCCGCGGCGTGCTCCTTACGGAAGAACCGTTGTGAAACGCCTTACATCGAGATCTTCGGGGCCGATCGAAGTCCCTAAAAGGTCCCTGATCGAAGCAATAACCCGAACCAGCGGTGCTCCGTGCCCGTTCGTCCATTACCGTGGTCGGGTGAGCATCCAACCTTCCGGTGACGCGTCCTGGCCCGCGGTATTGACCTGGCAGGCCCACA
>NZ_BAAATR010000217.1:0-565 GCF_039533515.1 Kitasatospora cystarginea | reverse complement strand
GGCCAGAACACTGGCAGCACGGCATCCCCGACGTGTACGCGGCGATCAACTGGGCCCGCGCCTACAAAACCTATTTGGAGCAGTGGGCGACGCTCATGTCGGCACTGTCCCGGTACGCGTGGCGGACCACCGCCGCCGGGTCGAAGCAGGCACGGCAGGTCCGGGCCGCGGTCACCGCCGCCAACCCGCGCACCGCCGACACGACAGACCCGTCGCAGGTCGGCCAGATGGTCGTCACGAGCCCCGACGCGACACTCGAGGCGATCCCGAAGTCGGGTGCGACGATCGACTCCGAGTCCGGGCGGCCGCTCGCGATGATGGTCGCCGCCGCCCTCGATCTGCCGGTGACGATGCTGCTCGGCGATCCTGGCCAGACCGGCGCCCGGGCGGTCGCTGAAACGCTGGACCAGCCGACCGAGTTGGCGATGCAGCAGCGCCGCGAGGTGTGGCGGTCCGCTGACCTGCGCATCCTCCGGTATGTGATCGCGGAGGCGGTCCGTGCGCCGCGCGGCGCACTCAAGGGCAAGATCCGCCGGGATCAGTTCCGGGACCGCGAAACGGTCGA
>NZ_BAAATR010000216.1:0-569 GCF_039533515.1 Kitasatospora cystarginea | reverse complement strand
AGCGTGAGATTCAGGCCTTCCTCGGCCAAGCATTTCCGCGTCCCCTGCTTGTGTATCCGTTTCGGTTAAGGAGAGTTTTCAGATGCCCGCACGCACAGCGCTCGACGGAACACCCTGTTGGATCGACCTCACCAGCTCCGACACCGAGGTTGCCAAATCCTTCTACACCAACGTGTTCGGCTGGCAGGCTGACACAAACGACGACCCGCAGTACGGCGGCTACGCGATCTTCAGCAAAGACGGGCAGCCCATCGCCGGGCTCGGACCCCAGCAGGAGGGAAACCCCTACGGCAACGTGTGGACCACCTACATCTCCTCGACTGATGCGGCAGCGTCGGCGTCCAAGGCCCAAGCCTCGGGCGGAACGATCATGATGCCGTCGATGCAGGTCGGTCCTCAGGGCAGCATGGCGATCGTGGGCGATCCGGCCGGTGCCGTCGTCGGCATCTGGCAGGCAGATCAGCACCACGGCTTCGGTTTGGTCGGCGAGGCCGGAGCGCCGGTCTGGCACGAGACCTTGTCCAAGAACTACGCCGTGGTCCTGCCGTTCTACACCGACGTGTTCGGCT
>NZ_BAAATR010000215.1:0-572 GCF_039533515.1 Kitasatospora cystarginea | reverse complement strand
TCTTAGCCATGTCGTTCTGTGAGCCAAGGAGTTGTGCCACTTCCTTGTCTTCCTAAGACCGCTTGGCCTCCGACTTATCAGGGAACGTCCCTGAGTGACCCCTGAGCGGCCCCCGACAACCGACCACGAAGACCACCACAGCCCAGGCAAGTCGGATCGTAGCCATGTCGTTCTGTGAGCCAAGGAGTTGTGCCACTTCCTTGTCTTCCTAAGACCGCTTGGCCTCCGACTTGTGCTGGAACAGGACGACACCGGACACCTTCTGCTTCTCGCCCTGCCCGCCCGGACCAGCGGCGGCGGGCGTGCTCGCCGCCTTCTTCGGCCGAGTCTTGTGGCCGAGGTACTCGAAGCCGAGCGCGATGACGATGCTGAGGATCGAAACTCCGAACATGATCAGTTCCCTTCCTGGGGGTTGGTGCCGGGAAGCAGCCCGGCTTCCTGCATGAGTGCCTTCGCCTTCGGCGCGCCGACGTTCAACAGCCGCTGCACCTCGCGGATCGATGGCGTCTTCCCCGACGCAGACGCGTGCTTGCGCAGACGCGGCACGTCGGGGCCCTGCCCCGTCCGGGCCG
>NZ_BAAATR010000214.1:0-577 GCF_039533515.1 Kitasatospora cystarginea | reverse complement strand
GGCTCGACCTGACAGGTCTGGTCGCCGTTCTCACGGGGGCGGCCGATGCGGTCGTAGAGGAAGCCGGCGAGGGTTTCCAGGTTGTCGCGGGTAAGGCTGTCCACGGTGACCTCTTCACGCGGAGGCAAGGATCCCGGCCGACGAGGGGCCTGGCTTGCCCTTCAACCATTCGTCCGCGAGCGATCCATGTCAACAGTTGCACGGATTGTTTTTCGTGCTTACGACTGCGTGAATCGGCGGTCGTAAGCTGGTGCCATGGACGAGTACCCCGCGACGGCGCGGCGGTGGACCTTCCTGACCAACCACGCCCGCGTGCTGGTACAGATCGCCCGCGATCCCGGGATCAGGGTGCGCGACATCGCGGCACGCTGCCTGCTGACCGAACGGGCCGTCCAACGGATCATCGTCGACCTCGAAGACGCCGGCTACCTGACCCACGAACGCACCGGCCGCAGCAACCACTACCACGTCCAGGCCGCCAAACAACTGCGCCATCCCGCCGACGCCGGCCCCAGTCTCGCCGAACTCCTGGCCGTTCTCCTGCACTGAATCACCTGACCGCCTGCCCCGGTCACGG
>NZ_BAAATR010000213.1:0-582 GCF_039533515.1 Kitasatospora cystarginea | reverse complement strand
GGTCATCGAAAAGCCCTCCTCGTTGCAATGCGGCGAAGTTCTTGTCATCACCCGAACGCCGTCTCACACACGTCGAGTTTCCACCGCAGACCTTATCCCGCGCCCGCGCGCACTACTGTGTTCCTGGTGCAGGACAAATTGGTATGGATCGATTGCGAAATGACCGGGCTGCGACTCGAGTCGGACAAACTCATCGAGATTGCGGCTCTGGTGACCGACAGCGACTTGAACATCTTGGGCGAAGGTGTGGACATCGTCATCCACGCCGACGACGACGCGTTGGCTGCAATGCCCGACGTCGTGAAGAAGATGCACGCAAAGTCGGGACTGACCGAAGAGGTTCGTAAGTCGACGGTCACCCTCGCCGAGGCGGAGAAAGAGGTGCTCGCGTACATCCGCAAGCACGTTCCCGTCGCCGGTACGGCTCCCTTGGCAGGCAATTCAATCGCCACCGACCGCGGATTCATCTCACGGGACATGACGGCACTGGACACATACCTGCACTACCGGATGATCGACGTCAGCTCCATCAAGGAACTCTCCCGCCGCTGGTACCCGCGAATCTACTTCGGCCAGCCCGAA
>NZ_BAAATR010000212.1:0-587 GCF_039533515.1 Kitasatospora cystarginea | reverse complement strand
TGGACTCGCTGTTCCACGGGCCCGGCTGGATTCCGCTCGACAGTTTCGAAACCGAAGTACGACGCTTTTCCAGCGAGCCGGCCTGGGTGACCGAGTGGCAGTACGGTGCGGTGCGTCGACTTCTGGCCGAGCGTGCGGACCTGATGCTGTGGTTGGATCTGCCTCGGCGGACGGTGATGCGCCAGGTGATCACACGAACCGTGCGTCGGCGATTGCAGCGAGAGGTGTTGTGGAATCGCAACATGGAGCCTCCACTGCACACCATTCTGTTCGATCCGGATCACGTGGTGCGCTGGGCCTGGCGAACCGACGGACGCAACGCCGAGCGAATGGCCACGGTTCTTGTCGATGTGCCGTCGTTGCCGATAGTTCGGCTGCGCAGTCGAGAAGAGATCGAGGCTGTGCTCGAAGTCCTCAGCCGTCTGCCCTCAGATCGTTTGAGCTAGGCGAAATCCCAGGTCGTCGATTGCAAACGTCGGATGGCTTCGCCTCCTTACGGTAGCGCCGCAACCGCGCTCGCTTTCGGCCCAACTGCCGCCGCGAAAGATCCGGTACGTGCCGTAGGCCTCGGGGTCGTAGGGATCCCA
>NZ_BAAATR010000211.1:0-597 GCF_039533515.1 Kitasatospora cystarginea | reverse complement strand
GCGAATCCACTCTTCGGCGGCATCGTCGCGCACGGCTATCTTGTTGTCTCACTCGCTGCGGGCCTGTTCGTCGACCCGGCTCCCGGCCCGGTTCTCGCGAACTTCGGCGTGGACAGCCTCAGGTTCCTGACTCCGGTCAAAGCCGAAGACAGCCTGACGGTCACCCTCACAGCCAAGACCATCACACCTCGCAGCAGCGCAGACTACGGTGAGGTTCGTTGGGACGCCGTGGTGACGAACCAGGACAACGATCCGGTCGCGACATACGACGTCCTGACTCTGGTAGCCAAGACTCGCCCCGAAGGGAATTGAAAGCACATGACCTATCGAGTAGCAGTGTGTTACGGACGCCCCACCGATCCGGAGGCTTTCGACAAGTACTACAACGAGATCCACGTCCCGCTCGCCAGCGCAGTGCCAGGGCTCTCGGACTTCACGTTCAGCAAGTGCTCGACGCTGGACGGCTCCGATCCAGTCTTCTATGCCGTCGCCAACCTCGTGTTTCCCGATCTCGAGACGATGCAGAGCGGCCTGAAGTCCCCGGAGATGGGCGCCGCTGGAAAAGATGTCGCAAACTTTGCCACCGGCACGGTCGAC
>NZ_BAAATR010000210.1:0-609 GCF_039533515.1 Kitasatospora cystarginea | reverse complement strand
TGCGCGAGGTGGTGTTCGGCGGGGAGGAGTTGGACCAGACCGGGTACACGCAGCCGGCGCTGTTCGCGGTCGAGGTGGCGCTGTTCCGCCTGGTGGAGTCGTGGGGTGTGCGGCCGGACTTCCTGGCCGGGCACTCGATCGGTGAGATCGCCGCGGCGCACGTCGCCGGGGTGCTCTCGCTGGCGGATGCCGCCAAGCTGGTGACTGCTCGCGGTCGCCTGATGCAGGAGCTGCCGGCCGGTGGTGCGATGGTGGCGGTACAGGCGAGCGAGGACGAGGTTCTGCCGTTCCTCACCGAGGAGTTGGGGATCGCCGCCGTCAACGGTCCGACCTCGGTGGTGATCTCGGGTGCCGAGCAGGCCGTGCTGGAGGTCGCCGAGAAGCTGGCCGCCGACGGTCGCAAGACCAAGCGGCTCACCGTCAGCCACGCGTTCCACTCGCCGCTGATGGAGCCGATGCTCGCCGAGTTCCGTGAGGTCGCCGAGGGCCTGACCTTCGCCGAACCGCGCATTCCGATCGTCTCCACCCTGACCGGCTCGATCACGGATGAGCTGCGCACCGCCGAGTACTGGGTGCGCCACGTCCGCGAGGCCGTCCGCTTCCACGACG
>NZ_BAAATR010000209.1:0-612 GCF_039533515.1 Kitasatospora cystarginea | reverse complement strand
AGTTCCTGCAGCGTCGAGCAACCCCGACAATCCTCGGAACTTGTCCTCGAGGAGCGCTGACGTGTCGAGTTGCCGGACGTCGAGACGCTCGGTGAGAGATGTGGTCGTTCGCGGATTCGGCACGCCCAGGACGTCTGCAAGAGAACCTGCCTGATCGATCGACACGAGCAGCACTCTCGCCCCATCGGTCGCAGCCGACACAGCAGTCGCTGCGGCAAGCGTCGTCGTGCCTACTCCGCCTTTACCGACGAACAGTTGGACGCGCGATCGTTGCTCCGGCACTCAGCCCTCGACTCGCTTCTTCAGTTCCTTCAGAGCTGTGTCGGTGATGATCTTCTCGGCCTTGCGCTTGAACAGTCCGATCATCGGAATCGTCAGGTCGACCGTCAACTCGTAGGTGACCGACG
This sequence comes from Kitasatospora cystarginea, assembly GCF_039533515.1. Classification (NCBI taxonomy): domain Bacteria; kingdom Bacillati; phylum Actinomycetota; class Actinomycetes; order Kitasatosporales; family Streptomycetaceae; genus Kitasatospora; species Kitasatospora cystarginea. Next base: position 205 of record NZ_BAAATR010000209.1, on the reverse strand, counting down.
TGGTGCCGTTCGGGCCGGGCTCAAGTGTGTACGAACCGAATTGGGACTTCTGAATCTCGCCCGAGATCAGCTCCCAACTCACCGCCATACCGTCCGGTGCCCACGAATACTGCAGTTCGTAGGTGTCCTTCACCATCCCCGCGTCGAGGACGAAACGTACTCGGTCCGCGCGGCCGCCCTGTCCCGGCGCCGTCACCTCGACGGA
>NZ_BAAATR010000208.1:0-613 GCF_039533515.1 Kitasatospora cystarginea | reverse complement strand
AAACCCTGACGAGGTGGTTATGAACAAGAGTGAACTGAGCACGTTCGCGTCCAGCCTGAAGTTCGAACTCGATCCATTCCAGGTGAAGGCATGCGTTGCGCTCGAAGCGGGCCACGGCGTCCTTGTCTGCGCGCCGACCGGTGCAGGCAAGACCGTGGTCGGCGAGTTCGCTGTCCACCTGGCACTGGCGGCGGGCCGCAAGTGTTTCTACACGACGCCGATCAAAGCGTTGAGCAATCAGAAGTACGCCGAACTCGTCGAGCGGTACGGCCCCGGCGAAGTCGGTCTGCTGACGGGTGATTCGAGTATCAACTCTGACGCACCGGTGGTCGTCATGACCACCGAAGTCCTGCGGAACATGCTCTACGCCAACTCCGAGGCACTGCGCGGGCTTTCGCACGTCGTCATGGACGAAGTGCATTACCTGGCCGACCGGTTCCGTGGGGCGGTGTGGGAGGAAGTGATCCTGCACCTGTCCGAGGACGTACGCCTGGTGAGTTTGTCGGCGACCGTGAGCAATGCCGAAGAATTCGGTGCCTGGATGGAAACCGTCCGCGGCGACACCACTGTGGTCGTGGACGAGACGCGGCCGATCCCGCTGTGGCAGCACATC
>NZ_BAAATR010000207.1:0-651 GCF_039533515.1 Kitasatospora cystarginea | reverse complement strand
GACGTCACGCTGCTCGAAAGGGTCCTCAGTGGACTTCGCAAGCTCTAACGCGGCCGCTCCCAGCCGCGCCACCACCTCCGCGAAGATCGTCGTCGCAGGCGGCTTCGGCGTCGGCAAGACCACCCTCGTCGGCGCCGTCTCCGAGATCAACCCCCTGCGCACCGAAGCCGTCATGACCTCCGCCTCCGCGGGCATCGACGACCTCACCCACACCGGAGGCAAGACGACCACCACGGTCGCCATGGACTTCGGCCGCATCACCCTCGACGAGGACCTCATCCTCTACCTGTTCGGCACCCCCGGACAGGACCGCTTCTGGTTCATGTGGGACGACCTCGTCCGCGGCGCCATCGGCGCCGTCGTCCTCGTCGACACCCGCCGCCTCGCCGACTGCTTCCCCGCCCTCGACTACTTCGAGAACTCCGGGCTCCCCTTCGTCGTCGCCCTCAACGGCTTCGACGGACACCAGCCCCACACTCCCGACGAAGTCCGCGAAGCACTCCAGCTCGGCGCCGACACCCCCGTCATCACCCTCGACGCCCGCCGACGGGACAGCGCCAAGAGCGCACTCATCACCCTCGTCGAACACGCCCTCCTCGCCCGCCTCCGATGAGGAGGGGCCCTCTCCTCGCCCGCCTCCGATGAGGAGGG
>NZ_BAAATR010000206.1:0-657 GCF_039533515.1 Kitasatospora cystarginea | reverse complement strand
CCGGTCGGACCATCCGGCGCCGCGTCAAGCAGTGGGCTGAACTGGGGATATCCGAGAAGGTCCATGCCCTTGCACTCGAGGCCTACGACCGCATGATCGGCCTCGGGCTGAGCGAGATCTCGGTGGACGGCTGCATCACCAAGGTCCCGTCCGGTGGGGACAAGGCCGGCCGCTCCCCGGTGGACCGGGGCAAGCAGGGGCTGAAACGCTCCGTCGCGTCCGATGCCTGCGGTGTCCCGCTCGGGATCGTCTCCGACGGGGCCGACCGGCACGATTCACCCCTGCTCGGCCCCACTCTGGACCCGGCACAGGCACAGGTCGGCGCGATGCCGGAGACCGTCAACGTCGACCTCGACCGCGGCTACGACAGCGCCAAGTCCCGTCTGCTGACAGCCGGGTTGGGCTTCACTGCCGAGATCGCACGCAAGGGCGTGCCCGCCCCGATCCAAGCCGGAAAACGCTGGACGGTAGAGCGCACCCACTCGTGGATGAACGGCTACGGAAAGCTCCGTCGCTGTACCGAGAGGAGCGGCGAGGTCGTGGACTTCTACCTCTACCTCGCCGCCACTCTCGTCACGCTCCGCATGCTCATCCGACGCTCGACGAGCCGCTACCGCTGGGACGGCCGCCCCACCACCCGACGCCTCAAGTGATCCA
>NZ_BAAATR010000205.1:0-672 GCF_039533515.1 Kitasatospora cystarginea | reverse complement strand
CCTGCGAACGCTCGTCCTCACCGAGCAACTCCACATCCCCGACAACCGAATCAGGCTCCGCCACCATCGCTTCCAGAACCCGAACCAACCGCTCCGCAAACGAGACAACCGTCGACTCGTCGAACAAATCCGTCGCATACGTGAACTGCGCCGCCATCCCCGCCGGAGCACCCGCCTCGTCGAACTGCTCCACCACCGTCAGCTGCAGATCGAACTTCGCCGCCACCGCAGTGGCATCGACCCCCGCAACCCGCAGATCACCCAACTGCAACGCCGACTGCTCCATGTTCTGGAACGCCAACATCACCTGGAACAACGGACTCCGAGCCTGCGACCGCGCCGGATTGAGCACCTCCACCAACCGCTCGAACGGAACATCCGCATGCGCAAACGCCTGAAGATCAGCCTCCCGCACACCTGCGAGCAGATCGACGAAACTCTCCGAAGAATCCACCTCCGTCCGCAACACCAACGTATTGACGAACATCCCGATCAAATCATCGAGAACCTGCTCACCACGACCCGCCACCGGAGTACCGATCGCAATATCGGACGTCCCCGACAACCGCGACAACAACACCGCCAACGCCGCATGCACCACCATGAACAAGGACGAATTCGACTCACGGGCAATTTTTTTCAAAGAATGATGCTCTGGCGCGTCGATAACGA
>NZ_BAAATR010000204.1:0-673 GCF_039533515.1 Kitasatospora cystarginea | reverse complement strand
AGGCGATCGAGCGTCGCCAATCTTTTGGCGAGCACTACCGGATTGTGATTGGGCAGCACCAGAACTCCAGTGGACAAGCCCAAGGTGGTTGTGGCACCCGCCACGAACGAAAGCAGTTCGAGCGGATCCGGGATGTCGCAGTCATCGGGAAGATGCGATTTGCCGGTCGGAGAATAGGGGTACTCGCTCGCGGTGTCGGCGATGACCACCGAGTGCTCCACTGCCGAGATCTCGTCGAAACCCAGCGACTCCGCCGCACGGGCGAATTGCAGAATCCAATCAGGGTCTCCGCTTCGACCCAGTTCGACCGGAACGACCACGCCGAGCTTCATACCGTTTCCTCCAGTGTCGCCATCAATTTCGGACCATCCACGACGCGACCGAGGTACCGGTCCGCATCGGGATCTGTTGCAAGCCACACCGCCGCTGCAGCGGGTACGGATGCCGGTGTGGCCGCAAATCCGGCGTCCACGATTGCGTCCGCGCCACCACGGGCTTTCCCTGATTCCGTGATGACAAATCCCGGACTCAGGTTGAACACTTTGATTCCGGCGTCTCGGTACTCGGAGTTGATCGCTCCGGCAATACGTCCGAACGACGCCTTCGACGCGGCGTACGACAGACCCCAACCACCCTCGCCGGGAGGCGCAGGCGGATCCATGGTCGCCGAGCC
>NZ_BAAATR010000203.1:0-674 GCF_039533515.1 Kitasatospora cystarginea | reverse complement strand
ATCCTGCGGTCGGCGGCAAAATATTTCGCCGGAGGGACGAACTGGTGAACCGCTTCCAGTTCGTCGCAGACCACTCCGACACCTACCCGGTGAAGCGGTTGTGCCAGGTCATCGATATCGCCCGCTCGTCGTACTACGCATGGATCAACGCCGCCGAGAAACGAGCCGCCCGGGCCGCAGCCGACGCTGAACTCGCCGACAAGATCCGCGCCGTCCACACGGTGGACAACACCTACGGGCGGCCCCGGATCACCGCCGAGATCAATCACGGACAACCCGCCGACCAGCGGATCAATCACAAACGGATCGCACGGATCATGCGCGCCAACAACATCGAGGGCCTGCGACTGCGCCGAAAACACCGCACCACCATCGCCGAACCAGCCGACACTCCGTCGCCGGACCTGCTCAACCGTGATTTCACCGCGATCGCACCGAATACCCGATACGTCGGTGACATCACGTATCTGCCATGCGGGGACAATGAGTTCTTGTATTTGGCCACGGTGATCGACTGCTTCTCCCGCCGCCTGGTGGGCTGGTCGATCGCCGAGCACATGCGTACCGAACTCGTCGAAGATGCCTTAGGTGCCGCAGCACTGACCCGCGGCGGTCTTGCCGGTGCAGTGTTCCACGCCGATCGCGGAAGTCAATACACCTCAAAGGGTTTCGCG
>NZ_BAAATR010000202.1:0-674 GCF_039533515.1 Kitasatospora cystarginea | reverse complement strand
GCGCCTGCACCGCCAGGTGCAACGCCACCAACGACGCCGAGCACGCCGTGTCCACCGACACCGCCGGACCCTCAAGACCGAACGTGTAGGAGAGGCGGCCGGAGACGACACTCGTGGCCGTACCCGTCAGACGGTGACCCTCGACGCCCTCCAGGCCGTCCACCAGCAGGTTGGCGTAGTCCTGGCCGTTGGTGCCGACGAAGACGCCCGACTGGCTGCCGCGCAGCGAGACCGGGTCGATGCCGGCCCGCTCGAAGACCTCCCACGAGGTCTCCAGCAGCAGACGCTGCTGCGGGTCCATCGACAGGGCCTCGCGCGGCGAGATGCCGAAGAAGGCCGGGTCGAACTTGGTGACCTCGTCCAGGAAGCCACCCTCACGGGCGTACGTGGTGCCCTGGTGGTCCGGGTCCGGGTGGTAGAGGCCGTCGAGGTCCCAGCCGCGGTCGGTCGGGAACTCGGCGATGGCGTCACCGCCCCGGACCAGCAGCTGCCACAGCTCCTCGGGGGTGGTGACCCCGCCGGGGAAGCGGCAGCTCATCGCGACGATCGCGATCGGCTCGTCGTCGGCAGCGGCCACCACCGTCACCGGCGCGGCCGACTCCGGCTCCTGGCCCAGCAGTTCGGACCGCAGGTGCTCCGCCAGCGCGGTCGCCGACGGGTAGTCGAAGACCAGC
>NZ_BAAATR010000201.1:0-675 GCF_039533515.1 Kitasatospora cystarginea | reverse complement strand
CTCACAGGCTGCGGGCGGTGATGTCGCCGTTGGAGGTGGTGGCGCGGATGTCGAGTTCGGTGGTGCCGTCGTTCTTGAGGGCGTTGCTGATGCGGCCGTGGGCGGTGCCGGCGTCCAGGGCGGCGGAGACGCCGGCGGCGGCGCCGATGGTGATGTTGCCGGACTGGGTGCGGAGCTGGACGGTGCCGCGCACGGCCTCGGTGATCCGGATGTCGCCGTTGGCGGTGCTGATCTCCGCGGGGCCGCCGAGGCGGCCGACCTCGACGTCGCCGTCGACGGCGGTGAGGCGGACGCTCGCGGCCTCGTCGATCTTGATCTGGCGGTACGCGCCGTCGAAGACGACGTCGCCGAGGCGGCCGACGCCGCGCAGCTCGCAGGCGGCGGCCCTGGCCTCGATGCGGGAGCCGGCGGGCAGCTGGACGGTGATCTCCACGGATCCGTTGCCGAGGAGCACGTTCTTGGGCTCGGGGACCTGGATCCGCAGGACGCCGTCGGCGTAGGCGACGGTGGTCTGCTCGGCACTCTGGACGTCGCGGCTCTTGGAGGGGTTCGCGGGCAGGACCTCGACGGTGGTGTCGGCGCGGTCGGCGGCGATGAGCTGGATGCGTCCGGCGGGGACGGCCAGGACGGCGGAGATCGGGGCGGGGGTGTCGAACTTCAGCATCGTGCTCTCCT
>NZ_BAAATR010000200.1:0-683 GCF_039533515.1 Kitasatospora cystarginea | reverse complement strand
TGTTCAAGGGCGAGGCGATCTCGCGGCTCTCCGGTGCCGGGTTGAAGGCGGTGCGGCGGAACATCCAGATGGTGTTCCAGGACCCGTACACGTCGTTGAACCCGCGGATGACGGTGGGCGACATCATCGGGGAGCCGTTCGAGATCCATCCGGAGGTGGCGCCGAAGGGCGACCGGCGCAAGGCGGTTCAGGACCTGCTGGACGTGGTGGGTCTCAACCCGGAGTACATCAACCGGTATCCGCACCAGTTCTCGGGCGGTCAGCGCCAGCGCATCGGTATCGCGCGCGGGTTGGCGCTGAAGCCGGAGATCATCATCTGTGACGAGCCGGTCTCCGCGCTGGACGTGTCGGTGCAGGCGCAGGTGATCAACCTGCTGGAGAAGCTGCAGGGCGAGTTCGACCTCTCCTACATGTTCATCGCGCACGACCTCTCCATCGTCCGGCACATCTCGGACCGGGTCGGGGTGATGTACCTGGGCAAGATGGTCGAGATCGGCACCGACGAGGAGATCTACGAGCACGCCACCCATCCGTACACCCAGGCGCTGCTGTCGGCGGTGCCGGTGCCGGACCCGACCGGCCGCGACGGGCGTGAGCGGATCATCCTGTCCGGGGACATCCCCTCGCCGGCCAACCCGCCCTCGGGCTGCCGCTTCCGCACCCGCTGCTGGAAGGCCGAGGAG
>NZ_BAAATR010000199.1:0-691 GCF_039533515.1 Kitasatospora cystarginea | reverse complement strand
CATTCGAGGTTGCGCACCGTCTCGTTCGCCCGGGCGATGGCGGTGCGAATTGCCGCGTCACTGCTCTCGGTGGACGAGCCGACGATCTCGGTCACCCGGTACACGTTGCTGCTCATGGCATTCCCTTCGTGTCAGATTCGACGAACCAACTCCTGCGCCTCGGCGCCGAGCCTCGCAAGGCGAAGATCACCGAGAGCTGTCACAGCACTACCCAACCTGTTGGTGGTGAAACCGAGCGAGAGTCCGCTGGACAGGTCCGCATACGCGCCTGAACCGCCGACTCCGTAGTGGCCTATCGCATTCCGCGGCTGCCGCCGCGCGGCAATGATCGGCGGGTGGTAACCGAGAGTCCAGTTGGGCCGCACCGCCAGCACGTAATCCCGATCGCGAGTCTGGATGGTCGACATCTGGTCGATGGTCGACTCCTTCAGGAACCGCTTCCCGTCGATCACGCCGCCGTTCGCGATGGCGCCGTACATCTTCGCGAGAGCACGCGCGCTGAACACTCCGTTCCAGCCCGGCATGACAGCGTCGTGGACAGCCGGGTTGCGCACCATGACGTCGAAACCGTCCGGCATCGCGGCCTCGGCGAGTCCGCGAGTCGGACCGACGTGTGAGAGCACGGTCGACGCGAAGGCCCAGTTCAAGCCGGCAGGGTTGATATGTGGGAACAGCTTCGCGATCCGTGGAC
>NZ_BAAATR010000198.1:0-702 GCF_039533515.1 Kitasatospora cystarginea | reverse complement strand
CGGGTTCGGCTCCAGCTCGGCTCGTCCGGCCGCGTCGGAGAGTTTGATCAGCACGGCGGTCAGCAGCCAGTTGGCGGTCAGCGACGAGCCGCCGGAGGCGAGGAACGGAAGCGCCTTACCGGTCAGCGGGACCAGGCCGGTCACGCCGCCGACCACCACGAAGACCTGGAGCGCCACGGCCGCCGAGAGGCCGGTGGCGAGCAGCTTGCCGAAGGGGTCGGTCAGTGCGACGGCGGTCCGCAGTCCGCGCTGGACGAAGAGGGTGTAGATGAGCAGGAAGGCGGTGACTCCGGCGAGTCCGAGTTCCTCGCCGATGGTGGTGAAGATGAAGTCGCTGCGTCCGGCGAAGCCGATCAGGTACGGCCGGCCCTGGCCGAGGCCGGTGCCCAGCAGGTGTCCGGTGCCGAAGCTGAACATGGCCTGGGCGGGCTGGTCGGAGATCAGGGCCGGGTTGTGGACGGGCTTGTAGATGTCCAGGGGGTGCAGCCAGGCTTCCACGCGGCCGTGCACGTGCGGTTCGATCGTGCCGACGACGGCGGCGCCGCCGACGGCCATCAGCAGGCCGAGGACCACCCAGCTGGTCCGCTCGGTGGCCACGTAGAGCATCACGACGAAGATGCCGAAGAAGATCAGCGAGGTGCCGAGGTCGCGCTCGAAGATCAGCACCAGCAGGCTGACCACCCAGATGGCGAGCACCGGGCC
>NZ_BAAATR010000197.1:0-747 GCF_039533515.1 Kitasatospora cystarginea | reverse complement strand
GAGCTGCTGGAGGCGGGTCTCGACGCCCCAGGCGGTGACCCGCAGCAGGGCCTCGACGACGATGTTGCGGCTCATCTTGGAGGCGCCCAGCTCGCGCTCGATGAAGGTGATCGGGACCTCGGTGACCTTGAAGCCCGCCTTGACCGCGCGCCAGGCGAGGTCGACCTGGAAGCAGTAGCCGGCCGAGGCGACCTGGTCCATGCCCAGACCCAGCAGGGTCTCCTTGCGGAAGGCGCGGTACCCGCCGGTGACGTCGCGGATCGGGACGTTCAGCATCAGGCGGGAGTAGGTGGAGCCGCCGCGGGACAGCATCACGCGGGACTTGGGCCAGTTGACGATCTTCCCGCCCGGGACCCAGCGGGAGCCGAGGACGAGGTCGGAGCCGCGCAGGGCGGTCAGCAGCCGGGGGAGTTCCTCGGGCTGGTGCGAGCCGTCTGCGTCCATCTCGACCAGGACGTCGTAGCCGCCTTCGATGCCCCAGTGGAAGCCGGCCAGGTAGGCGGCGCCGAGGCCCTCCTTGCCCTTGCGGTGCATGACGTGGACGTGGTCGTCCTCGGCGGCGAGCTTGTCGGCGATCTCGCCGGTGCCGTCGGGGCTGTTGTCGTCGGCCACCAGGACGTGGACCTCGGGGACGGCGGTCCGCACCCGGGAGACGATCCGCTCGACGTTCTCGACCTCGTTGTAGGTCGGGATGATCACCAGCACCGGGCCGAGATCGGCGAAGGTGCTCTCCTTGGGGGTCTCCTC
>NZ_BAAATR010000196.1:0-767 GCF_039533515.1 Kitasatospora cystarginea | reverse complement strand
CCGTCGCGGCGCAGTCGCTCGGCGACCACGTCGTCGGTGGCCAGACCGGCCTCGGCCCAGGCACCCCAGGCGATCGAGGTGGCCACCAGTCCGTCGGCCCGGCGCTGCTCGGCGAGAGCGTCCAGGAAGGCGTTGGCGGCGGCGTAGTTGCCCTGGCCGGCGCTGCCGACCGTGCCCGCCATCGAGGAGAACAGCACGAACGCCGACAGGTCGGAAGTGAGTTCGTGCAGGTTCAGCGCCGCGTCCACCTTCGGACGCGCCACGGTGGCGAACCGCTCCACCGTCATACCGTCCACCACACCGTCGTCCAGCACACCGGCGGTGTGGAACACCGCCGACACCTCGACCGACGCCAGCAGCTCCGCCAGAGCAGCACGATCGGCGACATCGCATGCCGCCACCGTGACAGCAGCGCCCAACTCGGCCAGCTCATCACGCAGTTCAACCGCACCAGGAGCGTCCAGGCCGCGACGGCTGGTCAGCACCAGCTGCTCGGCACCGTTACGGACCAGCCAGCGCGCGACCTCCGCACCCAGCGCACCGGTGCCACCGGTGACCAGGACCGTACCGGACGGCTTCCAGGCGACACCCTCACCGCGCGGGGCCCGCACCAGACGACGGGCGAACACACCCGACGCCCGGACCGCGACCTGATCCTCAGCCCCGGCCAGCACACCGGCCAGCCGCGACAGCGCACGCTCGTCCAGCACCTCCGGCAGGTCGACCAGACCACCCCAACGCTCCGGGTGCTCCAGCGCCACCACCCG
>NZ_BAAATR010000195.1:0-772 GCF_039533515.1 Kitasatospora cystarginea | reverse complement strand
TGCCGCAGACGCTGCACGTGAACGAGCCCTCGCCGAAGGTGGATTGGGCCTCGGGTGCGGTGTCGCTGCTGACCGAGTCGCGGCAGTGGCCGGAGACGGGGCGTCCGCGCCGTGCGGCGGTGTCGTCGTTCGGTATCAGTGGCACCAACGCCCACACCATCCTCGAGTTCGCTCCGGTGGTCGTGGAGGAGCCGGCGGAGGTCGACTCCGGCATCGTGCCGCTGCTGCTGTCCGCCAAGACCGACAAGGCGCTGGCGGGCCAGGCAGCCCGACTGCTGGCCCTCCTCTCCGGGCAGACCGAGGCCGGCCTCCTCGACGTGGGCTACTCGCTGATGGCCTCGCGGGCCGGGTTCGAGCACCGGGCGGTGCTGGTCGCGGCCGATCGCGAGGGTGCGGTCCGGGGTCTGGAGGCGTTGGCTTCCGGTGAGCCGGGTGCGGGTCTGGTGCAGGGCACCGCAGGCTCCGCGGGGAAGGTGGCGTTCGTCTTCCCGGGTCAGGGTTCGCAGTGGGCGGCGATGGGTGCCGAGCTGTGGGAGCAGTCTCCGGTTTTCGCCGAGCGGATCGCCGAGTGCGGGGCCGCGCTGGCGCCGTTCACCGACTGGTCGTTGGAGGATGTGCTGCTCGGCCGGGCCGGTGAGGCGTGGCTGGAGCGGGTTGATGTGGTTCAGCCGGTGTTGTGGGCCGTGATGGTCTCGCTGGCCGAGGTCTGGCGCGCCGCCGGGGTCGAGCCGTCGGTGGTGGTGGGTCACTCGCAGGGTGAGATCGCCGCCGC
>NZ_BAAATR010000194.1:0-784 GCF_039533515.1 Kitasatospora cystarginea | reverse complement strand
TCCTCGGCAACCTCCCCACCCACCAGCAGGCCGCCACCCGACTCCGACAACAACACCTCACCCAGCCCACCCCCGCCGAGGTGACCGCCCAACTCGCGCGGGACATCGAACAGTTCACCGGCCCATGGGCCACCACCGTACGGACACGGGCGTGAGGAGGCAGCGATGCGCGCGCTTTTCCTGACCTGGCCATGGGGTTCCCATCTGTATCCGATGGTGCCGTTCGGGTGGGCGCTGCGGGCCGCGGGGCACGAGGTGATGGTGGCCAGCCAGCCCTCCTTCGCGGCCACCATCACCCAGGCGGGGCTGCCGGCCCTGCCCGTCGGCGACGACATCGACGTCAAGGCCCGGCTGAGGGCGGCACACCAGCGGGGAACGCTGGACCGGGCCGCGATCGAGCACCGGGGGAGGCATGCGACGCAGGCCGCGACCGACTGTGCGGTGGCGATGGCCGAGGACACCTACCGCTTCGCCGAGCAGTGGCGGCCGGACTTCGTGGTCTACGAACCGATGGCCTACCTCGGCCCCGGCCTCGCCGGGGACCTGGGGGTGCCCGCGCTGCGGCTGCTGTGGGCCACCGACTTCATCACCTCGATCACGGACTCCACCGAGGGACGTCTGGGGGGTCTGGTCAAGCGGCACGAGCTGGAGAAGTACCGCGCGTTCGGTGATGTGACGTTGGATCCCTGCCCGCCGTCGCTGCAGGTCGCCGCCGACGACGTGGTCCGCCAGCCGATGCGCTACATCCCGTACAACGGACCCGCCCAACTGCCCGCCGCACTGC
>NZ_BAAATR010000193.1:0-796 GCF_039533515.1 Kitasatospora cystarginea | reverse complement strand
CCGCCTGCGCGAGGAGGAACTCCTCGCGGCCGAGATCAGCGTGATCCACCTCGCTTCCAGGGGTGCCTACGGTGTCCCGCGCGTGCATGAACTGCGCCGCCAAGGTCGCGCCGTCAACCGGAAGAAGGTCGAGCGGATCATGCGCGAGCGCGGCATCACGGGCGTCACCCGTCGTCGGCGCCGTGGCCTGACCCGCCAGGCCCGCAAGCCGGTGTTCGTCCCGGACCTGATAGGGCGCGACTTCACCGCGCTCCGCCCCGGAGTGCGGCTGGTCGGCGACATGACCTGCTTGCCGACCGAGGAAGGCTGGCTCTACCTGGCCACCTGCATCGATCTGGCCACCCGCGAGGTCGTCGGCTACGCGATGGCCGACCACCACCGCGCCGAGCTGCCGGTGGCCGCGTTGCGGATGGCGGCCGGACGCGGCGGCCTGGAGCGTGGCTGCATTTTCCACTCGGACCGCGGAAGCGAATATACGTCGGCTGAATTCCGAACCGAGATAAGCAAGTTGGACATGAGGCAGTCGATGGGACGAGTCGGCTCCTGTTACGATAACGCTGCCGCTGAGAGCTTCTTCGCCGTGTTGAAGGAGGAGATCGGCACCCGGAGCTGGCCGGACCGCGCCACCGCCCGAGCGGAGGTCTTCGCGTTCATCGAGACCTTCTACAACCGCAGGCGCCTGCGCAAACACCCCGAGTGGGGCTACCTCACCCCACTCGAGACCCGACAACGACACCAGCAGGGTCACGCCTTGGCGGCGTAAACGGACAGTGTCCAACTGCAGGGTGGAACTTCA
>NZ_BAAATR010000192.1:0-809 GCF_039533515.1 Kitasatospora cystarginea | reverse complement strand
GTCCGCTTCCACGACGCGGTCCAGGCCCTGGAGGCCGAAGGCGTCCGCACCTACGTGGAGTTGGGTCCGGACGGGGTCCTGTCCGCGATGGGCCCGGAGTGCGTGAGCGAGGACGCGGCGTTCGCGTCGGTGCTGCGCGCGGGCCGTCCCGAGGTGCAGGCGCTGACCACCGCCGTCGCCCAGGCGTACGTGCGTGGTGCGAGCGTCGACTGGCAGGCGGTCTTCGCGGGCCTGGGCGCCTGCCGGGTCGACCTGCCCACCTACGCCTTCCAGCGCCAGCGCTACTGGCCACGCACCCCGATCCTTTCGATGGGCGATGTGGCGTCGATCGGGCTCGGTGCGGCGGGGCATCCGCTGCTGGGTGCGAGTGTGGAGCTGCCGGATTCGGACGGTGTGGTGTTCACGGGCCGGCTGTCGGTGCAGTCGCACCCGTGGCTGGCTGATCATGCGGTGATGGGCAGTGTGCTGCTGCCGGGGACCGCGTTCGTGGAGCTGGCGATCCGGGCGGGTGACCAGGTCGGTTGCGGGGTGCTGGAGGAGCTGACGCTGGCTGCTCCGCTGGTGCTGCCCGAGCGCGGCGGTGTGCAGTTGCGGCTGGCGCTGGGCGCGGCTGACGAGTCGGGCCGTCGGGCCCTGAGTCTGCACTCGCGTTCGGAGGAGGCCGCGGCGGAGGAGCCGTGGACGCGGCACGCCACGGGTGTGCTGGCGGCCGGTGCGGCCGTGGCATCGTTCGAGCTGGGGGAGTGGCCCCCGGCCGGGGCGGTCGCGGTCGAGGTCGAGGACCTGTACGAGCGGCTGGCCGCTGCCGG
>NZ_BAAATR010000191.1:0-837 GCF_039533515.1 Kitasatospora cystarginea | reverse complement strand
TTTGCCGGTCGGTCTTAGTCCCAGTCCTGCAGCTGCTGGAGCAGGTCGGCGTCGCCCTCCATCCGCAGCGAGCCGGCCGGGATGCGCATGTACATGAGCAGGGCCATCTCGCTCGCCGTGCCGTAGATGGCGGCGGTGGGCTTGCTCTCGGCGGCTTCCGCCGCGGTGAGGCGGGTGAAGCGGGAACCGGCGGCGTCCACCGTCTGGCGCCAGGAGCCAGCCTCGGCTGCGTGGTAGTCCATGGTGGCGGGCTCGCCCGGCCACGGGACCGTGACGGTGCAGACGGTGGCGAGGAACTCCTCGATGGCGTCGACCGCCTCGGTCGTCGGCAGCTCCTGCGGGGTACCGGAGGCCAGCTGGGCGTCGTAGGTGTGGATCAGCGACTCCGGGACGCGGCGGCGGGCAACGGCGGCCACCGTGTGCGGCGAGGCCAGCGGCTCCCACCAGGCCCAGCAGCCCCGGTCCGGGCCGGCCTCGCGCAGAGCAGTAAGCAGCTGCTCCGTCGAGTCGGCCAGCCAGGTTATGAGGGCCTCGCGCTCCCTGGGCGCCGCCAGCCCGTCCTTGCTCGGCCGCTCGTCGCCCGGCGCGGTGTTCAGCACGATGTAGGCCCAGAAGCGGTCCCCCTCACTGAGGTGGTTCGCCAGGTCGTACAGCGTCCAGCCCGGGCAGGACGGGACGTCGGCGTCGAGGCTGGGGGCCGCGGCGACGGCGGCGCGGAACGCGGCGGACCGCTCGTCAATCATCCGCAGCAGGGTGGGGAAGTAGAGATGCTCAGTCACGCAGACCTTGTATCACCCGGACCGGGACTCTCGCACTCGATTAAGACCGACCGGCAAG
>NZ_BAAATR010000190.1:0-844 GCF_039533515.1 Kitasatospora cystarginea | reverse complement strand
CGATGGCGCCGCCGTGCGCCCGGACCACCGAGCGGACGATGGACAGGCCGAGCCCGACGCCCTTGTCGCTGCGGGTGCGGTCGGCGCCCTTGACCCGGCGGAACGGCTCGAAGATGTGCTCCAGCTCGTAACCGGGCACCACCGGACCGGTGTTGGACACCACCAGTTCACCCGCGCCGCCGGCCACCACCGTGGTGGTGATCTCCACCCAGCCGCCCGGCGCGTTGTAGCGCACCGCGTTCTGCAGCAGGTTCAGCGCGATCCGCTCCAGCAGCACCCCGTTCCCCGACACCGCCACCGGCGTCAGCGTCGAACGCAGCTCCACCTCCCGGGTCACCGCCTCCGCCCGGGTCTGCTCCAACGCCCGGGTGGCCACCTCCGACAGCTCCACCGGCCGCCGGTCGGTCAGCTCGTTGTCACTGCGCGCCAACAGCAGCAACCCCTCCACCAACTGCTCGCTGCGCTCGTTGGTGGCGAGCAGGGTCCGGCCGAGTTGCTGCAGATCGGGGGCGGCGTTCGGGTCGGAGAGCTGGACCTCCAGCAGGGTGCGGTTGATCGCGAGCGGGGTGCGCAGCTCGTGCGAGGCGTTGGCGACGAACCGCCGCTGCGAGTCGAAGGAGCGGTCCAGGCGGTCGAGCATCTCGTCGAAGGTGTCGGCCAGCTCCTTGAGCTCGTCGTCCGGACCGTCCAGCTGGATCCGGCGGTGCAGGTCGGAGGAGACCACCTCGCGCGCGGTCCGGGTGATCCGCCCCAGCGGACGCAGCACCCGACCGGCCATCGCGTAGCCGGCCATGAAGGCGATCACCGCCAGGCACACCAGCACCGTGAGCGACTTGCGCAGCAG
>NZ_BAAATR010000189.1:0-879 GCF_039533515.1 Kitasatospora cystarginea | reverse complement strand
GACCTTAGACAAGCCCTATCGTCGCAGGTCAGCGGCACTCCTCAGTCTTTTGATCACGCCTCGGACAGCCCTGCTCGTGAAAGCGCGAGGTTAGCACGGAGGGATGCCAGGACGCTGATGTAGTGCGCTCGTTCTTTCTCGAGTCGCTCCCTCTCGGCAGCCAACTCCTGCTCAGCCCGGCGCTGTTCGCGGAGAAGCTGGCGCTCCTGGCGAGCATGTTCGCGCTCTTCCTGCACCTTTATCTGGAAGTCAGCAGTCAGCTCGAGCTCAGCGACTCGCAGAGCGTGATACTCGGGGTTGATCCGCATCTCCATGATTGCCCCGAGCTTCTCGATCGCCGTGACCGCCGACTCCAGCCGCTTCTGTGCGGTGCGCACGTTCCCTGACCTCAGCGAGCGCACGCAGTTGTCGGCCTCGGAGTTGTAGGCCCGCAGCATCAGCTTGGACAGATCGCCGACAAGTTTCCGTCCTCGGGCTAGAGATCCGTCGAAGGTGAACATGTCGGCGGCGAGGATCGCGCGGCTGCTCTTGATGACGTCGTCGATCTGGCCTTCGAGACTGCGCAGCCGGTCCTTATAGGCCGCCGCGTTCTCCAGAGGATGGTGGTAGCGGTAGATGCCGACGTCCTGCAAGGCGCGCTGGTCGCTGAGATCGATCACGTCGGCACCACTCTGTGCGGCGGCGAGCGCCGCTTCGAGATTGGCGATATGGGCCAACAGTGGCGCGGGGTCGACTCCACGGAACGGTGACAGAGTTGGTGGGATGGCAGATGTCTGGTCTGGCTTAGCCTCGCGCTTTCACGAGCAGGGCTGTCCGAGGCGTGATCAAAAGACTGAGGAGTGCCGCTGACCTGCGACGATAGGGCTTGTCTAAGGTCCA
>NZ_BAAATR010000188.1:0-881 GCF_039533515.1 Kitasatospora cystarginea | reverse complement strand
CCGCCGCCGCTCGGCCTCGGCGTCCGGTTCATCGACGGCAGCCATAGCGACCGTCCGGCCGTCGGCCAGCGGCCGAAAACCGGCGACGCCGCCGCGCCAAGCGGTCACCGCCTCCGCCAGCCCGTCACCGAGCCGCAGACGGTGCAACTGCCGACCAGTGACAAAGTACAACGACCCCGAGTCCGGAGCCCACTGCGGAGCCCCGACCCACGCGCTACCGTCCGTCAACTGCCGCAGGGCCGAACCACCGGCGGCTTCCGCCACCCACAGTGCACTCACCAAGCGCTCTCTGACACCAACGGTCCTCACCGCGTAGGCGACCAGGCAACCGTCCGGCGAGACCACGGGGTACAGCGGCACCACGCTGTCCACCACCAACTCGGCCAGCAACTCCATTGATGCCTCGGTCACTTGGCGCCCCCATCCGCAGCTACGTGTCCGCACATCCTGCCGCACGACCCAGAACTCGAACGCCGGCGGGGTGCGTTCAGCACCCGCCGAGGTTCAGAAACAGGCTGATGATGAGTGCCAGCAGGTACCAGTAGGAGTTGCCCCGGGTGAACACCCAGGGTTCCCCGTCCCTGTCCAGCTCGATGCTGCAGCCGCAGCCGTCCTGGTCGTCGCCCTGTTCGCCGGGCCTGTGGCGCTGGTTGAGCTTCGCGCCCAGGATGCCGGCGACCGCGGCGATGGTGTCGTGCGGGCCGGACGGCAGGATGAGGGCGGACGGCAGCGCCGCCAGTTCGCCGACCACGGCACCGGCGTGTGAGGGCGCCACGGACAGCATTGAGCTTCCCCCGAGATGCGGCGGATGGTGACAGCGGGTCAGATGGGCCTCATGAGAGGACCCGAGGCCATGGCCGCCCCGAAGAAGTACCCGCAGG
>NZ_BAAATR010000187.1:0-945 GCF_039533515.1 Kitasatospora cystarginea | reverse complement strand
ACACCACCTCGCGCAGCGAACGGTCCAGGTACTGGTCCAGGTGCGCGAACACCTCGTCCAACGCGTCCGCGAACAGCGGGAAGGCCTCGTACAACTCACGGCCCATCCCGGCCCGCTGGCTGCCCTGCCCGGTGAACAGGAACGCCGTCCGGCCCTCTACCACCGAACCCTGCACCAGGTTCCCGGCAGACTCACCCGAAGCCAGCGCACCCAGCCCCCGCAGGAATTCCGCACGATCCTCGGCGACGACCACCGCACGACGCTCCAGCGCCGCCCGGCCCATCGCCAACGAGTAGGCCACATCGAGAAGTTCAAGCTCACCGGCCGACAGCAGCCGCTCGGCCTGCGCCCGCAGCGCCGCTTCACCCTTGGCCGACACCACCACCGGCAGCACCGACGGCGACACGGTCGCCTCGACGGCTACGGACTCGACGGCCGGAGCCTGCTCCAGGATCGTGTGCGCGTTGGTCCCGCTGATGCCGAAGGCGGAGATACCCGCCCGGCGCGGACGGCCGGTCTCCGGCCAGTCCGTGGTCTCGGTAAGCAGCGAGACCGCACCCGCCGCCCAATCCACGTGCGGGGTCGGCTCGTCCACGTGCAGCGTCTGCGGCAGCACACCGTGCTGCATCGCCAGCACCATCTTGATCACACCGGCGACACCGGCCGCGGCCTGGGTGTGACCGATGTTCGACTTCACCGAACCCAGCAGCAGCGGCGAGGCCTCGTCGCGACCCCTGCCATAGGTGGCGAGCAGGGCCTGCGCCTCGATCGGGTCACCAAGCCGCGTGCCCGTACCGTGCGCCTCGACCGCGTCGACCTCGGCGGCCGTCAGACCGGCCGACGCCAGCGCCTGGCGGATCACCCGCTGCTGCGAGGGACCGTTCGGCGCGGTCAGACCGTTCGACGCACCGTCCTGGTTGATCGCCGAACCACGCACGATCGCCA
>NZ_BAAATR010000186.1:0-957 GCF_039533515.1 Kitasatospora cystarginea | reverse complement strand
ACACCACCTCGCGCAGCGAACGGTCCAGGTACTGGTCCAGGTGCGCGAACACCTCGTCCAACGCGTCCGCGAACAGCGGGAAGGCCTCGTACAACTCGCGGCCCATCCCGGCCCGCTGGCTGCCCTGGCCCGTGAACAGGAACGCCGTCCGGCCCTCGACCACCGAGCCCTGCACCAGGTTCCCGGCAGACTCACCCGAAGCCAGCGCACCCAGCCCCCGCAGGAACTCCGCACGCTCACCCGCCACAACGGCTGCGCGGTACTCGAAGCCCGCCCGCGTCGTCGCCAGCGAGTAGCCGAGGTCGGTGACGGTCAGCTCGGGGTCGGTCTCGACTCGCGACTGGAGCTCTGCGGCCTGCGCCAGGAGTGCCGCCTCGCTCTTCGCCGACACCACCAGCGGCAGCACCGACGGCGCGACCGTCACCTCGGTGACCGTCTCCTCGGCGGCCGGAGCCTGCTCCAGGATCGTGTGCGCGTTGGTCCCGCTGACGCCGAAGGCGGAGATACCCGCCCGGCGCGGACGGCCGGTCTCCGGCCAGTCCGTGGTCTCGGTAAGCAGCGAGACCGCACCCGCCGCCCAGTCCACGTGCGGGGTCGGCTCGTCCACGTGCAGCGTCTGCGGCAGCACACCGTGCTGCATCGCGAGCACCATCTTGATCACACCGGCGACACCGGCCGCGGCCTGGGTGTGACCGATGTTGGACTTCACCGAACCGAGCAGCAGCGGACGGCCGTCCGAGTGCTCCTGACCGTAGGTGGCGAGCAGGGCCTGGGCCTCGATCGGGTCACCAAGCCGCGTGCCCGTACCGTGCGCCTCGACCGCGTCGACCTCGGCGGCCGTCAGACCGGCCGACGCCAGGGCCTGGCGGATCACCCGCTGCTGCGAGGGACCGTTCGGCGCGGTCAGACCGTTCGACGCACCGTCCTGGTTGATCGCCGAACCACGCACGATCGCCA
>NZ_BAAATR010000185.1:0-969 GCF_039533515.1 Kitasatospora cystarginea | reverse complement strand
TGCGACGACGATCTTCGCGGAGGTGGTGGCGCGGCTGGGAGCGGCCGCGTTAGAGCTTGCGAAGTCCACTGAGGACCCTTTCGAGCAGCGTGACGTCAGGCGTACCGCCCGACTCGCCCGCAGCAGCGGGCTGGTGGATGGCGACAAGACCGGCCTCGGCCAGGTCCGCGACGAGAATGCGGGCGACCCCGAGCGGAACCCCGGCGAGCGCCGAGATCTCCGCCACCGACTTGACGTCCCGGCACAGTGCCACGATCCGCTGGTGCTCCGGCAGCATGCCGGCCGTGCGCTCGGGGCCGCCGGTGCTCGAGATCAGCGCCTCGATCGCCAGCTGGTACCTGGGCCGGGTACGGCCACCGGTCATCGCGTACGGACGGACCAGCGGCTGCTGCTCGTAGCCGTCGGACTGCTGGCCACCGTAGCCGCCGGCCTGCTGGCCGCCGTAGCCACTGCCGTACCCGTTGCCGTATGAGCCGGGTGTCGGGGGCGGGGTCATGTTCGTCTCCTAGCTAGGGCCGAGTGCGGCTCGTACCGTTGGGAGCGGGCCGCGAATGCACCGGATGACGCTGCGCATTCAGTGGTGTGCTGTGGACTTTCAGCCGCCACCGGGTGGCGGCTGGTCCCGGCGCCTGGACGGCGTCGGGAAAGACCTGCGGAGCTGGTGCGAGAGCTCGGCTTGGGTTCGTCCCGGAGTCGGTCGGCGCGGAGGCGGGAGGGCCCGCCGGATGACCGGCGGACTCCCTGCCTCCTTGGGGGCTGGGAGGAAGTCAAGACTCCTCCTTGCGCTACCGAATTCCGGGACCAGCTCTGGGTGGGCGCCGGGCTCGGCCCGACCGGGCCCGGCTCTGGGTGCGGTGGCTCAGTGCAGCAGGCTGCCCTGGAGTTCCGCGCGGAGTGCGGGGGTGAGGACGGCCCCGGCACGGTCGACGAGGAGGGCCATCTCGTAGCCGACCAGACCGATGTCGGAGT
>NZ_BAAATR010000184.1:0-979 GCF_039533515.1 Kitasatospora cystarginea | reverse complement strand
ACTCCGACATCGGTCTGGTCGGCTACGAGATGGCCCTCCTCGTCGACCGTGCCGGGGCCGTCCTCACCCCCGCACTCCGCGCGGAACTCCAGGGCAGTCTCCTGCACTGACGGTTCGTCGGATACCTTCTCGGTATTCGAAAGACCTCCGGCCCGTCCCGGGACCGTGTCAATCACGGTCCCGGGACCGGGCGTTGTACGGCTTTCGCACCACCTGCTCGGCCCCTGCGGCTGAGCTCGCACCGCACCGCCGCACCAAGTGAGGAGAGGAACCGTGACCCCGCCCGATGACCGCAGCGGTCAGTATGGCGTTCCGTACCCCGGCACCGGCCATGACGCTTTCGGGGCGCCCGGTGTCGGCCACGGTCGGCACCCCGACCCCGCGGGCCAGCCGCACCCCGGCCAACTCGGCTACCAGCAGCAGTTGATGGACCATCAACAGCCGCCTCCCCAGCCGTACGGCCACCAGGTCTACGACCAGCCGCAGTTCGCCCAGCGCGGGCCCGGCCAGCCGGCCTACCCGGGCCCGGCGGACTTCCCCGAACAGGCCGAGGAGCCCGGCTACGCCGAGGAGTTGGACGACGACGACTCGGGACCGCTGATCCGGCCGTTCGCGATGACCGGCGGCCGCACCAGGCCACGGTACGAACTGGCGCTGGAGGCACTGGTCTCCGCCAGCGTCGCCCCCGAACGCCTGGCCACGATGCTGCCCGAGCACCAGCGGATCTGCACCCTCTGCACCGAGGTCAAGTCCGTCGCCGAGGTCTCCGCACTGCTGTCCATCCCCCTGGGGGTGGCCCGGATCCTCGTGGCCGACCTGGCCGAGGCAGGCTTAGTAGCCATCCACCAGCCCGCTGCCGGCGGTGAATCCGGCAACCAGCCCGACGTCACGCTGCTCGAAAGGGTCCTCAGTGGACTTCGCAAGCTCTAACGCGGCCGCTCCCAGCCGCGCCACCACCTCCGCGAAGATCGTCGTCGCA
>NZ_BAAATR010000183.1:0-992 GCF_039533515.1 Kitasatospora cystarginea | reverse complement strand
GCGTTCGGTGTTCGAGCACCGGGCTGTGCTGGTGGGTTCGGGGCAGGACGAGCTCTGTGCGGGTCTGGAGGCGTTGTCGCGGGGTGAGTCTGCGGCGCGGTCGGTGGTCGGCGTGGCCGGTACGGCCGGTCGGGTGGCGTTCCTGTTCGCGGGGCAGGGGAGCCAGCGGGCCGGTATGGGCCGGGAGCTGTACGAGACCTTCCCGCATTTCGCCGAGGCTTTCGACGCGGTGTGTGCGGAGCTGGACGGGCATCTGGAGCGTCCGCTGCGTGAGGTGGTTTTCGGCAGCGAGGAGTTGGATCAGACCGGGTACACCCAGCCGGCGCTGTTCGCGATCGAGGTGGCGCTGTTCCGGCTGGTGGAGTCGTGGGGTGTGCGGCCGGACTTCCTGGCCGGGCACTCGATCGGCGAGCTGGCCGCCGCGCATGTGGCGGGTGTGCTCTCGCTCACGGATGCGGCCAAGCTGGTGGCGGCTCGCGGCCGCCTGATGCAGGCGCTGCCGGTTGGTGGTGCGATGGTGGCGGTGCAGGCGTCCGAGGACGAGGTGCTGCCGTTCGTCTCCGGCGAGGTGGGCATCGCGGCGGTCAACGGGCCGTCGTCGGTGGTGATCTCGGGTGCCGAGCAGGCTGTGCTGGAGGTCGCGGAGAAGCTGGCGGCCCAGGGGCGGAAGACCAAGCGGCTCACCGTCAGCCACGCGTTCCACTCGCCGCTGATGGAGCCGATGCTCGCGGAGTTCCGCACCGTCGCCGAGGGGCTTGCCTACGGCGAGCCCGGCATCCCGATCGTCTCCACCCTCACCGGGAAGCTCACCGACGAGCTGCGCACCGCCGAGTACTGGGTGCGGCACGTCCGGGAGGCGGTCCGCTTCCACGATGCGGTGCAGGTCCTGGAGCGCGAAGGCGTCCGTACCTTCCTGGAGTTGGGCCCGGACGGGACGCTCTCCGCGATGGGGCAGGAGTGCGTGAGCGAGGACGCGGTGTTCACGCCGGTCC
>NZ_BAAATR010000182.1:0-995 GCF_039533515.1 Kitasatospora cystarginea | reverse complement strand
CCGGAGTACGGGGATGGCAGGCCGAGGGCGGGCCCGTACTGCGCGAGGGCTCCGGCCTCGCCGTAGTTCGAGGTCAGCAGCACGGCGGTGGCCCGCTGCTCGGCGGGGATGGCCGCCCAGCCGGTGGCGGTGGCACGCGCGAGCTCCGGCCAGCCGACCTCTTCACCGATGTCGGGGTCGACGGTCATCGGCACGGCCAGCGCCGAGGCGGGAAGCACCGGCAGGGCGGCCAGGGCGCTGGTGAGCAGGGCCGCGAGCAGTCCGCCGGCGAGCTTGGCGCGGTGCTCGCTGGCCCAGTGGGCGCACGGCTCGCAGCCGGCTGCGGTGATCGCGTACAGCAGCGGAATCGGGTAGTACGCCTTGCCACCCCCCGCCATCACCAGCAGGCAGAGCATCACCCACGCCACCGCGACCGGCCGGGCCCAGCGCAGCTCCGACCGGCGCAGCAGCCGGCTCAGCCCGGTCAGCCACAGGGGCGCCAGCAGCGGGGAGAACTGGAGCACCTGCATAGGAAGGACGAGCAGCCGCCCGCCCACTCCGCCGGCGGCGCTGAGCCCCTGGGCGACCGTCAGCTCGGGCCAGCCGTGCGCGGCCTGCCACCACAGGACGGGCAGCGCGAACGGGAGCGCGGCGAGCAGCGCGGTCAGCGGGCCGACCAGGGTGCGCGGCCGGGGCACGAAGAGGCCGCGCGGCCCGGCTGTCAGGGTGCCCGCCGCCAGGACCACGAGCAGCCCGAGGACCAGCAGCTTGTTCAGCAGCGCGATCCCGACCGCCACGCCGAGCAGCGGCCACCAGCGGGCCTCCCCGGTACGCGACAGGCGGAGCGTCAGCAGGATGATCGTCAGCCAGGCGGTCAGGTCGAAGGTCGCGGTGGAGAGCAGGTGGCCGTTGCCCAGCACGTAGCCCGAGCAGGCCGCCGCCCCTGCCGCGAGCACCTGCCCGCCGCGCCCGGCGCCCAGCTCGCGGGCGATCAACGCGGTGAGCGTGATCGAGGC
>NZ_BAAATR010000181.1:0-999 GCF_039533515.1 Kitasatospora cystarginea | reverse complement strand
AAGCGGCGCCAGGCGCTCCCACTGGGCATCCGTCAGATCACTCCTACACCCCATAGTCATATCAACGACTCAACTGATCGCCAGGACACTGCCTAGTCCTGCTCAACCCCCTCCAGGCCGCCGAACCGCTCACCCCCGAACGGTTCGTGCGCGCCACGGCCGCCTGGATCGAGGGCGCCACCGAGACCACCGCCTTGTGGGACATTGGCGCCGTCCTGTCCACCGTCGCCGACGGCGCCGGCGATGAGCTCATGGACCGCGTCCTGTTTCAGCTCCCACCCGGCTACGACCTGCTCTTTGGCCGCCCACGGGCCGGCCACCGCCCCTGACCCGCTCAGCGCCGCCGCGCCGACCGCGCGGCCCCACCCCGGAAGGCCGCCCGACATGACCCGCTACCGCCGCTTCTCCAGCAGGTCCGCACAGCCGGCCGCTACCCCAGCGACGAGGAAGCCGAACGCGTCCTCGACGCCGTCCTGGCCGTCCTCGGCTCCCAGCTCACCGGAGATGAACGCTGCGATCTCGCCTGCCCTGCCCGAGCGAGCCCGCGCCGTCTTTGCCGCCCAGATCCCCCTGCCTAGCCCCGTCACCGCCCCCGCTTTCGTCGAAACCCTCGCCCACACCCTGGGCACCAGCCTCACCGCAGCCCGCTGGGACGCCTCCTCCGTCCTGGCCGCCCTCGCCACCCTCACCGACGACCACCTCACCGACCGCCTCCTCGCCCACCTGCCCCGCGGCTATGCCCTGCTGTTCGGCCGCGCGGACCTGGCCGCAGCCTGAAGCGGCGGGCCCGGCCTTCGAACGCGGGTTTCGCCGCCCGGGCCAGGCCTTCGCCCTCGGCGACGCGGCTGACGAGGCTACCGGCCTGGGGCAGGCTCACATACGGACACCGCCGCCGATGACATGTGAGCTTCCCCCGGCGTGCGGGAGGTGCTGATCAGCTGGTCAGAAGGGGTTGGCGGGGTTTCAGGTTCACTTGTTCGGCCGTCGCGTGGTTGGCGT
>NZ_BAAATR010000180.1:0-1041 GCF_039533515.1 Kitasatospora cystarginea | reverse complement strand
ATCAAGCAGACCGCCAAGGGCACCATCGGGAAGATGCGCGAGCGCCCGCGCGGCCACGGCTACAAGCCAGGCGAGCGCTGGCCGGCACTGGACCGGCCGACCTGGGACCCGCTGATGCGCGCCCTGGTCATCGACACCGCCACCGTCAACATGCACCGCAAGCTCCGCAAGATGGCCGCCGACACCGGCCTGCATGCCATCGCAGTCCTCTCCGACTGCGCCGTCTTCGCCGCCCCCGGCCCCGGCGCCCTGGACATCCTCACCAAGCCCGACGGCACCCTCACCACCTCGCTGCGCCTGGGCGTCAGCCCGGGGCACGTGAAGCACGAGGGCTCGCGGCCGATGGCCGAGATCGCCGAGCTGATCGCGGATGGTGCCAACCCGGCCCGGCACATGAAGGCCGGCGGAGTCGTCTCCGCCGACGAGTAGCCGTGCCCCGTGCGGCCTGCCGACACCCGGTCGGTGCGCCGCCCCGATTACTCGAGTTCGCCCCGGCCGGGGCGAGGGAAGGACCTGATGCCCCATGAGCCGGGAGATCGACGAGGGCCTGGAGCGGGCCGAGCGCACCCGCCCCATCCCGGTACACCTGAACACCCGGGTCAAGTTCCTGTGGGAGAAGGTCGCCAAGAACGACACCAAGCGGCTCGCCCAGGCCGTCGGCGTCTCGGTGCGCACCGCCCAGCGCTGGGCCCACGCCCTGACCGCCCTGGCCGAGGGCGAGCTGACCGGCGACATCCCCATGACGAAGGCCAACGCGGCGAAGGTCGAGCGGGCGGTCCGGGCGGCCTGGCAGCCGCGGGTGAAGAAGCGGGTGCGCCGCGACGCCGAGCAGCGCGGCTTCATGCTCCACATCCAGGCGACCTTCGGCTACAGCGCGGCCGGCGGTTCCACCGACGACCCCCGCCCCCGGATGATCAGCCAGAAGATGCCCGGCGACGTGGCGCGGCGGCTGTACGAGGCCCGCGACGCCGGAGCCCCCCAGGCCCAGCAGGAAGCGATCCTCGCCGAGGCCCTGCGGGACGAGTACTTCAAGGACCGCGG
>NZ_BAAATR010000179.1:0-1101 GCF_039533515.1 Kitasatospora cystarginea | reverse complement strand
GTGCGGCCGTGGCATCGTTCGAGCTGGGGGAGTGGCCCCCGGCCGGGGCGGTCGCGGTCGAGGTCGAGGACCTGTACGAGCGGCTGGCCGCTGCCGGTTTCGGGTACGGTCCGGTGTTCCAGGGCCTGCGCGCCGCCTGGCGCAAGGACGGCGACGTGTACGCCGAACTCCGCCTGCCCGAGAGCGAGCACGAGGACGCCGCCCGCTACGGCCTGCACCCCGCGCTGTTGGACGCCGCACTGCACGCCCTCGGCCTGGACATCACCGGCCCCGAAGGCGCTGACGGCCCCCGACAGGCCCGCATCCCGTTCTCGTGGAACGGTGTGACCCTCTACGCGACCGGTGCCGCCGCGCTGCGCCTGCGGCTCTCCGAGATCAACGAGGACACCGCCTCGCTGCTGCTCGCCGACGAGTCCGGGCAGCCGGTCGCCTCGGTCGAGTCGCTGGTCTCCCGTGAGATCGCCGCGGAGCAGGTGCGCGGTGCCGGCGGCGGCTTCGTGGAGTCGCTGTTCCGGGTGGAGTGGACCTCGCTCCCGGTCTCGGCCGCACCCGCGGGCCGCTGGGCGGTGCTCGGCGCGGACGCTCTCGGAGCGGCCGGCACCGGTGCCGAATCGTTCGCCGATCTGGCGGCGCTGGGCGCGGCCGTGGACGGCGGCGTGGCGGTTCCCGACGCGGTCTTCGCGTCGCTGGCCGACTCGGCCGCGGACACCGCCCCGGCCGTCCGGGCCGTGCTGCACGGTGTGCTCGCCACGCTTCAGGAGTGGCTGGCGGACGAGCGGTTCGCCTCCTCCCGCCTGGTGCTGGTGACCCGCGGTGCGGTGGCCGGCGGCGACGACCTCGTGCACGCCCCCGTCTGGGGCCTGGCGCGTTCCGCACAGGCCGAGAACCCGGACCGCGTGGTGTTGCTGGACGTGGACGGCGGCGACTTCTCCCGCGAGGCGCTGTCGGCCGCACTGGCTGCCGGTGAGCCCGAACTCGCCGTGCGCGGCGGCGCGTTGCGCGCACCGCGCCTGGCGCGGGTGGCGGCGGTGTCCGACACGGCCGGGCCGGTGTTCGATGCGAGCGGTACGGTCCTGGTGTCCGGTGCGTCCGGGATGCTGG
>NZ_BAAATR010000178.1:0-1104 GCF_039533515.1 Kitasatospora cystarginea | reverse complement strand
CTAGGGCCTGTGTGATGTCGTGATCAATATTGCGGTTTCGTGCCCGCCCGAAGGCGGAATCCGGTAGGACGCTGTGTGTGACGCGTAGGCAACTCACCGACGAGCAGTGGACGTTCATCGAGCCGTACTTGCCGATCGGCGAGTACGGCCCGTACCCCGAGAGGCTGCGGGATCAGTTCGAGGGCGTGATCTGGCGGTTTCGCTCCGGCGCCCAGTGGCGGGAGATGCCCTCCGAGTTCGGTCCCTGGCCGACCGTCTACGGTCGCTTTCGGGTCTGGAGGGACGCCGGCGTCTTCGAAGCCCTGCTGGAGGGGCTGATCGCGGAGGCCGCGAAGCGGGGTGAGGTGGACCTTTCCCTGGTTAGCGTGGACTCCACCACCGTCCGGGCACACCACGACGCCGCCGGGATGCGCCTCGATTGCGATGCCATGACCGCCCTGGAGAAAGCTGCCGACGAGGCGGAGAAGGCCCGGCAAAAGGGGGCGACCCGGAAGGACAAGACGGGCACGACGCCGCAGACGACCCGGAACGGGAAGAGCGGCGACGAATCCGGCGTCGGCGCAAGCTCCGGCTGAAAGCTGCTCTACTCGGGCGCTCCAGGGGCGGGCAGACGAGCAAGATCCATGGCGCCGGCGACCGGAAGTGCCGACCGCTGGTGTTCATCCTGACCGAGGGGCAGGCCGCGGACAGTCCACAGTTCATCCCCGTACTCAAGAAGGTCCGGGTCCGCGGACCCGTCGGCCGTCCCCGCACCCGACCCGACGCGGTCGCCGGCGACAAGGCCTACTCGTCCCGCGGCAACCGTGTCCACCTGCGTGAACGCCGCATCAAGGCGGTCATCCCGGAGAAGAAGGACCAGGCTGCCAACCGGAAGAAGAAGGGCAGCCGAGGCGGTCGGCCTGTCAGCTTCGACGCCGAGCTCTACAAGGAACGGAACACAGTCGAGCGCCTTTTCAACAAACTGAAGGCCTGGCGAGGCATCGCGACCCGGTATGACAAGAGCCCGGAAAGCTACCTCGCCGGCCTTCACCTCCGCGCCTCGATGATCTGGATCGATGATCTCCTGCTGACCGCTGATTGATCACAACATCACACAGGCCCTAG
>NZ_BAAATR010000177.1:0-1128 GCF_039533515.1 Kitasatospora cystarginea | reverse complement strand
CCCGCATCCGCAGCGAGAAAGGAATCCGCTGGGGCGGCAGACCCGCCCTCGCCGCCTGATCAAGCAACCCGGCGAACCTATGCGGTCACGGCACTAGATCGTCGTCCACAGGGCAATCACGGTCCCGCCCGCCCTGCGGGTGCGGGCGGGATCTTCAGGCGCCCTGAGGGGCACTCAGGGCTTTTCTCGGACCTGTTCAACGATCAGGTCATGTCGCGAGTCATGTCGACGAAGCGGGAGTAGTGGCCCTGGAACGCCAGGGTGGCGGTGAAGGTGCTGCCCATGCGGTTCTTGGCGACGATGGCGTCGGCTTCGCCGGCTCGGGGGGATTCCTTCTCGTAGTAGTCGGGTCGGTGGAGCAGGATGATCCCGGATGACATTCCCCTCGTAGCGTGGAGTTGTGACCAGAGGGGAAGTTGAGGGTCATGGCGGGGAGAGGCGCTCGTACGACGCGGAGTTCCGCGCGGGGGCGGTACGGATCGTGGCGGAGACCGGGAAGTCGGCCGCGGAGGTCGCGCAGGACCTAGGGGTGCAGCCGGGATCGGCGACACCTTCGCCTGGCTCTGCCTGACCGCCCTCGTCACACTTGCCGTGACCACCCTGACCCGCCTGCGGCGCCCCACCCCCACCATAGCCGGCCCCGGAACCGACCGGTCCGCCGCCCGAGGGCCGTACACCCGGTCCCGCGCACGGTGAGGCCGCCGTCCACCATTAGCGACCCCGCCCGGCACAGGCGGTGAACAGCACCGGCACGGACACCACGGACGCCGCAGCTGTCAATCCCCTGTAATCGTGGAGTCTTCCGCTGTGCGGCCTTGGCCCCCTGATGGGCCTCGGTCGTGCCTTGTTGATGATCCGTTCGAACTCCATGGGCGGTGAGTCGTTGGCCACGCTGTGCCGACGGCGGGTGTTGTAGAAGTCCGTGATCCAGGTCGCGATCTTCAGATGTCCAGCGCCGACCCGACACGCCCCATGGACTGGACGACGCCGAGCCGATCGCACAGGTCGTTGTAGGCCTCGCTGCTGTATTCCCCAGGTTCAACCCGTCGTTGCAACAACACCGTCCTGTTGGATCAACAGTAGCTGCTCGTTGAAGACTTCGGCGGGTGTCCTCCACCCCAGGGTCTT
>NZ_BAAATR010000176.1:0-1133 GCF_039533515.1 Kitasatospora cystarginea | reverse complement strand
GGTGGACCGGCAGCGGGCGCTGTTCGGGTCCTGGTACGAGTTCTTCCCGCGCTCGGAGGGCGCGGTGGTGGACCCGGACGGCAACCTCCCACCGGTCTCCGGCACCTTCCGCACCGCCGCCGAACGCCTCCCCGCCATCGCCGCCATGGGATTCGACGTCGTCTACCTGCCCCCGATCCACCCGATCGGACGCGCCTATCGGAAGGGCCCTGACAACACCCTCACCGCCGGCCCCGACGACGTCGGCTCCCCCTGGGCCATCGGCTCACCCGAAGGCGGCCACGACGCCGTCCACCCCGACCTCGGCACCATCGAGGACTTCGACCACTTCGTCGCCGAGGCCACCGCCCTCGGCCTGGAGGTCGCCCTCGACTTCGCCCTCCAGTGCTCCCCCGACCACCCCTGGGTCAACAAACACCCCGAGTGGTTCAGCCACCGCCTGGACGGCACCATCGCCTACGCCGAGAACCCGCCCAAGAAGTACCAGGACATCTACCCCGTCAACTTCGACCAGGACCTCGACGGCCTGGTCAAGGAGACCCTGCGCGTCCTGCGCCACTGGATGGCCCACGGCGTGCGCATCTTCCGTGTCGACAACCCGCACACCAAACCGGTCCTCTTCTGGGAGAAGGTCCTCGCCGACATCGCCCGCACCGACCCCGACGTGCTCTTCCTGGCCGAGGCCTTCACCCGCCCCGCGATGATGCACACCCTCGGCAAGATCGGCTTCCACCAGTCCTACACCTACTTCACCTGGCGCAACACCAAGCGGGAACTCACCGAGTACCTCACCGAACTGGCCGGCGACGCGGCCGCGTACATGCGCCCCAACTTCTTCGCCAACACCCCCGACATCCTGCCCGAGTACCTGCAGACCGGCGGCCGCGCCGCCTTCGCCGTCCGCGCCGCCCTCGCCGCCACCCTCGCCCCCACCTGGGGTATCTACGCCGGCTACGAACTCTGCGAGAACCAGCCCGCCCATCCCGGCTCCGAGGAGTACCTGCACTCCGAGAAGTACGAACTGCGGCCCCGCGACTGGAGCGGCCCCGACACCCTCACCCCCCTGATCACCACCCTCAACCGGCTCCGCCGCCGCCACCCCGCCCTCCAGCAACTACGGAACATCACCTTCC
>NZ_BAAATR010000175.1:0-1148 GCF_039533515.1 Kitasatospora cystarginea | reverse complement strand
GGGCGTGCTGTTTGTGCCTGTGGGTATGGCGAGGGCCCGGCTGTCGCGCGGGTGGGCGCCGGGTTCCACGGCTCCGGGGGTGGTCGGCTGCTCGTCAGGACAGGGCTTCGGTGCTGGTCAGCCCGGGCGCGGTAGGGCCTGGAGGCGCTCGAAGGCGCTGGTGATCAGGTCGGTCCAGGGCCAGTGGCGGGCGAGGCGGAGCACGCGGCGGCGGCCGGTGGTGACGAGTTGGGCGGCGGCGGAGAACAGCCTCAGCCGCAGGCGCTTGGGCTCCCATCGGCGGTCGGGACCGGTCAGGGCGAGCATCGGCATCCAGGCCAGCAGGTCGAGTGCGAGCTGGACGATCTCCAACCAGATCTGGTTCTGCGCGGCATCGTGAAGGGGCAGGTTGCGCAGGCCGGTGTCGCGGGCAGCGCGGATGCGGTCCTCGGCGCGGGCCCGCTGGCGGTGTCGCAGCTCCAGCTGGGCGATCGGGGTGTCGGTGGTGCTGGTGGCGAAGCAGGTCAGCCGCATCCCGTCGGCATCGGTGAAGCGCAACTGGGCGCCGGGGTGGGGTCGTTCCTTGCGGACGATCAGCCGCATTCCATTCGGCCAGCCCTTGAGGACATCCCCAGCGAGCTCGGCGACCCAGGCGCCGTCGCGGACTTCGCCGTCCGGCTCGATCGCGGGCGTCCAGGCCGAGGCCGGCACGAGCAGGACGGCCTGGTGGATGGCGTCGGTGATGGTCATCCCCACCGAGTAGGACAGCCACCTTCCGCGTGCGGTGAGCCAGTTGAGGAACTTGTGGGTGCCGCCGCCGGAGTCGGTGCGGATGAGGGTGCGCCGTCCGCGCCGATACTTCTTCGGCAGCTGGGCCAAGGCCAGGCGGGCGGCGGCGATGTGGTCGCTGGCGGTGTTGCTGCCCGCGTTGCCGGGCCGCAGCAGGCCCGCAACCGGCTCTCCGCACCCCTCACCGCCGTGGTCGACGAACGCGAACAGCGGGTGGTGGCCGAAGGTCCTCTTCCAGGTCTTGGCGGCGTGTTCCTTCTCGGAGTGCGCCAGGACCAGCACGCCGTCGATATCGACGATCACCTCGCCGCCCATGTCCGGGGCCGACTCGCTGGCCAACTTCCAGGCCCGCTCGCGGACTTCGGCGCTGGCTCGGCGGA
>NZ_BAAATR010000174.1:0-1152 GCF_039533515.1 Kitasatospora cystarginea | reverse complement strand
TCGCTGACGTATGCGGAGTTGGACGCGCGGGCGAACCGGCTGGCGCATGCCCTGATCGCCCGCGGGGTGGGCCCGGAGCGGCTGGTGGCGGTGGCCTTGCCGCGGTCGGCCGAGCTGGTGGGGGCGATCCTCGGGGTGCTGAAGGCGGGGGCGGCGTATGTTCCGGTCGATCCGGAGTACCCGGCCGCGCGGATCGCGTACATGCTCGGCGACGCGCGGCCGGCGGTGTTGGTGACCGACGCCCGCACGCGGGACCGGCTGGGTGATGCCGGTCCGGCCGACTGCCTGGTGCTGGATGACCCGGACACGGCTGTACTGCTGGCGGGTTGCCCGGTAGTGGATCCGGAGGTGGCCGTCGAGCCGGGGCACCCGGCGCAGGTGATCTACACCTCCGGGTCCACCGGGCGGCCGAAGGGTGTGGTGACGACTCATGGCGGTCTGCGGAACCTGTTCGCCAACCAGCGGCAGGTGTTGTTCCCGTCGCAGAAGCGGCTGCGGGTGGGCCTGACCACGTCGGTGTCGTTCGATGCCGCCTGGGACCAGCTGTTCGGTCTGTTCGCGGGCCATGAGCTGCACGTGCTGGACAATGCGACCTGGACGGATCCGGATGCCTTCGTCGAGTATGCCGTGCGCTGCGGGCTCGACTACATCGGTGCGACCCCCTCCTATCTCCAAGTGCTGGTTTCACGAGGGTTGTTGAGTGATCGCCGGTGGCGTCCGGCGATGGTCGCGACGGGTGGTGAGGCCGTCCCGGAGCAGCTGTGGGAGCAGCTGCGGTCGGCTGACGGGGTGTCCTGTCTCAACTTGTACGGGCCGTCGGAGTGCACGGTCAACTCGGTGATCGCGCCGTTGGGTTCGAGTCCGCGTCCGGTGATCGGTCGGCCGGTCGCCAATACCCGGTTGTATGTGCTCGATGGTGCGCTGCAGCTGTTGCCGGCTGGTGTGCGGGGTGAGTTGTACGTTGCGGGTGCGGGGTTGGGGCGTGGTTATCTGAACCGGCCGGGGTTGACGGCGGGGCGGTTCGTGGCGGACCCGTTCGGGCCGGTGGGTTCGCGGATGTATCGCACTGGCGATCTGGTGCGGTGGGGTGAGGATGGGAATCTGGAGTTCCTCGGTCGTACCGACGACCAGGTGAAGGTCCGCGGGTTCCGG
>NZ_BAAATR010000173.1:0-1177 GCF_039533515.1 Kitasatospora cystarginea | reverse complement strand
CGGGGGTTGTAGAACCCGTCGAGGTACTCGAAGAGCGCGAGGTTCGCCTCGGCGCGGGTGTCGAAGACGCGGCCGCGGATGCACTCGGTCTTGATCAGCATCCACAGGTTCTCGGCGAGGGCGTTGTCGTAGGAGTCCCCGATCGATCCCATGGATGCGTGGATTCCCGCTCGTAGGAGGCGAGTTGTGAGCTTGATGGACGTGTACTGACAGCCGTGGTCGGCGTGGTGCACGAGCTGGCCGGGAGCGACCTCACGGCTGGCCAGCGCGTACTCCAGCGAGGTGAGGACCAGGTCGGCGTCCGCGCGGGCGGAGGTCTCCCAGGCCACGACCCGCCGGGAGAAGGCGTCCCGGATCGCGGAGAGCCACAGCGGCCCCTCGGCGGTGGGGACCATGGTCAGGTCGGTGACCCACAGCCGGTTGGGCGCGGGTGCGGTGAAGTCGCGCCGCACCAGGTCCGGTGCCGACTCGGCGCCCGGGTCGCGACGGGTGAAGCCTTTGCCCGCCCGGCGTGGGCTGATCCCTTGCAGGTCGGCGTCGCGCATCAGGCGTTCGACGCGCTTGCGGCCGACATGGACACCCTCGCGCTTGAGGGTGGCGTGGACGCGCGGCGAGCCGTAGATCCCGCCGGAGTCGGTGTGGATCCGCGTGATCTCCTCGGTCAGCTCCGCATCGCGGCGGCGCCGTTCACACGGTTCCCGCTCGGCGCGGCGCCACCGGTAGTAGGTGGAGGAGGCGATGCCGAGTTCCCGGAGTACGCACTCGACCCCCAGGTGAGGGTGCTCGTCGAGGAGCGCCGTCACCTGGGCCGGGTCGGGTCGAGTTGCGCCGCGAAAAACGCCGACGCCGTCCGTAGTACCTCGTTCGCCCGCTTGAGCTGGGCGTTCTCTTTGCGCAGGGCGGCGAGTTCCTCGCGCTCGGCGGTGGTGAGTCGGTCGTCGCGTTCGCCGGCATCCGCCTCGGCCTGGCGGATCCAGTTGCGCAGGGCCTCGGGGTGGACACCGAGATCCTCGGCCATCCGGCGGATGACGGGCTTCGGGTCGGCGGCGCGGTACATCCGCACCGCACGCTCACGCAACTCCTGCGGGTACTTCTTCGGGGCGGCCATGGCCTCGGGTCCTCTCATGAGGCCCATCTGACCCGCTGTCACCATCCGCCGCATCTCGGGGGAAGCTCA
>NZ_BAAATR010000172.1:0-1194 GCF_039533515.1 Kitasatospora cystarginea | reverse complement strand
CCGCGCCCTCGCCGCTCGTTCACGTCGGAGTTCAAGGCCGAGATCGTCGAGCTGTGCCGGCGCGGTGACCGCTCGGTCGGTCAGGTCGCCAAGGACTTCGACCTGACCGAGACCGCGGTGCGCGACTGGGTGAAGCAGGCCCAGGTCGACGCCGGCGAGCGAGACGGCCTGACCAGCGACGAGCGCGAGGAACTGGCCAGGCTGCGGCGGGAGAACCGCCGCTTGCGCGAGGACGTGGACATCCTCAAGCGTGCGACGGCTTTCTTCGCGACGGAGACCCGATGACGGTGCACCCGTTCATCGAGGCGGAGAAGCAGGCAGGCCACAACGTCAAACGGGCGTGTGAACTGCTCCAGGTCTCCCGAGCCGCCTTCTACGCCCGCCGAACCGCCACCCCCGGCCCCCGCGCGGTCCGCGACGCGGAGCTGACCGAGAAGATCACCCAAGTCCACGCGACCTCGCGCGGCACCTATGGAGCTCCGCGCGTCCACGCCGCCCTGCACCGCGACGGCGACCGGTGCGGCCGGCGAAGGGTCGCACGCCTGATGCGCCAGGCCGGCCTCGAGGGCCGGCACCGAAGACGGCGCCAGCGCACCACGATCCCCGACCCCCGCGCCGCCACCCGGCCGGACCTGGTCCTGCGCGACTTCCGGCCCCACCCGACCACCCTCGATGCGCGCTGGTGCGGCGACATCACCTACATCCCCACCGAGGAGGGCTGGCTCTACCTGGCCACCGTCATCGACATCGCCTCCCGCCGCGTCGTCGGCTGGACCACCGCCGACCACCTGCGCACCGAACTGGTCGCCGACGCCCTGCGGGCCGCCTGCCACACCCGCCGCCCGACCGGGCCGGTGATCTTCCACTCCGATCGCGGCTGTCAGTACACCAGCCGTGAATTCGCCGACCTGGCAACCGAGTTCGGAGTTCGGCTGTCGGTCGGCCGCACCGGCCAGTGCTGGGACAACGCACTCGCCGAGTCCTTCTTCGCCACTCTCAAACGGGAGCTGCTCGGCGACCGCCCCTGGCCCAGCCGGGCCGCAGCACGGACCGCGATCTTCGAGTGGATCGAAGCCTGGTACAACATACGCAGGCTGCACAGCAGCCTCGGCTACCGCAGTCCCGCCGAATACGAGACCGTCCTGGCGGCCTGACCACCACACCAACGGTGTCCGTCAAAGCGGAGCAAGCTCA
>NZ_BAAATR010000171.1:0-1206 GCF_039533515.1 Kitasatospora cystarginea | reverse complement strand
CCGACGGACTGGTGGCCACCTCGATCGCCTGGGGTGCCTGGGCCGAGGCCGGTCTGGCCACCGACGACGTGGTCGCCGAGCGACTGCGCCGCGACGGCGTACCCGGCATGGCACCCGGTCTGGCGATCACTGCGATGCAGCAGGCCCTGGACGGCGGCGACACCGCACTGACGATCGCCGACATCGTTTGGGAGCGGCTCGCCGCGGAGTTCCACGCCATCCGGCCGAGTGCTCTCTTCGGCGAGATCCCGGAGGTCGTGCGCTTCCAGGCCACTGCCGAGGCACCGTCCGATGACTCGAAGACGGCGGCCGGCTCCTCGCTGGCCCAGCGTCTGGTGGGTCTCTCGGAGGTCGAGCGTGGCCGTGCGCTGCTGGAGCTGGTGCGGGTGCAGGTCGCGGCCGTGCTCGGTTACGCGGGTTCGGACGCGGTCGAGGCGGGTCGGGCCTTCAAGGAGCTCGGGTTCGACTCGCTGACCGCGGTCGATCTGCGCAACCGCCTGAACGCCGCCACCGGTCTTCGTCTCCCGGCGACGCTGGTCTTCGACTACCCGTCGGCGACCGCGCTGGCGGAGCACCTGCGGTCCGAACTGCTGGGCCAGGAGCCGGAGTCGGCCGCGCCGGTGACGGTGCTGGCCGCTGCCGACGACGAGCCGATCGCGATCGTCGCGATGAGCTGCCGCTTCCCCGGCGGCGTCCGCTCGCCCGAGGAGCTGTGGCAGCTGCTCATGGCCGGCCAAGACGCGGTCGTCGACTTCCCGACCGACCGCGGCTGGGACCTGGACGGCCTCTTCGACCCGGACCCGGACCAGCTCGGCAAGATCTACACCCGCAAGGGTTCCTTCCTGCAGGACGCGACCCGCTTCGACTCCGCCTTCTTCGGCATCAGCCCGCGTGAGGCGACCGCCATGGACCCGCAGCAGCGCCTGCTGCTGGAGACCTCCTGGGAGGTCTTCGAGCGGGCCGGCATCGACCCGGCCTCGCTGCGCGGCAGCCAGTCGGGCGTCTTCATCGGCACCAACGGCCAGGACTACATCTCGCTCCTGACCGAGGGCCAGGAAGGGGCCGAGGGTCACCGTCTGACGGGTACGGCCACGAGTGTCGTCTCCGGTCGCCTCTCCTACACGTTCGGTCTTGAGGGTCCGGCGGTGTCGGTGGACACGGCGTGCTCGGCGTCGTTGGTGGCGTTGCACCTGGCGGTGCAGGCGC
>NZ_BAAATR010000170.1:0-1266 GCF_039533515.1 Kitasatospora cystarginea | reverse complement strand
GCACACCGGCCAGCCGCGACAGCGCACGCTCGTCCAGCACCTCCGGCAGGTCGACCAGACCACCCCAACGCTCCGGGTGCTCCAGCGCCACCACCCGACCCAGACCCCAGACCTGAGCCTGCAGCGGGCTCGCCAGCCGGTCCGAGCGACCCGTCGACACCGCACCCCGCGTCACACACCACAGCGGAGCCGCGACACCCGCATCACCCAGCGCCTGCACCAGCGCCAGCGTCCCGGCCGTACCGTCGATGACTCCGCCACCGGCCGGGAGGACGGTCTCGTCCAGGGCCAGCAGCGACAGCACACCGGACACGGGCATGCCGTCTGCCGGCACCGACCGCAGCGACTCGGCCACCGAAGCGCGGTCCGTACCGGCCGGCTCCACCAAGCGCACACCCGCGCCCCGGCCGGACAGCGTCCGAACCACATCCGCCACAGTGGTGTCCTCAGCCGAGGCCACCACCAGCCAGGTGCCCGACAGCACACCAGCGTTGCCGTCCGTGACCGGCTTCCAGCTGTCGCGGTAGCGCCAGCCGTCCACCGTGGACTGCTCGCGGCTCTGCCGGCGCCAGGCCGACAGCGCGGGCAGCACCGAGCTCAGCGGCTGGTCGCCGTCCAGCTCCAGCGCGGAGGACAGCGCCTGAAGGTCACCCTTCTCCACGGCCTCCCAGAAGGTCGCATCCACCGCGTCAACGGGGACCTCGACCGTCGAAGCGGAACCGTCCGACTCCAGCCAGTACCGCTCACGCTGGAAGGCGTAGGTCGGCAGATCCACCCGGCGCGCACCACGGCCGCCGAGGAAGGACTGCCAGTCCACCCGAACACCCCGCACATGGGCCTCGGCCAGCGACGCGAACAGCCGCTCCAGGCCACCCTCCTGGCGACGCAGGGTACCGAACGCGGCGGCCTCACGGCCGCTCTGCTCGACGCTCTCCTGAACCGCCATCGCAAGCACCGGATGCGCGCTCACCTCGATGAACGTGCCAACAGCGTGCTCCTCCAGCAGCGCGCGGGTCGCGTCGGCGAACTCCACGGTGGCACGGAGGTTGGTGTACCAGTACTCGGCGTCCATACCCGAGCCGTCCACCAGCTCACCGGTCACGGTGGACAGCAGCGGCACCCGACCCGCCCGCGGAGTCACCTCACGCAGCACGTCCAGCAGCTCGGCGCGGATCGACTCCACCTGAGCCGAGTGCGAGGCGTAGTCCACCGGCACCCGGCGCGCCCGGACACCATCCGCCTCGCACGAGGCGATCAGCTCCTCCA
>NZ_BAAATR010000169.1:0-1268 GCF_039533515.1 Kitasatospora cystarginea | reverse complement strand
AGCGGGCCACCGCCGTGCTGCTGACCTCGAACTACGGCGAGGCCGGAGCCCTCGCGCAGTACGGGCCCGCCCTCGGCCTGCCATCCCCGTACTCCGGTCACATGGGCCTGTACGCCTGGGGCCCGCCACCGGCCACCGCCACGGGGCCGGTGCTGCTCGTCCACCCGGCGGGCTACGCCGATCTGGAGGACCACTTCACCGCCTGCCGCACGGTCGCGCGCGTCGACAACGGGCACGGCACGGCGAACATGGAGCAGCACGCGGCCGTCGTGCTCTGCGCGGGACCGGACCGCCCGTGGGCGGCCCTGTGGCCGCTACTGCGCCGGTACTGAGCAGCTCACACGGGCACGCAGCGCCGCACCTCCAGCCACCGGTCCGCTCAACGCCCATCGCCGACCGCCTTCCGTTTCGGCTGTCCGTCAGATGCCACAGACGGCACGCAGAACCAGCCTCCGCTGCACGTCGAGCCGTACTGGCCCCGCGCTTCCGCAGGTACGCGGACATGGGCGGTCAATCTTCAGTGGCACAAACCCGCAGTGGTCAAACTTCGGTGGCAAGCGATCAAGGTCCGATGTCAGAGGACAGAACGGCTCGCCGGGAACGCCATGGTGCCGCTGCTGGTGCTGTCCTGGGTGGAACGCAGCCGCGCCCTGCTGCTGCTCACTGTGGTGTATCTGGCCATCGAGCTGGTGCCGCTCACCACCGGCTGGACAGGGATCCCGTTCACCTCGCCCTGGTCCGCCCTGCCCACCTTCGGCGTCCCCGGCCTGCTGCTCCTGCTCGGCGCCCTCGGTTTCGGCCTGGCCGAGCTGCCCGACCGGCGCAACGCGTCATGACCGAACAGCCCGACCCGCACCCCGTCACCGGGCTGGACGACATCGTCCACCAGCGCGTGCGCCTCGGCATCCTCACCATCGCCCACCAAGCGCGCCGGGTCGAGTTCGGCTTCCTGCGCACGATGCTCGAACTCACCGCCGGAAACCTCAGCCAGCACCTGGCCACCCTGGAGAAAGCCGGGCTGATCGACGTCGAGAAGGGCTACGAGGGCAAACGTGCCCGCACCTGGCTCACCCTCACCCCGGCCGGCGACCGCGCGCTGAGGGAGGAAGTCAACCAACTCAAGCGGCTCATCCACCAGATCGAACAGGGCAGCTCAGACCCGGAGCCCTAGCTAGCCTCGATCTTGCATGACGGCTCGTCAGCTTTGCTGGCGGGCCGTTTCTGCTTGTCCGGGCGTGCTGTTTGTGCCTGTGGGTATGGCGAGGGCC
>NZ_BAAATR010000168.1:0-1278 GCF_039533515.1 Kitasatospora cystarginea | reverse complement strand
GCACACCGGCCAGCCGCGACAGCGCACGCTCGTCCAGCACCTCCGGCAGGTCGACCAGACCACCCCAACGCTCCGGGTGCTCCAGCGCCACCACCCGGCCCAGACCCCAGACCTGAGCCTGAGTCGCACTGGCCGGCCGCTCCGAACGACCGGTCGACACCGCACCCCGCGTCACACACCACAGCGGAGCCGCGACACCCGCATCACCCAGTGCCTGCACCAGCGCCAGCGTCCCGGCGATCCCGGACGGCACACCCGAACTCCCGGAGTGAGGCGCCTCGTTCAGCGCCAGCAGGGACAGCACACCCGCGACGGAGTCACCGTCGGTAATCGTCTTGCGCAGCAGCTCGGCCACCGCGACCCGGTCGGTACCGGCGGCGTCCAGCTCGATCCGACGCACGTCCACGCCACGGCCGGACAGCATCCGGACCGCGCCTTCCACGGCCGCGTCCTCGACAAATCCCGCCGGGACCGCCACCAGCCAGGTGCCCGACAGCACACCCGCACCGCCGTCCGTGACCGGCTTCCAGCTGATCCGGTAGCGCCAGCCGTCCACCGTGGACTGCTCGCGGCTCTGCCGGCGCCAGGCCGACAGCATCGGGAGCACGGCGCCCAGCTCGCTGCCGCCCTCGACCTCCAGGGTCGCGGCCAGAGCGTCCAGGTCGCCCTTCTCCACGGCCTCCCAGAAGCGGGCGTCCGCCTCGTCGACCGGCGAGGCACCGGTCACCGCCGCCACGGCCTCCAGCCAGTACCACTCACGCTGGAAGGCGTAGGTCGGCAGATCCACCCGGCGCGCACCACGGCCGCCGAGGAAGGACTGCCAGTCCACCCGGACACCCCGCACATGGGCCTCGGCCAGCGAGGCGAGCAGCCGCTCCAGGCCACCCTCCTGGCGACGAAGAGTGCCGAACGCGGCGGCCTCACGGCCGCTCTCCTCGACGCTCTCCTGAACCGCCATCGCGAGCACCGGATGCGCGCTCACCTCGATGAAGGTTCCGACACCGTGCTCTTCCAGCAGCGCGCGGGTCGCGTCGGCGAACTCCACGGTGGCACGGAGGTTGGTGTACCAGTACTCGGCGTCCATGCCCGAGCCGTCCACCAGCTCGCCGGTCACCGTGGACAGCAGCGGCACCCGACCCGCCCGCGGGGTCACCTCACGCAGCACGTCCAGCAGCTCGGTACGGATCGACTCCACCTGAGCCGAGTGCGAGGCGTAGTCCACCGGCACCCGGCGCGCCCGGACACCATCCGCCTCGCACGAGGCGATCAGCTCCTCCA
>NZ_BAAATR010000167.1:0-1326 GCF_039533515.1 Kitasatospora cystarginea | reverse complement strand
GCATCGACACCGTGCTGCGCCCGAAGGTGGACGCGGCCCTCAACCTGCACGAGCTCACCGCCGGCCTGGACCTGAGCGCGTTCGTGCTCTTCTCCTCAGCCGCCGGTACCTTCGGCGGCCTCGGCCAGGGCAACTACGCTGCGGCCAACGTCTTCCTTGACGCCCTCGCCGCTCAGCGCCGTGCCGCCGGACTCCCCGCGATCTCGCTCGCCTGGGGCGCTTGGGCGGACGGCGGCATGGTCGGCAGCCTGGCCGAGGTCGACGTGCGACGGATGAGCCGTGGCGGCGTGCAGGGCATGCTCGCGGACGAGGGCCTGGCGCTCTTCGACGCGGCATGCGCCGCGGATGACGCGATGCTGGTGCCGATGCGGCTCGACCTCGCGGCGCTGCGCGCCGAGGCAGTGGCGGGTACGCTGCCGCCGCTGCTGCGCGGACTGGTCAGGACGCCGGTTCGCCGGGCCGTCGAGGCCAACTCGTCCGGAACGGTGGCCGGTTCTGGCCTCGCCGGGCGGCTGGCCGCGCTGCCCGTGGCCGAGCGGGACGCCGTGCTGCTCGAGCTGGTCTGCGCTCGGGTGGCGTCGGTGCTGGGTTACGCGGACGCCGCTGCGGTGGAGTCCGGCCGGGCGTTCAAGGAGCTCGGTTTCGACTCGCTGACGGCCGTCGAGCTGCGCAACGAGCTGAACGGTGCGACGGGTCTGCGGCTGCCGGCGACGCTGGTGTTCGACTACCCGACGCCCGCCGCGCTGGCCGCCTTCCTGCGCTCGGAGCTGGTCGGCGAGGGGACCGAGGCGTCGGTCGCCGCCGCGGTCGCGGTCCTGGACGACGAGCCGATCGCGATCGTCGGGATGAGTTGCCGCTACCCGGGCGGTGTGGAGTCGCCCGAGGACCTGTGGCGGCTGGTCTTCGAGGGTGCGGACGCGGTCTCCGGCTTCCCGGCCGGCCGTGGCTGGGACCTGGACAACCTCTACCACCCGGACCCGGATCACCAGGGCACCTCGTACGCCCGCGAGGGCGGGTTCCTGCACGACGCGGGCCTGTTCGACCCGACGTTCTTCGGGATCTCGCCGCGTGAGGCGCTGGCGATGGACCCGCAGCAGCGCCTGCTGCTGGAGACCTCGTGGGAGGCGTTCGAGCGGGCCGGCATCGACCCGGCGACCGTGCGCGGCAGCCGGACCGGCGTCTTCGCCGGTGTGATGTACCACGACTACGCCACGGGCGTCGGTGAACTGCCGGACGGCGTCGAGGGCTACCTCGGCACGGGCAACTCCGGCAGCATCGCCTCCGGCCGCGTCGCCTACACGCTCGGCCTGGAAGGCCCGGCGGTCA
>NZ_BAAATR010000166.1:0-1338 GCF_039533515.1 Kitasatospora cystarginea | reverse complement strand
CGTAGCCCGAGCAGGCCGCCGCCCCTGCCGCGAGCACCTGCCCGCCGCGCCCGGCGCCCAGCTCGCGGGCGATCAACGCGGTGAGCGTGATCGAGGCCGCGGCGAGCAGCGCGGGCAGGATTCGTACCCCGGTCGGGGCGGCGCCGAAGAGCTCCGTCTCAAGCCGGGCCAGCAGCGGGGTGAGCGGCGGCTGGTCCGGATAGCCCCAGGCAGGGTGGCGACCGGCGAGCAGGAAGTACAGCTCGTCGCGGTGAAAGCCATAGCGACCTGAGAGCGTGATCAGCAACGCCGCGGCAGCGGCCGCGATCCCCCCGACCGGCCCGGCCGCGAATGGCCCCGGGCACGGCTGTGCATCCCCCCGAATACGCATGCCCGCATTCTCACTCTCCAGCACAGGGCCCGAGAAGTGCCTGGAAGACGGTAATCGGACAGTGGCCCGCCCGACGCGCTACCCCGCGCGATCAACCGTCAATGACACGAACCCGCAATGGTCGAACTTCGGTGGCAACCGGTCAAGGTTCCGTGGCGCGGGACACGGACGGCTCAGTGGTCCGAAGCCCTGACGGGCAGACCCTGACCGGGTGAAAATCGGGTTGGTGGCCGCCTGGCCGACGTCGTCTCGCCTTGGCGCGTTCCGAGCCCGTGGCTCAGTAGGACGCTGGGGGTCCACTCCAGGCACCCGGAAATGTTGCTCCGAGCACGCACATCAGACTCTTCCGGGCCCCTGCCGGGCGGCCCCACGCCTGGCCATGCGGGACTGGCTGCTGACCGAACAGGTCACCGTCGTGGGCATGGAGGTTACCCACCACCACCAGGTCACACCCGACGGCCCCCCGCCGGGTAGAGCTTGGCGTGCAGCACCCGCACTTCCCACCACGGATCACCCGGGGCGGAGACCAGGGCGGCGACCTGCTCGCGCTTGGTCGGGGTGGGGAGCACCAGCGGGCCCAGCTCCTCCGCCTCCCGGTCGCTGACGCACTACGGGCACTCCAGCCGGTCGGGGCTGGCCTTCTCTGTGAGCTCCAGCTTCGAGCCGGCCTTCCCGCCGATCGAGCCTCGGCACGTCCAGCACGGGCGCAGTGCGGCGCTGGCCGCGCGGGCTGCCTCCAGCTGGGCTCGGGCCTTAGCCTCTCGCTCCTCCTCCTGCCGCTGCTGGTGCTTCTCGTGGCAGGACCAGCAGCGGCCACCCGGGCGGCGGGTCCACTCCACCTGTCCCTCGGGGCCGTACTCCCAGTTGCTCGCCTGAGCTTGCTCCGCTTTGACGGACACCGTTGGTGTGGTGGTCAGGCCGCCAGGACGGTCTCGTATTCGGCGGGACTGCGGTAGCCGAGGCTGCTG
>NZ_BAAATR010000165.1:0-1377 GCF_039533515.1 Kitasatospora cystarginea | reverse complement strand
TCTGGGTGAGGTGGGCGAGTTGGGTGGTGGTGGGGTTGTCGAAGAGGTCGCGGATGGTGAGGTTGGTGTTGAGGGTGGTGTTGATGCGGGTGATGAGGCGGGTGGCGAGGAGGGAGTGTCCGCCGAGGTCGAAGAAGTTGTCGGTGGTGTTGATGGTGGGGAGTTGGAGGAGGTCGG
Organism: Kitasatospora cystarginea; assembly: GCF_039533515.1. Classification (NCBI taxonomy): domain Bacteria; kingdom Bacillati; phylum Actinomycetota; class Actinomycetes; order Kitasatosporales; family Streptomycetaceae; genus Kitasatospora; species Kitasatospora cystarginea. The sequence continues at coordinate 1,200 of NZ_BAAATR010000165.1, read as the reverse complement.
TGATGATGCCGGCGATGATTTCTTCGTGGGGGGTGCGTGGGGTGGTTGTGGTGGTGGTGGTGGTGTGTGTTGGTGTGGGGAGTGCTTTGCGGTTGATTTTTCCGTTGGGGGTGAGGGGGAGTTCGTCGAGGATGACGATGTGGGTGGGGACCATGTAGTGGGGGAGTGTTTGTTGGGTGTGGTGGCGTAGTTCTGTGGGGGTGGGGGTGGTGTTTGGGTGTGGTTGGACGTAGGCGGTGAGTTGGGGGTTGCCGGGTTGGTCTTCGCGGACGATGACGGTGGCTTGGGTGATGTGGGGGTGGCGGGTGAGGGTGGTTTCGATTTCGCCGAGTTCGATGCGGAAGCCGCGGATTTTGACTTGGTCGTCGGCGCGGCCGAGGTGGTGGAGTTGGCCGTTGGTGTTCCAGCGGGCGAGGTCGCCGGTGCGGTAGAGGCGGCTGCCGGGGGGTCCGTAGGGGTTGGCGGTGAAGCGTTCGGCGGTGAGGGCGGGGCGGCCTAGGTAGCCGCGGGCGAGGCCGGGGCCGGTGGTGTAGAGCTCGCCGGGGGTGCCTGGGGGGACGGGGTTGAGGTGTTCGTCGAGGATGTAGATGTGGGTGTTGGTGATGGGGGTGCCGATGGGTGGGGTGGTGGGTTGGGTGAGGTTGGTGGTGAAGGTGATGGCGACGGTGGATTCGGTGGGGCCGTAGGCGTTGAAGAGTTGGTGGTTGGTGCTCCAGCGTTCGACTTGGGTGGCGGTGAGGGCTTCGCCGCCGCTGATGAGGGTGGTGCCGTGGGTGTGGGGGTTGGGTTCGGTGGCGGCGAGGGCGACGGGTGGCAGCATGGCGTGGGTGATGTGCTGGCTGGCCAGGGTGGTGGCGAGGGGTTCGCCGGGCATGAGGTGGTCGCGGTCGGTGATGACGAGGGTGCCGCCGGATAGTAGGCCCATGGTGAGTTCCCAGAACGCGGCGTCGAAGCTGGGTGAGGCGAATTGCAGGACGCGGCTGTGGGGGCCGAGGCCGAAGCGGGTCTGGTGGGTGGTGGTCAGGCTGGGGATGCCGGTGTGGGTGACGGTGACGCCCTTGGGGCGGCCGGTGGAGCCTGAGGTGTAGATGACGTAGGCCGGGTTCTCCGGACGCAGCGTGGTGTTGGGCGTGTGGGTGGGCATGCCTGACAGGTCGAGCGCATCCAGCAGAACGATTCCAGACCGCCGCCCGCTGTCGG
>NZ_BAAATR010000164.1:0-1384 GCF_039533515.1 Kitasatospora cystarginea | reverse complement strand
CGGGCGACGGCGGGGTGGCGGGTGAGGGCCGCCTCGATCTCGCCGAGTTCGATGCGGTAGCCGCGCACCTTGACCTGGTCGTCGGCGCGGCCGGCGACGACGAGTTCGCCGTCGCGGTTCCAGCGGGCCAGGTCGCCGGTGCGGTACATCCGGGAGCCCGGCTCGCCGAACGGGTCGGCCAGGAAGCGCTCGGCGGTGAGCCCCGGCCGGCCGAGGTAGCCGCGCGCCACTCCGGTGCCCGCGACGTAGAGCTCGCCGGGAACCCCCACCGGCACCGGCCGCAGCCCGGGGCCGAGCACGTACACCCGGGTGTTGGCCAGCGGCCGGCCGACCGGCAGCACACCGCCGGCCGCTTCGCTGCCCGGCTCGATCCGGTACTCGGCGCAGCTGACGGTGGTCTCGGTCGGGCCGTAGACGTTGCGGACGGTCACCGCCGGGTGCGAGTTCCGCCAGGTCCGCAGCCGCTCGCCGGAGAGCGCCTCACCGGCGAGCAGCAGGTCGCCCGTCGGCGAGGCACCCTCGGGAAGGGCCTCCAGCAGCGCCAGGTGGCTCGGGGTGCCCTTCAGCAGGGTGGGGGCGGTGTCCGACGGCAGGCTCTCGTCGAGGTCGCCGATCCGCACACAGCCGCCGACGGTCAGCGGGGTGAACAGGGCCGTGACCGTCATGTCGAAGGACACGGACGAGTGGAGCAGCACGGATCCCCGCGCACTCGGGTAGCTGCGGCCGGCCCACTCCAGGTAGTCCACCAGCGAGTGCTGTTCGACCAGGACGCCCTTCGGCCGTCCGGTGGAGCCGGAGGTGTAGATGACGTAGGCGGGGTGGTGCGGCCGCAGCGGGCGCACCCGGTCGTGGTCCGCCGGGTCGGCGTCGACGGGCTCGACCTCCCCGACGAGCAGCCGGGGCAACGGCCCGGACTCCTCGCCGCAGTCCACGCCGCCGCCGGTCAGCAGCAGCGCGGGTGAGGCGTCGCGCAGCATGAAGGCGATGCGCTCCGCCGGGTAGTCCGGGTCCACGGGAAGGTAGGCGGCCCCGGCCTTCAGGACACCGAGCAGTGCGCCGAGCAGCCGGGCGGACCGCGGTACCGCCACCGCCACCAGGTCCTCGGGACCCACGCCCGCCTCGATCAGTCGGTACGCGACGCCGTTGGCGAGCGTGTTCAGCTCGGCGTAGCTCAGGGCGAGGTCGCCGTCGAGTACGGCGGTGGCCTCGGGGGTGCGGGCGGCCTGGGCCTCGAACAGGGCGGGGAGGCAGGTGTGTTCGGGGCTGGTGGCGGTGTTGTTCCAGTCCAGCAGGATCTGCTGCCGCTCGTGGTGGTCGAGCAGGTCGATGCGGCTGATCCGGCGGTCGGGGTCGGCGACCAGTGCGCGCAGTACCCGCTCCAGCC
>NZ_BAAATR010000163.1:0-1384 GCF_039533515.1 Kitasatospora cystarginea | reverse complement strand
GCCCTCGCCATACCCACAGGCACAAACAGCACGCCCGGACAAGCAGAAACGGCCCGCCAGCAAAGCTGACGAGCCGTCATGCAAGATCGAGGTTAGTCAGGCGCCCGTGACCGTGCCGGGCCTGCCGTCGCAAAAACGAGCCGATCCGACTGTCCGCACGGGCGCCACGGTACGCATTACCCAAAAGAGGAGAATGCAAGATGGGCGAGTTCGATTACACGCTGCGCGTCAAGAACGATTCCGGGGAGACCAGGGATTTCGCAGTATTCCAAAAGGCCCCAAAGCAGGACAAGAGCATTCAATCGCTTGCCTGGTTCGTGAAAACAATCCACGACAACCCTGCTATGGATCCGGCCGCGGATTCCGCCGCCTTCAAGTGGAACGAAGACTACTCTTTCGTGTGGTCCGAGACCGGAGAGCTCAACGATCAGGTGCATTTCGAGGCCAGCGACGCCTGGCCTGCCGACACCAGTGCGGTCAAGACTTCATCGACCAGGAAAAAGGCGGGTGATCAGGTCGGTTTCGACAAGGAAGGTGGTGCATATACCTTCCAACAGGTCGACAGGCCCAACGATGTGCAAAAGGGCCAGTTGCTCGTTAAGTGCGGAGGTAACACCGAAAAGAAGAAGACGAGCATTGGACTGGCCATGTATGGATCGCCATTCTTTGCCGTGCAGGCCGAACCCAATTTCAACTGGATCTTCGCGCCGGAGCCGGAATACTGGATCGTCGCCACTAAGCTGGTCAAGGGAGACGCAATCTCCGCGGTCGGCATGAGCAACGCTTACAAAATCGACTTCTCGCTGTCTAATGACGTAACCGTCACATACGACGGCCAGAATCGATTTTCGCAACAGAGATAGAGCGGCCCGGCGGGGCGCGTGCAGTGGACCTGGCCCTGCCGCCCGGTGAACGATTGGAACGCCGAACACGAAGCCAGCCACCCGCCCGACCTCACCCGCCGTTGGCAGCTCGACCGACAGCGCCGGGCCATCCGCTCCCTCGCTCACCAGCTCGGCCTGCGCCCCCGGGCCGTGCGCCGCCACGCCAAGGGCAGCCGCTGGCCCGCCAGGCAGCCCCTCGCCGCCACCTCGCAGGCTGACCGCCGACCACCCGGCCACCCGCCGGCACTGCAATGCGAGGTGCAACACAGGTGCAACGCGGGGTGCAGCACAACGACAGTGTTGCACCCCGGACCTGCGGAAATAACCAGAAAACCGCCCCCTGGGTCCACTGCACCGAGCCCGCCGGGCACCGGCTGTGCCAGGTATGCCAAGTGGTATACCGCTGGGTATCCTGTCTGGTATGGCGATGACGACGATAAAGGTGCGGGCCGAGGTGCGCGATGAGCTTGCGCGCCTGGCGGCCGACGACCTCGGCGGGG
>NZ_BAAATR010000162.1:0-1427 GCF_039533515.1 Kitasatospora cystarginea | reverse complement strand
GCTTCGAGCAGGCGCACCAGGCGACCGGCCAGTCCTTCCACCGTCGACCGCTCGAACAAGTCCGTGCTGAACTCCAGATCGACGTCCAGCCCGCCCGCCGGGCCCTCGTTCTCGAACACCTCGAAGGTGAGGTCGAACCGGGACACACCGAACCGGAGCTGCCCCACCCGGCTCTCCAGACCCGGGAGATCCACCCGCGCCGGCTCGTTGTTCTGGTACGCCAGCATGACTTGGAAGAGCGGGTGGAGTGCGTTGGTGCGGTGGGGGTTGAGGGTTTCGACTAGGTGGTTGAACGGGATGTCTTGGTTGGTGTAGGCGGTGAGGTCGGTGTTGCGGGTGCGTTCGAGGAGTTCGCGGAACGATGGGTCGCCGGTGGTGTTGTTGCGTAGGACGAGGGTGTTGACGAAGAAGCCGATGAGGTTGTCGGTGGCTTCGTCGGTGCGTCCGGCGATGGCGGTGCCGAGGGGGATGTCTGTGCCGGCGCCGAGGCGTGTGAGCAGGGTGGCGATGGCGGTTTGGATGACCATGAAGGTGCTGGCGCCGGTGGTGTGTGCCAGGCCTGTTAGGTGGGTGTGTAGTTGGGGGGTGATGTGGAAGGTGACTGTGTCGCCTTGGTGGCTGGGGGTGCTGGGGCGTGGGTGGTCGTAGGGCAGTGCGAGTTGTTCGGGGAGGTCCGCCAAGGTTTCTGTCCAGTAGGAGAGTTGGCGGTTGTGTTCGCTGTTGGGGTCTTCGGGGTTGCCGAGGAGTTGGTTGTGCCAGAGGACGTAGTCGGCGTAGTGGGTGGTGAGGGGTGTGAGTTTGGGGGTGTGGTTGTTGAGTCGGGCGGTGTAGGCGGTGGTGAGGTCGGTGGTGAGGGGGGTGAGGGACCAGCCGTCGGCGGCGATGTGGTGGAGGGTGAGGAGGAGGGTGTGGGTGGTTGGGCTGGTGGTGAAGAGGGTGGCGCGGATGGGGAGTTCGTTGCTCAGGTTGAAGGGTTTGGCGGCGTGGGTGGTGTGGTGGTGGGTGAGTTGGTCGGGGGTGGTGTGGATGTGGGTGAGGGTGAGGTGGGTGGGTTGGGTGGGGTGGATGTGTTGGTAGGGCTGGTCGTTGTGTTGGGGGTAGGTGGTGCGGAGGGGTTCGTGGTGGTTGATGAGGTCGTTGAGGGCTTGGGTGAGGGCGTGGGTGTTGAGGGTGCCGGTGAGGTGGATGGCGAGGGGGATGTTGTAGGTGGGGGTGGGTCCTTCGATTTGGTCGAGGATCCATAGGCGTTGTTGGGCGTGGGACAGCGGTAGGTGTTCGGGCCTTGTTTGGGTGGTGAGTGCGGGGCGGTTGCGGTTGTGTGGGTTTTGGTTCTGGGTGAGGTGGGCGAGTTGGGTGGTGGTGGGGTTGTCGAAGAGGTCGCGGATGGTGAGGTTGGTGTTGAGGGTGGTGTTGATGCGGGTGATGAG
>NZ_BAAATR010000161.1:0-1452 GCF_039533515.1 Kitasatospora cystarginea | reverse complement strand
GCCCTCGCCATACCCACAGGCACAAACAGCACGCCCGGACAAGCAGAAACGGCCCGCCAGCAAAGCTGACGAGCCGTCATGCAAGATCGAGGCTAACGCTGCTGCATGACCCCGACGGTCACGAGGCGCGTTGAACTCGCGCGCCAGCTGCGCACCACACTGGCCGCCGACCAGCGCTCCGAGCTGATCCGCCTGGTCGCCGACACCCGCCGACCGCGGTCGAGGGCTTCGAGTAAACACCCCTGCATGAGCTGCGCACCACGCCGGTTCCCGGGGCTCGGTGTTGACCGGTGCGGGCACAGGGATTCCCGGAATTCCCGCGCGCGAGCTGGTCGCCGTTCGTACGATCGGCTCGGTCTAGGCCTGCTGGAGCGGATGCCGGCCCATGGGACCGGGGAGGGCATCGATGGGGCCTGTGGGCTGGGCTCCGGTGGTCGTGCTGGTGGTAGGCGGTGCGGTGGCCTGGCTGATGCTGCGTTATCCCGGGGGATGGCGGTACGCCTTCAGCGCGGAGTACGCCGAGAACAGGCGCGACCCGGATGGCGTCCGCGGAAAGAGGTGAGGCGCTTGGCGGGCTGTGGCCGCTCCCATGGTCGGCGGAGGTCGGCGGCCAGGGGTCTGGCGAGGTGGAGTTGGGTGTGAGCGGCCAGGATCAGGCCGGTCCAGCGGTCGGCTGCGGCGGGCTCGCGCAGCCTTGGGCGGGTCCAAGCGAGGATCTGCTTGAGGAACCGGAAGGTGTGCTCCAGGTCGAAGCGCCGTAGGAACGCGTGCCAGGCGGTGTTGGTGTCAGCGCCGAAGGGCGTTGGGTCGGAAGATCACAGCCACACCGGCTTCGGGGTGCCGCCGGAGGGCAGCTGCTGGACGCCGAGACGGATGAGAGTGCCTTCGACGATGGGGAGTTGGCCTTGGTGGTCGCTCCAGGCTGAGCGTCGCCAGATGCGCGGATGCAGGCGGTGCCATGCACGGGAGCGGGTGGTGCCGTGGCGGCGGGTGACGTGTTTGGAATTGCTGTCTGTTTTGTGCCAGGTGTCGGGGTCGGCGAGGGTGAACCGGGTGCTGTGGCGCGGGGGTTGGCTGCCTGTGGGGCCCACCCGGTAGCTGTCGGGAACGGGGTGGAAGAAGACACGCTCGGAGCGGGTCCGTACGACGATCTGGGCTGGCAGATCCCGCAGTAGATGCGTCAGCCGGGGCCCGTCGTGGCCGGCGTCCGCCACGACCTGGACCGGTGGGTCGGCCGTCGCCCAGTGGCCGGCGTTGATGATGCAGCGCAGGACCTCGCGCAGTTGGCGGGCGGTGACCGCCGCGGTGTGGAGCAGGCACGGGGGAGCTGACGGCACTGGATCCCCCCCGGCACTGGTGAAGGTGCTCTGTCGATGGGGTAGTGTTACCGGGTCGCTCGGCAGGGAGCACCGGACACGCATCGGCGCGGACGGTCCCGGGGCGGCCAATCCT
>NZ_BAAATR010000160.1:0-1453 GCF_039533515.1 Kitasatospora cystarginea | reverse complement strand
CCCAGGTTCAACCCGTCGTTGCAACAACACCGTCCTGTTGGATCAACAGTAGCTGCTCGTTGAAGACTTCGGCGGGTGTCCTCCACCCCAGGGTCTTGCGAGGGCGACTGTTGAGCGCTGCGGCGACGGCGTTCAGGTCGCCACGAGTGTGCCTGCTGAGGTCGGTGCCCTTGGGGAAGTACTGCCGCAGCAGGCCGTTGGTGTTTTCGTTGGTGCCGCGTTGCCAGGGGCTGTGCGGGTCGGCGAAGTAGATCTGCAGCCCGGTGTCGATGCGTAGTTGGGCGTGCTGGGCCATCTCCGCGCCTTGGTCCCAGGTCAGCGATCTGCGCAGGTGCTCGGGCAGGTCCGTGATCGTGTCGGCGATGGCGTCGCGGACGGCCTGGGCACCGTGCCCGGCGAGTGCCGGGCCGTTCTTGACCCGGGGTTCGCCGTGTCCCTCCATGGGCGGCAGGTGCAGGAGCATCGCGTACCGGGTGGTGCGCTCGACCAGGGTGCCGATTGCGGAGCGGTTCAGACCGATGATGAGATCCCCTTCCCAATGCCCGGGCACCGCACGGTCGTTGGCCTCGGCCGGGCGCCGGCTGATCAGCACCTCCTCGGTCACGAAGTTCTTGCCCCGCCCCTGGGTCCGGGCCCGGGGAACCCGCAGCGCCCGCCCGGTGCGCAGGCAGGCCGTAAGCTCGCGCTTGAGTCCGCCGCGGCCCTGAACGTAAAGCGACTGGTAGATCGCTTCGTGAGAGATGCGCATGGTCTCGTCCTCGGGGAAGTCGATCGGGAGCCGGCGGGCGATCTGCTCGGGGCTCCACGCCGTGGCCCACCGCCTGTCTTGGCGCGGCCCGTGCCGGCGACCCTTCCACCGCGTTGCCGGCCCGGGCGCGGCGCGGCCGTCTGAGGCAGTGACCGCACCGGCCAGCCGCTCCTGGACGTACTGTCGCAGCTGGTCGTGCTCGACAAGCTTGCACGGCTTGGGACGGCGGGCCTGGCGGTCAGCGTGCCACTGTGCAACCGACGCCCGGTAGTCCAGGCGCCCGCCCCGGGTGGCAGCGTTGCGCCGCAGCTCGCGGGAGATCGTCGAGGGCGCGCGCCCGAGCCGGCGGGCGATCTCTCTGACGCCCCACTCGCGGGCCCGCAGCAGCGCGATCTCCTCGCGCTCTGCGAACGACAGGTAGCGTCCTGACGGTTCTTCAAGGGTGATCGGCGGCATGCCGCCACCTTCACGGAACCAACGTGGTCCCAGCGGCATCGACACCCCGGCCGCGACAGCGGCCTCCTCACTGGACAGCCCTTTGGCGATCAACTGCCAGAACTGCTGCCGCTCCGCCCGCCGATTGACCGGGGCCCGACCGGGCGACCGCAACGGCGGGCGACCCGCCTTCAGTGCCGCACGAGCCCTTCCCTGAGCCACAACAACCTCCTCGATCGAGGTGTTGCGACGATCAGTTGAATCCGCCTT
>NZ_BAAATR010000159.1:0-1512 GCF_039533515.1 Kitasatospora cystarginea | reverse complement strand
TCCCACGCCCGCGCCCGGTTCGTCAGGGATTCACCCACGCACGGCGGGTGCTTGGCTGATACAGGGACTCAGCGTCGACCTCGCTCATCAACCGAACTGCCCTCGACCGACAGCATGCCATGCCGTCCGACGGAGCCGAGCCAGCGGTCGAACCATGTGCGAGTACGGCGGAGCAGGTCGAGTTTGTGGGCACGTTCGGTGATCATGTGCCCCTCTCGCGGGTAGACGACGAGCTCGTGCTCGACGCCGAAGTGCCGCAGGGCCCGATGGAGGAGCACGGCCTGACTGATGGGGACGTTGGTGTCGTCCTCGCCGTGCAGGATCAGCACCGGGGTACGGATGCGTGCAGCGCAGGAGACAGGGCTGACCCGGTCGTGGTGGTGCGGGCCCGGTCCTTCCCAGCCGCGGCTGCCGCTGAGTGCGGATTCCCGGTCTGCTCCTTGGTCGCCAGCGGCGGTCTGGATGCCCCAGTCGCTGATTCCGGCGCCCATCACCGCGGCCTTGAACCGGTCGGTCTGCCCCACCGCCCAGGCGGCCATGAACCCTCCATGGCTCCAGCCGCCGATCCCCAGCCGGTCCGGGTCCGCGACCCCCGCCGCGACGAGCAGATCGATGCCGTCGGTGATGTCGGTCCACTCGGCTCCGCCGACCGCGCCCGCCACCGCTGCGGCGAAGGCGTGGCCGCGGCCCTGGCTACCGCGTGGGTTGGGAAGGAAGACGGCGTAGCCGGCGACCGCGAGCCACTGCGCCGGTGGTAGTTCGATGTGGAACTGGAACTCGTCGGCGTACCGTCCGTAGGGTCCGCCGTGGACCAGGGTGATCAGCGGGAACGGCCCGTCCAGGCGACTCATGCCGGGTGGCAGGAGCAGTAGCCCGTCCAGGGTGAGTCCGTCGGAGGCCTGGTAGGACAGGCGTTCTTGGTGGCCCCACCGGATCTCGCGGACCTCGGGGCGGGTGTCGCTTACTCGGGTCAGGGGGCCGCCGGGTGGCCCGGCGTGGACGTTCTTCGGCTGGTCGGCGGTGCCCGCGAGCATGGCGACCGTCTCGCCGGTCCGGCTCGCGGAGAGCGCATGGGCAATGCCCTGCCGGGTGGCCACCCGTTGGAAGGCCATATCCCCTGGATCCAGTCGGTACAGGGCGGTGTCCAGCCCGTCGGCGAACAGCGCCAGCGGCGTGCCCTCGGCGACCTGCACAAGCTCGGTCGGGCACACGGCCATCCCCGCGGTCAGGTTGCGGTGCTCCGGCGCCGGCCCGGCATCCGGCACGGTGCTGTCGAAGACCGCCGTCCCGCCGACCGGCCCGGGCGGCGTGACCGCCAGATAGGACAGGTGCCACGTGTCCCCGGAACGCCACCAGGTTGCTGAGCAGGCGTCCACACCGACCGGGCCCAGGTCATGCACTTTGGCAGTGTGCGGATCGACCAGGTGCAGTTCCGCGGCGAACGCCCCGAAGTCCTCTTCCGGGCCCGCCCAGCTGAGCACCGCCAGCGGGCCGCCGTCCGGCCGCTGCACC
>NZ_BAAATR010000158.1:0-1553 GCF_039533515.1 Kitasatospora cystarginea | reverse complement strand
GAAGCGGCGCCAGGCGCTCCCACTGGGCATCCGTCAGATCACTCCTACACCCCATAGTCATATCAACGACTCAACTGATCGCCAGGACACTGCCTAGGCGGGCGACGGCGAGCTGATTCCGCGTTGCGTGACCGTGTGTGAGCGACGGGTGCCGAGCCGGCATTTCACCTGCGGTCTTCGTGGCGTCTCTCCGCTGTCCCGTCGCGGCGGTGTCGTCTCTCCTCCGGCGGCTGATCAGAGTGAAGGCCGGTTTGCCGAGCGCGATCCGTGACGCGTTCCGGTTCGATCGCGGCGGATCCGGCGCCTGTCGCCTCGGGCGCCGGCGCCGCGGCGAGCGGATGGCGGACGGCGGCTTCCCCGGCCGCGACCACGCTTCCCGCAGCCCTGCCCTGGCGGGGCTGCGGGAAGCGGAGACATCGCAACCGTGGCAATGGCTAATGGTCTCGGAAAATAGCATGAGATGGTTGTGGCGGAGTGAGTGTCACTGTTGGTGAGGACCGTTCCTCCTGGCGGGTTGAAGAGCACTCGCATGGGTGAAACAGGTGGATCTGGTTTGGTCCGGACCGACATGAATCGACTAGCGTGTCGATCAGCGGGCGCTGGGTCTCGCAATGCGGGAGCATCGGATGTGTGGACCCTCCGGATATGCGAACCGTCCGTCGAATAGTTCTGGGAATATTTCCCGGGGAGCGAAATTCTCAGCTCTGCGCGGGAAGTGTCCCGGTCTGTTCGGCGTGACGCGGATCCTGAATTCCGGAGTGGGTGCTTCCGTCCGCCTAGCTGTGCGCTGTTCCGGTGTCCCCAGTGGCCGGAGCGCCTGTCGTACGTATGTGTTGAGAGGATGGAGAACCATGCCGCCCGTCGTACCGCCCTTCCTGGTCGGCCTGATCGTCGCACCACTGGCCAAGCGTCTTCTCAAGCCGCTGATGCGAGGCGTCGTCAAGACGTCCGTCGGTCTCGCGATGGAGGTGAAGAAGGCGGCCCACGAGGCCGGAGAGAACATTCACGACCTCGCGGCCGAGGTGGCCGCCGAGATGGTGGCGGCTCAGATCGCCGCGGGAGACATGATGCCTCATGGCGCCGACAGCGCGAGGAGCGCTACCGGCGGTGCCTCCGACAGCGGGAGGGGTGAGCCCGCCGCCGGCCGCTCCGAGAGCGATGTCCGGGCGGCTGCCAAGATTCGCGCGACCGCGGGTTCCGGAAAGACGCTCTGAGGCAGGCCGGGGTGACAGTCCGGATCGTCTCTGTGCCGGCTGTTGTGCGAGTTCCCGGATCCTGTCGACCGGTTGAGGGTTCTCCGTGTGGGCGCGCATTCCTTCCATGGGAAATGCGCCCACGCGGTGGCCGGTAGTGCGCTAGAAAAGCAAGTAGTCCCGACCTCGAGAATTTCCGATCTGTCGCAGTAATCCGTCGTGCCCGTGGCGGTTTTTGCGACCTCTGCAAACAGGTGATCGTACACATGTCATCTCTGCTGGGTGCCGCAGCCGGGTATCGCGCCGTGGATGTGGAAGTGCGTCCGCGCTCGGTCATTCCGGGTCGGCAGCGCTGGGACG
>NZ_BAAATR010000157.1:0-1569 GCF_039533515.1 Kitasatospora cystarginea | reverse complement strand
ACACCGTGCTGCGCCCGAAGGTGGACGCGGCCCTCAACCTGCACGAGCTCACCGCCGGCCTGGACCTGAGCGCGTTCGTGCTCTTCTCCTCAGCCGCGGGCACCCTGAGCAGCCCCGGCCAGGGCAACTACGCTGCGGCCAACGTCTTCCTTGACGCCCTCGCCGCTCAGCGCCGTGCCGCCGGACTCCCGGCGACCTCGCTCGCCTGGGGTCCGTGGGCCGACAGCAGCGGCATGGTCGGCAGTCTGAACGAGCTCGACGTCCAGCGGATGAGCCGTGGCGGTATCCACGGCCTCTCCTCGGCCGAGGGCCTGGAACTGCTCGACACCGCGGTCACCACGGGCGACGCGACCCTGGTCCCGATGCGGCTCGACCTGGCCGCGCTGCGCCAGCAGGCCGCCGCCGGCAACCTCCCCGCGCTGCTGCGCGGACTGGTGCGAGTCCCGGCCCGCCGAGTGGTGCGGGCGGCCGCGGCGAGCGGCTCGGAGCTGGCCGGCCGACTGCAGGCACTGCCCGCCGGCGAGCGTGAGCAGGCGGTGCTCGACCTGGTCCGCGCCAGGGTCGGATCCGTCCTGGGCTACGCCGACGCCGCTGCGGTGGAGTCCGGCCGGGCGTTCAAGGAGCTCGGCTTCGACTCGCTGACCGCCGTCGAACTGCGCAACGAGCTCAATAGCGCGACGGGCCTGCGACTGCCCGCGACGCTGGTCTTCGACTACCCGAGCCCGATCGCACTGGCGGCCTTCCTGGTCACCGAACTGCTGGGCGAGGCGCCCGAGGCGTCCGCCACCGGTCCGGTCGCGGTCCTGGACGACGAGCCGATCGCGATCGTCGGGATGAGCTGCCGATACCCGGGCGGCGTGGAGTCGCCCGAGGACCTGTGGCGACTGGTGTCCGAGGCCGGTGACGCGATCTCCGGCTTTCCGAGCAGCCGAGGCTGGGACCTGGACGGCCTCTACCACCCCGACCCGGACCACCAGGGCACCACCTACGCCCGCGAAGGCGGCTTCCTGCACGACGCGGGCCTCTTCGACCCGGACTTCTTCGGGATCTCGCCGCGTGAGGCGCTGGCCATGGACCCGCAGCAGCGCCTGCTGCTGGAGACCTCCTGGGAGGCCATCGAGCGGGCCGGCATCGATCCGGCCACGCTGCGCGGCAGCCGCACCGGTGTGTTCGCCGGTGTGATGTACCACGACTACGCGACCGGAATCAGCGAGCTCCCGGAAGGGGTCGAGGGCTACCTGGGCACCGGTGTCTCGGGCAGCATCGCCTCCGGCCGAGTGGCGTACACCTTCGGCCTGGAGGGTCCGGCCGTCACGGTCGACACCGCGTGCTCCTCGTCGCTGGTGGCGCTGCACTGGGCGATCCAGGCGCTGCGGGGCGGCGAGTGCAGCATGGCGCTGGCCGGTGGTGTCACCGTGATGGCGACGCCCGAGACCTTCGTGGACTTCAGCCGCCAGCGCGGTCTGTCGGCCGACGGCCGCTGCAAGGCGTTCTCGGCGGACGCGGACGGCACGGGCTGGGGCGAGGGTGTCGGCATGCTGCTCGTGGAGCGGCTCTCCGACGCCGAGC
>NZ_BAAATR010000156.1:0-1578 GCF_039533515.1 Kitasatospora cystarginea | reverse complement strand
CTTGTTGTTTAACCTCGCAGGTCACCCGACCTGCTGATCTGTGGTTCTTCCCGGGACAGCGGAGGCGGCCGTTCCCCACGCTTCGAGGTGTCGAGTCACGAAGCAAGAGAGAACGGCCGCTGCCCATGAGTGTCCCGGTCGAGGCTGCCGCAGGTGCGGCGTTGGACGTGTTGTCCCGCTTTCGGGTCGAGTTCTACGAATGCCTGTACGCCCGCGCCGATGCCCTCTTCGAGCTCACCGACGCGATCCTGTGCAAGGACGGACCCGTGCGAACGTTGGTCGACCTGAGCCTGCAGGCCGAGCACCGGCGCGGGCACGGCGCCCTGTACCAGGCGCTGAACACCGGCTGGGTCGAACCGGCCCGGCTTCGCGCCCTGCTGGCCTCGCTGCCCGTGCCGCGCGCGGTCGAGGGCCGGATCGTGCTGGCCGTCGACATCTCCAACTGGCTGCGGCCGGACGCCGAGACCAGCCCCGACCGGCTGTTCTGCCACGTCTACGGGCGCGGTCGCAGCAAGGACCAGTTCATCCCCGGCTGGCCCTACTCCTTCGTCGCCGTGCTGGAGTCCGGCCGCACCTCCTGGTGCCGGCTGCTGGACGCGGTCCGACTCGGCCCGGCCGACGACGCCGCGGCGGTCACCGCTGCACAACTGCGTGACGTCATCGGGCGGATCGTCGCAGCGGGCCACTGGAGGACGGGCGAACCCGAGTTGCTGATCGTCGCCGACGCCGGCTACGACCTGGCCCGCCTGGCCTTCCTGCTCGCCGACCTGCCCGTGGAGGTGTGCGGCAGGCTACGTTCCGACCGGGTGCTGGCCAGGGACCCCGCTCCGCACAACGCCGCCCCTCGGCCGGGCCGCCCACGCATGCACGGCACCCCGTTCGCCCTCGCCAGGGCCACCACCTGGGGGGATCCGCAGATCGAGACCCGGACCGCGACGACACGCTACGGCACCGCCATCGCCACCGCATGGGACCGCCTCCACCCCCGGCTCACCCGCCGCTCGGCCTGGATCGCCGACCAAAACGCCGAACTCCCCATCCTGCATGGCCTCGTGGTCCGCCTGACCGTCGAGCACCTGCCCGGCGGGCGGGACCCGGACCCGGTATGGCTGTGGTCCTCACGCCCAGGCGCCGACGCCCGCCACGTCGACCAGCTCTGGCAGGCCTACCTGCGCAGATTCGACCTGGAACACACCTTCCGCCTGCTGAAGCAGACACTGGGCTGGACCACGCCCAAGCTTCGGGAACCAGCCAGCGCCGACGTCTGGACATGGCTGATCATCGTCGCGCACACCCAGTTGTGGCTCGCCCGCCAAGCCGTGAAGGATCTACGTCGGCCCTGGGAACGCCCGCTGCCCGCAAACAAGTTGACGCCCGCCCGGGTGCGACGGGGGTTTCGCAACATCTGCGCGAAGGCGGCCCGACCGGCGGCTGCACCGAAACCCTCCCGCCCCGGCCCAGGGCGCCCCCTCGGGTCGAGCAACCGAGCGAGAGCACCCCGCCACACACCGGGAAAGACCGTCAAACGCGCCGAGACGCTCGACCAGCACTACGGCCGCACAGGTTAAAGATCAAGCT
>NZ_BAAATR010000155.1:0-1583 GCF_039533515.1 Kitasatospora cystarginea | reverse complement strand
ACAGCAGCCTCGGCTACCGCAGTCCCGCCGAATACGAGACCGTCCTGGCGGCCTGACCACCACACCAACGGTGTCCGTCAAAGCGGAGCAAGCTCAGACAGGCACCGCCTTCACCAAGCCCGTCGACCCGCTCCTGGGCAAAGCCGTCGAGGCCTGGCAGGCCGTCAGGCCCGCCCAGCCGCCGATGCTCGACCCCAAGACCGGCGAGTTCGCGGATTTCCTGTTCGCGCACCGCGCCCGCCGGGTCGCCAAGAACTACATCAACACGGCGGTCATCCCGATGCTCTGCCGCAAGGCCGGCGTCCCCACCGCCGACGTCCGCGGCAATATCACCAACCACCGGGCCCGGTCCACCATCGCCAGCCAGCTCTACAACGCCAAGGAGCCCATGACCCTGTTCGAGCTGCAGGAATGGCTCGGCCACCGGACTCCGGAAGCGACCGCCCACTACGCGAAGATCACCCCGAACACGCTGGCCAGGGCCTACAACGACGCCGGCTACTTCGCCCGCAACGTCCGCACCATCGAGGTCCTCGTCGACCGCGACGCCGTCGCCTCCGGCGCCGCAGCCGAAGGCGAGCCCTGGCAGTACTATGACCTCGGCCACGGCTGGTGCACCTACACCTTCTTCGAGCAGTGCCAGCACCGGATGGCCTGCGCGCGCTGCGACTTCTACACCCCGAAGGCCTCCAGCAGGGGCCAGCTGCTGGAGGCGAAGGAGAACCTGCAGAAGATGCTCGCGGCCATCCCGCTCACCGACGACGAACGCGCCGCCGTCGACGACGGCCAGGCCGCTCTGGACCGGCTGTTGGAACGGCTCACCGAAATCCCCACCCCAGCAGGGCCGACTCCACGTCAGATCGGCTTCTCAGCCGCCGCGACGCTGCTGCCGATCCTGGGGACTACCCACGGGCCATCGCCGACAGCGACTCGTGCCTGCGACGGATGCCAGTCGGGTCAGTGAGTTGGTCACACCCGCCGGGCCCACCAAGGCAGGTCCTTCGAAGCCAACGGATTTGGCAGGGTGCGGCTGCGAAAGCTCTCGTCCAGCGGCGCGATCAGCTCCTCGAGAGCGCGAGCAGATGGAGCCGACAGCATGCTCAGCACTTCGTCCAGCAGACCGCGGCTGCTTCGACCGCAGCAGCCGCAGGGATGGAAATTCCTCCGGGAAGGCTGCTGGGAGGTGCTCGACCACCCGGCCAGGGCCTCCGCCACCGCCCCAGGCCACAGGCCAAACCCCGCCCAATTCATGGCTGTTCGGATCTCGATCTGGGAGATCTCCTGCTGCACGATCGCCGGAAGGCCGGGCACGTGAGGCACGACCCTCCAGTGAGGCCGGTGGTTGGCGGCACGGCGCAGGTCATGGGGCCGCTTATGCGGCATCAGCGTCTTTTTTCGCGGGTCAGACTCGGGGACTGGCCGTCAGGCTACCAGGGTGAGTCGCCCCTCACCGGGCCGTCAGCTTGACTTCCTTGATTCCACAGAAACGGCGGGAAGTCCGCGGGCATCGCCCGCCACTTGATGCCGTTGTCGACGAGGTAGTGGATCGCGTCCAGCATCGTCCGGTGGCAGTACGCCTCCGG
>NZ_BAAATR010000154.1:0-1638 GCF_039533515.1 Kitasatospora cystarginea | reverse complement strand
CCAGCATCCCGGACGCACCGGACACCAGGACCGTACCGCTCGCATCGAACACCGGCCCGGCCGTGTCGGACACCGCCGCCACCCGCGCCAGGCGCGGCACCCGTACGACGCCTTCCCGGACTGCCAGTTCCGGCTCGCCGGAGGCCAGGGCACCCGCCACCGCTCGGTACGAACTCTCCGCACCGTCGAGGTCGAGCAGCACGAACCGGCCGGGGTTCTCGGACTGTGCAGAGCGCAGCAGACCCCAGACGGGGGCGTGGACGATGTCGTCACCGCCGGCCACCGCGCCACGGGTCACCAGCACCAGGCGGGACGAGGCGAACCGCTCGTCCGCCAGCCACTCCTGGACCATGCCGAGCACACCGTGCAGCACGGCCCGGACGGCCGAGGCGGTGTCCGCACCCTCGTCAACCGGCGACACGAAGACCGCCTCGGGAAGCGTCATGCCGCCGTCCACTGCCGCACCGAGTGCCGCCAGATCGGCGAAGCTCTCGATCCCGGCGCCGAACGGGTCGGTCCCGAGGACCGCCCAGCGGCCCACAGCGGCCGCCGACACCGGCAGGGTGGTCCACTCCACCCGGAACAGCGACTCCACGAAGCCGGCGCGGGCGGCCCGCACCTGCTCCTCGGAGACCTCGCGCATCGCCAGCGAGTCGACCGAGGCGACCGGCTGCCCGGACTCGTCCGCCAGCACCAGCGACACCGTGTCCCGGCTGCCCGCCGGGGACATCCGCACCCGCACCGCCGAGGCACCGGCCGCGTACAGGTTCACGCCGTTCCAGGCGAACGGAAGGCGTCCGCCGCCGTTCTCCTCCAGCAGGTTGCCGATGCCGACCGCGTGCAGCGCGGCGTCGAGCAGCGCCGGGTGCAGGCCGAACAGCGTGGCATCCGTACGTGCGCTCTCGGGCAGCCGGACCTCGGCGTACACGTCCTCGCCCTTGCGCCAGGCGGCGCGCAGGCCCTGGAACACCGGGCCGTATCCGAACCCGGCCTCGTCGAACACCTCGTACAGGTCTTCGACCTCGACCGCGACCGCCCCGGCCGGGGGCCACTCCGCCAGCTCGAACGACGCCGTGGTCCCGGCGCTCGGGGACAGCACACCGGTGGCGTGCCGCGTCCACAGCTCCTCGCCGGCGCCGTCCTCCGTACGGGAGTGCAGGCTCACCGGACGCCGTCCGGACTCGTCGGCCGCCTCGACCGAGAGCTGAACCTGTACGCCCCCCTGCTCGGGCAGGACGAGCGGCGCCTCCAGCGTCAGCTCCTCCAGCACGGCGCAACCGACCTGGTCGCCCGCCCGGATCGCCAGCTCCACGAACGCGGTACCCGGCAGCAGCACACTGCCCATCACCGCGTGATCGGCCAGCCACGGGTGCGACTGCACGGAGAGCCGACCGGTGAAGAGGAATCCGTCGACGGCGGCGAGCGAGACGGCCGCACCGAGCAGCGGATGCCCGGCGGCTGCCAGACCGACCGCCGTGACATCGCCGGTGAGTGCGGCCGAACGCTCCGGCCAGTAGTGCTGGCGCTGGAAGGCGTAGGTCGGCAGGTCCACCCGGCGGGCGCCCTGGCCGGCGAAGACCGCCTGCCAGTCGACGCTCGCACCACGCACGTACGCCTGGGCGACGGCGGTGGTCAGCG
>NZ_BAAATR010000153.1:0-1643 GCF_039533515.1 Kitasatospora cystarginea | reverse complement strand
TGGACCTTAGACAAGCCCTATCGTCGCAGGTCAGCGGCACTCCTCAGTCTTTTGATCACGCCTCGGACAGCCCTGCTCGTGAAAGCGCGAGGTTAGAGGCCAACAGGGTGATCGTGCTGTTCCAGTTGCCACCGTCGACGTTCCTCCACAGGTCAAGCAGCGAACCGGTCACATTGCCCTCGACCTGGTCTCCGGTACCCCAGCCCGATGAGTGAGTGAAGGACATCTCGGTGCCGTTTGGCCAGACGTAGCGATAGTCACCAAGGAGGTAGGCTGCGACGGCATCGGCAAAGCCCTCGACCCATGCACACGCACCGCTGCCAGTGAGACTGTATATGTACTGGGAACTGCAGATGGTGTAGTTCGGAAAGCCATTGAACATGCGATTCATGAAGAAGTGACCGGACTCATGGAGGACGGTGTGCTCGGAGTCAGGGTCGGCGGCGGAGAGATGGATGGTGTGACTACCGATGTCGTAGTACGGACCGTCCGTCGACGCGTTGGTCCACTGGATGTTGAGCTCAGTGCAGTGGTTTCCGTCCGTCTCGTGAGATGACCAGCAGATGCTGGCAGGGTTGTTGCGGTTCCACCAAAGAAGGTTGACGGTGTCGAAGGCGTGCCAAGCCCGGGCGGTATCAGCGGAAGGCTTGATCGTGCCCAGCGAAGCGCTGGAGGAGACGTTGTACAGGGTCTGGGAGTCCAGCCTGTAAGTCGCGCCGCTGGTGTCGTTGACCCTCCACAGCTTTGTACTTTCGGCATTGAACCGCACCCACATGCTGCTCATCGACGTGGTCGTCGTGGGCGTATAGCAGAGGTTGAAACCTCCGTCACCCGCCGTGTACTGGAAATCGGCAGTGAGCTGGTGCGGGGAGTCGGTGGGCTTCTCATTTCCCCACAGCTCGACGTTCGCACTACGGACCGGGTTCGTCCTCGTTGGCTTCGTCGTTCCCGCTTCGGCCGACTGGTAGTCATACAGGAGATTTCCGCTCAAGCAGATGGGAGTCGCGCCTGCCGCGGCACTGGCAGCCGGCAACGGGACAGCGGCCGTACCGGCAAGAAGGGCCACGCTGAAGGCGGCGAAGCCGCGCGGCAATTTCATTCCGATGCCCATGAACTTCCTTTCAGAGAAACACAGATGGACTGCCACATGCGGGCGATCTCGCATAGGGATTGACACTCTGTTGGATAGTACTGGCCGCACACGATGATGCGGATCACGCGAAGGCGCCTACCGGCGTGGAGTCCTGCTGCGTGGATGGCCGACCCGCTTACCAGATCGGACTGGTCGGTGGCCGGCCCCACCGGGCGACGACTCCCCCGTGGCTGAAGCCGGGCTGCGGGCGACGGAGTTGGACCGGTATTGCGCCACGAGGGCGCTGAGGAATCGAACGGAAGCAGGAACAGCCGAACTCGTCGAACGCGAAGGTGCGGTCGGGGAAGTGTTCCAGGACGCGTTCGATCCGGTCGAGCTTGGCGTCGTAGTCGGGGTCGGTGGACTCCTTCCAGGTTTTGGTGCGCTGGAAGGTGACGCCGCGTCGGGTGAGCGGGCAGCGCAGGGCCTCGCGGCCGATGCGGATCACCCGGCCGTGGACCTTGCGCAGGTAGGCGAGCAGTTTGCGGATCGACCAGCGGGTGAAGGGCTG
>NZ_BAAATR010000152.1:0-1679 GCF_039533515.1 Kitasatospora cystarginea | reverse complement strand
CCTGCGCGTTTCACTTGCGGTGGTGTCCAGATCATGAGCGGGAACGCGAAAGTGCCTTCTGTGCTGGGAAGATGAGGCTTGTCGAAGGTCTCTGTCAGCCCAGCGGGAAGGCACTTTCTACGTGCACACTACCGGGTCGCGGCCCCGGCTTGTCGTCTCCACCGACGGGCGCGGGGTGGTCAGCCATGCAGGGGCCCGTCTGTTGGCCGATCTCGCCGACGCCGTCGGCCTCACCCACGCCTTCGGCGAGGCCCTGCGCCGTCTGCGTCCGCGCGGCACAGGCCATGATCCGGGCCGGAACGCGGTCGATCTGGCGGTGATGCTCGCCGACGGCGGCGAGACGATCACCGACCTGACCTTGCTGCGTAATCAGCCCGAAGTCTTCGGCTCGGTCGCCTCCACCCCGACCGCCTGGCGGCTGCTGGCCGGCATCGACCCGGCCGCGCTCGCAGCGTTGCGGGCGGCCCGCGCCGCCGCCCGGGAGGTCGCCTGGTTGCAGACCGGCGAGACCCGGGACGGCATTCCCGCCTCGAAGGCGGGCGGACGTGAACTGCCAGGCCTGGTCCTGGACATCGACGCCACCCTCGTCACCTGCCACTCCGAGAAGGAACACGCCGCCCCCACCTACAAGCACGGCTTCGGCTACCACCCGCTGCTGTGCTTCCTCGACAACACCGGCGAGGCCCTGGCCGGGGTGCTGCGGCCGGGAAACGCCGCGGCCAACACCGCCGCCGACCACATCGCCGTGCTCGACGCCGCGCTCGCCCAGATCCCCGACGCCCACCGCCACGGCACCGAGATCCTGATCCGCGCCGACAGCGCCGGATCCGCGAAGGCGTTTCTGGCCCACATCCGGGCCCTGCGCTCGCGCGGGATCCGCACGTCCTTCTCCGTCGGATGGTCCATCACCGAACCGGTCCGCCGTGCGATCCGCCACCTGCCCGACCAGGTATGGCACCCCGCCCTCGAGCAGGACGGCACGCTGCGCGAAGGCGCCCAGGTCGCCGAGCTGACCGGCCTGGTCGACCTGCCGGGCCTGCCCGAGGACACCCGGATCATCGTCCGCCGCGAGCGACCGCACCCCGGAGCCCAGCTCACGCTGTTCGACCTGGACGAGGGCATGCGCCACCAGGTCTTCCTCACCGACGCCCCCTATGGCCAGGGCTCCCTTCAGCTGCTGGAGGTCCGCCATCGTGCACACGCCCGTGTCGAGGACCGCATCCGCTGCGGCAAGACCACCGGATTCGGCCGCTTCCCCTCCCGCCACTTCCGCATCAACGCCGCGTGGCTGGAGCTGTCCCTGACGGCCATCGACCTGCTCGCCTGGACCCAAGCCCTGCTGCTGGAAGGGGAGTTGGCCACCGCCGAGCCGAAGAAGCTCCGCTATCGGCTGCTGCACACCGCCGCCCGCATCACCCGCGGCGCCCGCCGCCTGCACCTGCGGATCGCCGCCACCTGGCCTTGGCGCCACGACCTCGCGACCGCCTTCACCCGGCTACGGGCCCTGCCCCGTCCCGTCACCTGACCGACCCGACCGTCCCCGTCCGCCCACGACCTGAGGACATTGGAGACACCGGCCACGCGTCGGACCTTCGGCATGCCCCCACACCCGCACACGGCCACGACGCGTCACCAACGCCATTGACCCGGTTCAGGCGAGCCCAACTGAAAGGCGGAGG
>NZ_BAAATR010000151.1:0-1692 GCF_039533515.1 Kitasatospora cystarginea | reverse complement strand
CCTGAGCACTGGCCCGGAACTACGCTGTCGACATCAAGTCGATCCTCCTGTCAGGTAATTCACTCAATCTCGTGCGACTTCGTGTCGCACCCCAGCGTTCGTGGTACAAGGCCGCCAGCTCATCGGCGGGCCAGGCCTCGGGATCGAGCAGGTCGGTCAGCAGCCTGATCGTCTCGCCTCCGTCGATCCGGTAGTCGATCACTCGCACCGTCACTCCGCCGGGGTGGGAGCGTCGCTGCCCGGCCAGGTTCATCCGCGTCAGATAGGTCCCGTCTGCAAGGACCTCGGTGGGCTTGGCTGCGACGAACGTGCGAGCTCTGATCAACAGATGGGCTCCGGCCTGCGTATATGCCTTCCACAGCGCCACGCCGGGAAAGGCCCGATCCATGATCACCAGCATGCCGGCGGCGCTGTCCGCCATCGCTGTCGCGAGCGCGGGTTCACCGCCGCCGCCCTTGAAGCTGCCCACACGTGCGTCGATCGTGGCGTGCGTCCCAGTCTCGGTCAGCGTCACCACTCGGGCCTGCGGAAATCCGATCGGCCGACCTGTGGAATCCACCTGCCCGCCGAAGGCGGCACGGGTCGCGTCGTTCTCCGGCACGTCCAGCAGGAATCCGTCCACCGCGGCGACACGCATGCCGCGCCAGAACGCCGCCCCGAGGTCGTCCGGAGCGATGGCGCCGGCCAACCGCCGAAAGACCACCTCCAGCGGCGCCGCCCCCAACTGCTGCCGCGCCCTGGTGAAGGACGACTTGTTCGGGATCGACTGATCCATCCTGCCCAGGGTTCCGACCAGGTTCTCCGCGACGTCGTCGTAGGAGTCCTGCTGGAACAGCGCCAGGGCGAGCACGTAGTAGACCATGAACCGGCTGGACAGGGGCCGCGGCTTGGCGTCCCGCCAGCCGCACCCGGCCAACACCTCGTCCACCAGCTCGGGAGTCACCCACTCGGTGAGCAGCCCGAGACGAACATCATCAGATAACCCCACCCACGGATGCATGTCAGGCCCAACGACCGCGCCGCTCCAGCGTCACGACAAGTTGCTTGAAGAGTTCAAGCAACGGCATTGGGACACGGGCTGCAAGTGGCGGGCCCTGCCAAAGGACTTCCCGCCATGGCGCACGGTTTACGGGCACATGGCCCGCTGGGCCGCGGCCGGAGTCGTCGGGCAGCTCCGCGACCAGCTCCGCAAGCGGATCCGCCGCGAGATGGGCCGATCCCCTGGCGCGGTCGCCACCGTCATCGACTCCCAATCCGTTAAGGCCGCCGAAACCGTCGGCAAGGACTCCCACGGCTACGACGCCGCGAAAAAGATCAACGGCCGCAAACGGCACCTGGTCGTGGACACCGAAGGCCTGCCGCTGTTCGTCATGGTCACCCCGGCCGACATGACCGACCGCGACGCCGCCAAGGAAGTACTGTTCCGCCTGCGGCTGATGCACCCAGAGATCACCATCGTCTGGGCCGACTCCGCCTACGCGGGCCAGCTCGTGACCTGGGCAAAGAAATACCTGAACCTGACCGTGAAGACCGTGAGCCGACCCAAGAATGCGGTCGGGTTCGTTGTCCTGCCTCGTCGCTGGGTGGTCGAGCGGAGTCTGGCCTGGATCATGCACGCCCGCCGACACGCCAGAGACTACGAACGGCTCATCCAACACGCGGAGTCGCTGATCACTTGGGCGGCAATCACGC
>NZ_BAAATR010000150.1:0-1694 GCF_039533515.1 Kitasatospora cystarginea | reverse complement strand
CGCCGGCGTCCTCGAAGAACTGGCCCGTCGGGCCGTCGTCGGGCAGGGTCGCGAGTTTGATGGCGATGGCCGCGCCCTGTTCGGGGGTGCGCACGCCCCGGAAGCCGTTGAGGTCGGTCGCGACGTAGCCGGGGCAGCCGGCGTTGATCAGGATGTTCGTGCCGCTCAGCTCCCGGGCGTACTGGAGGGTGACGGCATTCAGGAGCGTCTTCGACGGCGAGTACGCCACGGCCACTGGACCTGTGGTCAGCTCACCAGCCGTCCCTGACTGCCGGGTGAGGGAGCCGACACTGCTGGACATGTTCACGATCCGCGGTGAGGCGGAGCGGCGCAGCAGCGGCATCATCGCGTTGGTGACGCGGATGACGCCGATGACGTTGGTCTCCACGACCGTGCGGATGGTGGCGGGGTCGACGCGGGTGGGCTCCTGGGGCGTGCCGCCTGTGATGGCGGCGTTGTTGACGAGCACGTCGAGGCGCCCGGCCTGTTCCTCGATCAGCCGTGCGGCGGCGGTCGCGCTCGCGTCGTCGGTCACGTCCAGGGGTACGCCGAACGCGTCGACGCCGGCCGCGCGCAGTCTCTCCACCGCGGCCTTGCGGCGCTGATCGTCGCGGGCGCCGACGCCGATGCTCCAGCCGAGGGCGCCCAGGCCTGCGGCGATCTCGTAGCCGATTCCCTTGTTTGCGCCGGTGACCAGCGCAATCGTTCGTTCGCTCATGGGAACCATGCTGCTCTCGGACCCCGGCGGGGGTCCAAGACCGATTGGGTGGGCAACGATACCTTCCAGGTATTGATCCGGAGTACCGTGGCCGGATGGAGACCAGGGAACTGCGCTACTTCGTCGCTGTCGCCGAAGAGTTGCACTTCGGGCGCGCCGCGCAGCGGCTCGGGATCGCACAGCCGCCTCTGTCACGGGCGATGCAGCAGCTCGAACGCCGACTCGGGGCAGCGCTGCTGGATCGGACCAGCCGCACAGTCACGCTGACCGAAGCCGGCTCGGTGCTGCTGGTCGAGGGCCGGGCGGCCCTCGACGCGGTCGAAGCGGCCGAGCGCCGGACCCGCCGCGCCGCCCTTTCCGCGACCGGCCGTCCCGGCCTGGTCCTGGTCGCGAAGGCCAGCGCGTCCCGCGAACTGCTGGCGAAACTGCTGGACGCGTACGCCGCCGAACCCGGCGCTGTCCCCGTCGACGTCATCCTGTGCGGCCCGGCCGAGCAGGAACGACTTCTGCGCGAGGGCCGGGCCGACGTGGCGCTGCTGCACCGGCCGTTCGACTCGACGGCCGGGTTCCACACCGAAGAGCTCAGCACGGAGGGCCAGGTTGTGGTCCTGCCGGCCGGGCATCCGCTCACCGTCCGGACCCATGTGCACATGGCCGACATCACCGGGCTGCCCGGCCTGCCCCTGCCGCGCTGGCCCGACCCCGACGGCACCTACCCGCCCGGCCCCGGCCCGCAGGTCCGCGACCACGCGCAGTTGTTGCAGCTCGTCGCGCTCGGCCGTGCTTGCGCGGTCTCACCGGAGTCGTGCCGAGATCAACTGCACGGTGACCTCGCCGCCGTGCCCGTGCTGGACGCGCCGAAAGTCACCACCGTGATCGCCTGGCCGCCGCACAGTCGGTCCAGAGCCGTCGCCGGCCTTGTCCGGACTGCGACCCGTCTCCGGTAGTTCCAACACGCCTGGCCAGGTTCCACCTA
>NZ_BAAATR010000149.1:0-1721 GCF_039533515.1 Kitasatospora cystarginea | reverse complement strand
CCTAGCCCCGTACTTCGCAGGTCACCGTTTCAGGTCTGTGGCCAGCGGGTTCGGGTGACTTCGATGCCGAGGAGTTCGAGGAGGTGGAGTTGGACGCCGCGGGTGATCTGGACGGTGGGTGGGTCGGTCACGTTGCCGATCCGGAGCGTGAGTTCGCCGAGGTGGTAGAGGATCATGCGGCCGGTGGGGCGGACCCGGCGGTTGTCCGGGTAGAGCCCGGCCATGGTCTGCTCCGGCCCCAGAGCCTGTCTGACCTGGCGTTCGATCAGACAGAAGACGAGCAGGGCCAGGCAGATCACCTGGATCAGGGCGGCCACCCGGTGATTGTGCTGCACGAACACCGGGGTGACCGCGAGGGGTCCCTTGAAGTCCGCGTAACGGCGCTCCACCGTGCCCTGGCCCTTGTACTGGATCAGGACCTCGGCGGGGGTGGCCTGCTCGGTGGTCAGGGGTGTGATCAGCGCGTACCAGCCGTCGACGGCGGCCTCGGCATCGAGCACCTCCTGATCGAAGCACCAGGTCAGCGTCGGGACGCCGTCCTCGTCCTGCTCGACGTGCCAGCGCAGGCAGGAGACGACGCGGCGTTTCGCGGCGATCACCCCGACCCGGGCGGCGACCTTCTCGGCGGTCTTGTAGTGCCTGCCGCCCGCCGCGCGGGCGAGTGTGCCCAGGTCCTCGGCCGCCTTGGTCAGGCGCTTGCCGCGGGCGGCTCGCTGACCAGCCGCATTCCCGGTGGAGTGGACCAGGATCCGCCGCACTGTGAGGACCGGGTCGCGCCTGCGGGGTCCGGCCAGGGTGTGGACGTCCTCCAGCACCCGGTAGACCTCCCGATCGGCGGGGTCCTTGCGGGCGTCCCGTTCGGGCACCCAGTCCACGAAAGCCGCCTGCTCCAGGTCGAGGGCGGCGTAGACCTCGTCCTTGACCTGCGCGGCCGGGACCGGGGCGATGAACGGCACCCCGGCGGACAGCAGCGCCGCGACGTTCGGATACGACACCAGCTTGGAGTCGGCGACCAGCAGGAACTCCTGCTCGCCGGCCAGCTTCCGCAGATCCTTCATCGCCCCGACGACCTGGCTCACCTCGGCCGCACCGCCGCCGAAGACCCGGGCGTGGACGGGGATCCCGCCGTCGGCGGACACCGCGAGCCCGGCCTGGACCTGCTTCAGGTCCACCCGCCGGTCCTTGGGGTGTCCGTACCCGATGACCGGGAACGCGTCGTCCTGGTCCTCCTCGGGGTAGGCGCCGTAGACGGACATGCTGGTCATGTCCCAGTGGCACCTGCTGACGTCGATGCCGAACTCGGCGATAGCCCGCGCGCCAATCGTGCCCGCAACCTGCTCCAGCCTCGGAGCGATCGCGTCCAGCGCCCGGGCCAGGCGGTCGTCGTTGAGCAGGCCCGGCTCGATGCCGAAGACCTCCTCCACCGCCCAGCTCCGCGCCCAGTCCCCGACCCGTACCAACGGCGCGGGCGAGGTGAGCCGGTTCGCCACCAGCGCCTCGATCACCTGGCCATGGCTCAGGTGGGCGCTCGCGCCGCCCGGGCACAGCTCATCGACGATCCCGGCCACGTCCAGCCGGCGCAGAAACTCGGCAGCGACAGGCAGAGCGCCCAGACGCTTCTCCACCACAGCCGTCACCACGCACTCCAGGCGCTGACGCTCAGACCGTGGCCGCGGGGACCGGGAAGTCATCGACACACCCAATCCAACGCCACCGGGGCG
>NZ_BAAATR010000148.1:0-1729 GCF_039533515.1 Kitasatospora cystarginea | reverse complement strand
AGCAGGATCTGCTGCCGCTCGTGGTGGTCGAGCAGGTCGATGCGGCTGATCCGGCGGTCGGGGTCGGCGACCAGTGCGCGCAGTACCCGCTCCAGCCGGGTGGCCAGGGTTTCGGCGGTCTCCCGGTCGAAGAGGTCGCCGTTGAACTCCAGGAGTCCGGTGATCCCCTGGCCGTCCGGCCGCTCCCGCAGACTCCACAGCAGGTCGAACTTGGCGATGTCGAGGTCGACGGGCTGGAGTTGGAAGGTGAGGTCGGGGAGGTCGAGGGTGACGTGGGGGGTGTTCTGGAAGGCGAGCATGACCTGGAAGAGGGGGTGCCGGGCCATGGAGCGGGTGGGGTTGACGAGTTCCACCAGGCGTTCGAAGGGGGTGTCCTGGTGGGTGTAGGCGGTGAGGTCGGTGGTGCGGATGCGGGTGAGGAGTTGGCGGAGGGTGGGGTCGCCTGAGGTGTCGGTGCGCAGGACGAGGGTGTTGGTGAAGAAGCCGACGAGGTTGTCGAGTTGTTCGTCGGTGCGTCCGGCGATGGGGGTGCCGATGGGGATGTCGTCGCCTGCGCCATGGGTGGTGAGGAGGGCGGCGAGTGCGGTGTGGACGACCATGAAGAGGCTGGCCTGGTTGTCGTGGGCCAGGGTGAGCAGGTCGTGGTGGAGTTGGGCGTCCCAGTGGAGGGTGATGTGTCCGCCGTGGTGGGTGGCGGTGGTGGGGCGTGGTCGGTCGGTGGGGAGGGTGAGTTCTTCGGGGAGGTCGGCCAGGGTGTGGCGCCAGTGGGCGAGTTGGCGGTGGGCCAGGCTGGCCGGGTTGTCCTCTTCGCCGAGCAGGTTGTGCTGCCAGAGGGCGTAGTCGGCGTACTGGATGGGCAGGGGCTGCCAGTCGGGGGCGTTGCCTGCGAGTCGGGCGGTGTAGGCGGTGCCGAGGTCTTGGGCGAGGGGTGCCATGGACCAGCCGTCGCCGGTGATGTGGTGGAGTACTAGTACGAGGACGTGGTCGTGCTCGGTGAGGGTGAACAGCGAGGCCCGGATGGGCAGTTCGCGTGAGAGGTCGAAGCCGGTGGTCACCGCTTCACGGATCGCCGCGTCGAGTTCGGCTTCGTCCGCCACGCTTCGCTCCGCCCAGGGCACTGCAGCCGTGGCCGTGTCGAGGACGGTCTGGTGGGGCTCGCCGTCGGTCTCCGTGAAGCGGGTGCGCAGTGATTCGTGGCGGGTGAGGAGGTCGTTGAGGGCGGTTTGGAGTGCGGAGGGGTTGAGGGTGCCGGTCAGTCGTAGGACGACGGGCATGTTGTAGAGGGCTTCGGTGTTCTGGAGCTGGTTGACGAACCAGAGGCGGCGTTGGGCGAAGGAGAGGGGGATGGTTTCGGGGCGTTGTTCAACGGCTCGGATCGCGGGGCGTACGGGTTCGTCGGTGTTGTGGGTGGTGGCGAGGCCGGCGACGGTGGGGGTCTCGAAGATGGCTCGGAGGGGGAGTTCGAGGCCGAGGGTGGTGCGGATGCGGCTGATGAGTCGGGTGGCGAGCAGGGAGTGTCCGCCGAGGTCGAAGAAGTTGTCGTCGATGCCGATGCGGTCGAGGCCGAGGATTTCGGCGAAGACGGCGCAGAGGGCTTCTTCGTGTGGGGTGCGTGGTGCCCGGCCGCCTGCCGCGGCGTCGAAGTCGGGTGCGGGCAGGGCGCGGCGGTCGAGCTTGCCGTTGGGCGTCAGCGGCAGGGCCTCCAGCAGCACGATCGCCGCGGGCACCA
>NZ_BAAATR010000147.1:0-1734 GCF_039533515.1 Kitasatospora cystarginea | reverse complement strand
ACCAGATGCCGGGCGAACAGCGCACCGAGGGTGCCCGTCGCACCCGTCACCAGCACCGTACCCTCCGGGTCCAGCACCAGCGGCTCGGCCTCGGCAATCGCCGGGACCCGCGCCAGACGCGGCGCGAAGGCGTCGCCGGCCCGTACGGCCAACTGCGGCTCGCCGGAGGCGAGCGCACCGGGCAGCGCCTGGAGCGAGGCCGGGTCCTCGTCCAGGTCGACCAGCACGATCCGGCCCGGGTTCTCCGACTGCGCCGAACCCAGCAGACCCCGCACAGCGGCCGAGGGCAGGTTCGGTGCTTCCGCGTCGACGGTCGCCACCGCACCACGCGTGACCACCACTAGACGGGTGTCCGCCAGCAGATCCTCGGCCAGCCACTCCTTCACCAGGGCCAGCGCATCGTGTACGGCGGCGCGAGTTGCGGCGGCCACATCCTGAGCCGCCTCGGGCAGCACGGGGACCACGATCGTCCCCGGCACCGACAGACCGGCCGAGACCGCCGCCCGCAGCTCGGCCAGGTTCCCGAACTGCTCGGCATCCTCCAGCCCGAGATCATCCGCACCGAGCACCGTCACCACATCAGGCGCCTCGACCGACGGCAGAACCGCACCGACCCACTCCGGCCGGAACAACGACTCGTGCCCGCCGCCCGCACCCGCCAACTGCTCAGCCGCGAACGGCCGCAGCACCAGCGACTCCACCGACGCGACCGGCGCACCCGTACCGTCCGCAACCGCCAGCGACACCGCATCCTCGCCGGCCCGCGCCAACCGCACCCGCAGCTCCGACGCGCCGGAGGCGTACAGGCACACACTGCTCCACGCGAACGGCAGCCGGCCCTGCCCGGTGTCTGCGACCAGACCGCCCAGCGCCACCCCGTGCAGCGCCGCGTCCAGCAACGCCGGGTGCAGACCGAACGCAGCCCCGGTGTCGCGCACGTCCTCCGGCAACGCGATCTCGGCGAACACCTCGCCATCGCGCCGCCAGGCCGCCCGCAACCCCTGGAACACCGGGCCGTAGCCGAACCCAGCCCCCGCGAACCCCTCGTACAGCCCGTCGACCGGTACGGGCTCCGCACCCGCCGGCGGCCACTCCACCAGGTCGAAGGACTCCGCGGCACCGCCCTCCACCAGCAGACCCGTCGCATGACGCGTCCACGGCTCGTCCAACGGCGCGTCCTCGACGCGCGAGAACATGGAGACCGGACGGCGGCCCGCGGAGTCGGGCTCGCCCACGGAAACCTGGACCTGTGTACCGCCCTTCGCGGGCAGGACCAGCGGCGCCTCCAGCGTCAGCTCCTCGACACGACCGCAGCCCACCTGGTCGCCCGCGCGAACCGCCAGTTCCACGAAGGCCGTTCCGGGCAGCAGCACCGTGTCGCCGACGGCGTGGTCGGCCAGCCACGGGTGCGCCTCCAGGGACAGTCGTCCGGTGAACAGGACACCGTCCGCGTCCGCCAGCGCGACGCAGGCCCCTAGGAGCGGGTGCTCCGCGAGATCGAGGCCGAGCTGGGCCGCTGCCGCGTCGCCCACCAGAACGGGCGGAGCCTCCAGCCAGTAGCGCTCGTACTGGAAGGCGTAGGTGGGCAGGTCGACGCGCTGGGCGCCGGTGCCCGCGAACACGGCCTGCCAGTCCAGCTTCACGCCACGGACGTGCAGCTGGGCCAGGCCGGTGGTGAAGCTCTCCGCCTCCGCGCGGTCGCGGCGCAGGACCGGCGTGAACACCGCGTCCTCG
>NZ_BAAATR010000146.1:0-1758 GCF_039533515.1 Kitasatospora cystarginea | reverse complement strand
CCCAGCTGCACGTCCGTGGCGTGAAGGTGGACTGGCAGGCCGTGTTCGCGGGCACCGGCGCCCAGCGCGTCGACCTGCCCACCTACGCCTTCCAGCGCGAGGCGTACTGGATCGACCGCACCACGCCGATGGTCACCGACGCCCGCGCGATCGGTCTCGGCTCGGCCGACCACCCGCTGCTGGGCGCCGCCGTCGCCCTCGCCGACGGTGACGGCTTCTTCTTCTCCGGCCGGCTCTCCCTGCAGACCCACCCCTGGCTCGCCGACCACGCCGTCGCCGGCACCGTGCTGCTCCCGGGCACCGCCTTCGTCGAACTGGCCGTCCGGGCGGGCGACCACGTCGGCTGCGACCGGCTGGCGGAGCTGACTCTCGAGGCGCCGCTGGTGCTGCCCGAACACGGCGGCGTACAGGTGCAGTTGTGGGTCGGACGGCCCGAGACCTCGGGCGCTCGTCAGCTGACCGTCTACTCCCGCCCGGAGGACGCCGACGACGCGGAGCCGTGGACCCGGCACGCCGACGGTCTGCTCTCCTCCTCGCGCGGCGCCGTCCGCAGCGGACACACCACCGACTTCGACCCCGCCCTCTGGCCGCCGGCCGACGCCCGGCCGGTCGAGCTGTCCGGCTTCTACGAGGCCCTGGCAGCCGCCGACTTCGGCTACGGTCCCACCTTCCGGGGTCTCGGCGCGGCCTGGCTGCGCGGTGACGAGATCTTCGCCGAGGTCGCACTGCCCGAGGAGGCGGCGGCCACCGCGCCCGCCTTCGGCCTGCACCCGGCGCTGCTCGACGCGGCCCTGCACGCCACCGCGCTGGGCGGTTCGACCGGCGAGAGCCAGGGACGTCTCCCGTTCTCCTGGAGCGGTGTCGCGCTGCACGCCGTCGGCGCCGCCGCACTGCGGGTGCGCATCGTGCCCGCCGGCCCGGAGTCCGTCTCGCTGACCGCGTTCGACGCCTCGGGCGCGCCGGTCTGCGCGGTGGAGAACCTGATGCTCCGCCCAGTGGCCGCCGACCAGCTCCAGAACACCGGCAACCGGGCGGCCGCGCCCAAGGACTCGCTGTTCGGTGTGGAGTGGACGGCCGTTCCGCTGGCCGAATCCGCCGACAGCGCCGCCGAGCGGCACACCGTGGTGGGCGTCGACCGGCTCGGGCTGGCCGTCGCAATGCTCGTCGCGGGCCACGCCGTCGACACGCCGCAGGACCTGGGCGCCCTGGCGGCGCGCCTCGACACCGACGGCCAGGCCCCCGCCACCGTGTTCCTCCCGCTCGGCTTCGGCGGCGGTGCCGAACAGTCGGCCGCCGACGTCCGGGCCGCCGTGCGCAAGGCGCTCGACCTCGTACAGGTCTCGCTGGGCCAGGAGGCATTCGACGGTTCCCGCCTGGTGGTGGTCACGCGTGGTGCGGTGGCGACCGGTGGCGAGGAGACGGTGTCGGATCTGGCATCGGCCGCTGTGTGGGGTCTGCTGCGTTCGGCGCAGTCGGAGAACCCGGGCCGGATCGTGCTGGTCGACCTGGACGAGGACCCGGCCTCGCTCGGCCTGCTGTCGGGTGCCGTCGAGAGCGGTGAGCCGCAGCTGGCGCTGCGTGCGGGTGCGGCCTTCGCGCCGCGTCTGGCGCGGGTCCCGGCGGTTGCCGAGGCCGAGCCGCTGGTGCTGGACCCGGAGGGTACGGTGCTGGTGACGGGTGCGACGGGCACCCTCGGTGCGCTGTTCGCCCGGCATCTGGTGACCGAGTACGGTGCGCGCAGGTTGCTGCTGGTCTCGC
>NZ_BAAATR010000145.1:0-1772 GCF_039533515.1 Kitasatospora cystarginea | reverse complement strand
ATGGACAAGGGCGGTGTCGTGGCGGAGCAGGGCACCCACGACGAACTGCTCGCGCAGCACGGGCTCTACGCATCCCTCTGGCAGCTCCAGGCCGGCGGCCTCGTCGCCTCCTGACCGCAGCACAGCGCCACCAGCCCGCCGACCGCGTGACGTCACCGCGGCCGGCGCGCTCCCGGCGCGGCCTACGAACACGCCGGCCCACACTCCTGGAGGTACCCCCATGTCTCGTCGCGACGGCGACGCCCTTCCCCTGACAGCGGCTCAGCGTGAGATCTGGCTCGCCGAGCAGGGCGCGCGGACAGCGCTCGACGTCTACCGCATCGGCGATTACCTGGAGGTCCACGGCCCGGTCGATCCGGAGCTCTTCGAGGCCGCGGTGCGCCGGGTGGTCGGTGAGATCGACGCGCTGCACGTGAGCTTCGTCGACGACGGGCAGGATCCGCGTCAGGTCGTCCGCGGGGCATGGGCCTGGGAGCCGACCCGGCTCGACCTGAGCTCGGAGCCCGAACCCCGGGCGGCGGCCCTGGCGTGGATGGCCCGCGACCGGATGCGTCCGCTGGACCTCGCCCGCGATCCGCTCTTCAGCTTCGCGCTGATCAGCCTCTCGCCGGTGCACCACCTCCTGTACCAGAACTACCACCACCTGGTGATGGACGGGTTCGGCGTCTCCCTCGTCCGGCGGCGGATCACGCGGACGTACACGGCGCTGGCCGCAGGCGGCCCGGTCCCGCCGTCGCCGTTCCGTTCACTGGACGACCTGATCCGCAGTGACGCCGACTACCGCGCCTCGGGACAGTTCACCTCCGACCGTTCGTACTGGATGGAGCGGTTCGCGGACCGGCCGGAACCGACTCAGCTCACCGGCCGGGCTCCGCGTAGCCGGAGCGGCCTGTGCCCCGCGGCGGAACCGGCGCTGCTCCGCGTGGACACGCTGCGAGCGGCGGCAGCGCAGACCGAAGCCCACTGGTCCCGCCCGCTGATCGCGGCGGCGGCGCTCTACGCGCACCGGCTGACCGGGGACGAGGACGTGGTGATCGGCCTTCCCGTCACCGGGCGCGAGGGGGCCGACCGCGCCCTGATGTCCTCGCCCGGCGCGGTGTCGAACGTGGTGCCCCTGCGTCTGCCGGTGCGACCGGACACGCGGTGGCACGACCTCGTCGCCGAGGCGGCACAGGAGGCCGACGCGGCCCTCGCGCACCAGCGCTACCGCAGCGAGGACCTGTTCCGGGACCTCGGCGTGCCCGGCGCCACCGGGTCGGCGTTCCCGCTCGTCGTCAACATCATGGTCTTCGACTCCCCGCCGAGCTTCGCAGGGCATCCCGCCACGCTGCACTACCTGCTCCCGGAACCGACCACCGGACTGTCCCTCTGGGTTACGGGTCGGCGGGGAGGCAGTGATCTCCAGGTCGAACTCAAAGGCGCTCCCCAGGCATGGAGCGACGATGAATTCGCCGTTCATCAGCGGCGCCTGCTCGCGCTGCTGGACAGCGTGGCGGACTGCGACCCGCAGGAGACGGTCGGCCGGATCGGTCTGCTGACGGTGGGCGAGGAGCGTGAGCTGTTGGCGCTGGGCGCCGGTCCGGTGGCCCGGGCCTCGGCCGAGAGCCTGCTGGAGGTGTTCCGGGCGCAGGTTCGGGCGATGCCGGACGCGGTAGCGGTGGTGGGGTCGGATGCGTCGCTGACGTATGCGGAGTTGGACGCGCGGGCGAACCGGCTGGCGCATGCCCTGATCGCCCGCGGGGTGGGCCCGGAGCGGCTGGTGGCGGTGGCCT
>NZ_BAAATR010000144.1:0-1776 GCF_039533515.1 Kitasatospora cystarginea | reverse complement strand
ATGGACAAGGGCGGTGTCGTGGCGGAGCAGGGCACCCACGACGAACTGCTCGCGCAGCACGGGCTCTACGCATCCCTCTGGCAGCTCCAGGCCGGCGACCTCGTCGCCTCCTGACCGCAGCACAGCGCGCCACCAGCCCGCCGACCGCGTGACGTCACCGCGGCCGGCGCGCTCCCGTGCGCCCTGCCACCAAGCCTGCCCACACTCCTGGAGGAACCCCCATGTCTCGTCGCGAAGGCGACGCCCTTCCCCTGACAGCGGCTCAGCGTGAGATCTGGCTCGCCGAACAGCGGTCACGGACGGTCATTCCGGGCTATCGGATCGGCGAGTATCTGGAGATCCACGGTCCGGTCGACCCGGAGCTGTTCGACACCGCGCTGCGCCGGGTGGTCGGTGAGGTCGACGCGCTGCACGTGAGCTTCGTCGACGACGGCGAGGGCCCGTGCCAGCTCGTTCACGAGACAGTGGACTGGGCGCCGACGCACCTCGATCTCAGTGGCGAGCCGGAGCCGCGCACGGCGGCTCTGGAGTGGATGGCCCGGGACCAGACGCGCCCGTTGGACCTCGCCCGCGATCCGCTGTTCAGCCACGCGTTGATCAAGCTGTCGCCGAGTCACTTCCTCTGGTACCAGAACTACCACCACCTGGTGATGGACGGGTTCGGCTACGCCCTGGTCAGGCAGCGGCTCGCGGAGACGTACACGGCGCTGGCCGAGGGCCACCCGGTGCCGCCGTCGGCCTTCGGTTCACTGCACGACCTGGTGGAGCGGGACGCCGCCTACCAGACCTCCGCGCAGTACACCGCCGACCGTTCGTACTGGATGGAACGCTTCGCCGACCGGCCGGCACCGACGCGGGTCACCCACCGGGCTCCGGGAGACCCGGCCGGTGCCCTCCGCATGACCGGGGAGTCGGCGCTGCTCCGCCCGGAGGTGCTTCGGGCGGCGGCCGAGCGGGCCGGCGTCCGGTGGTCCCGCCTGCTGATCGCCGCCACGGCGCTCTACGCGCACCGGCTGACCGGGGACGAGGACGTGGTGATCGGCCTTCCCGTCACCGGCCGCGGGCCGGCCGAGCCCGTTCTGATGTCCGTGCCCGGCGCGGTGTCGAACGTGGTACTGCTGCGGCTGTCGGTGCGACCGGACATGCGGTGGCACGACCTCGTCGCTCAGGCGGCACGGGAGGTCGACGCCGCCCTCGTGCACCAGCGCTATCGCAGCGAGGACCTGCTCCGGGATCTCGGCCTGCCCGGGATCATCGGGTCGGCGTTCCCGCTCGTCGTCAACATCATGGTCTTCGACTCCCGGCCGAGCTTCGCAGGGCATCCCGCCACGGTGCGCCACCTGCTCGCCGGAGCCACCACCGACCTGGCGATCTGGGTGCTGGGACACCGGGACGGCAGCTCGCTGCAGCTCAAACTCCACGGTTCGCCGCAGACCCAAGGCGACGACGAACTCGCCGCCCACCAGCGGCGCCTGCTCGCGCTGCTGGACACCGTCGCGGACTGCGACCCGCAGGAGACGGTCGGCCGGATCGGTCTGCTGGCGACGGGCGAGCACCGCGAGCTGCTGGCCGCTGGCACCGGCACAGTGGCTGAGCTCCCCGCCACGAGCCTGCCCGGACTGTTCGCGGCACAGGTGAGGGCGACCCCGGACGCGGTAGCGGTGGTGTGCGGGAGCCTCTCGCTGACGTATGCGGAGTTGGACGCGCGGGCGAACCGGCTGGCGCATGCCCTGATCGCCCGCGGGGTGGGCCCGGAGCGGCTGGTGGCGGTGGCCT
>NZ_BAAATR010000143.1:0-1895 GCF_039533515.1 Kitasatospora cystarginea | reverse complement strand
GCGAACAGCGCACCGAGGGTGCCCGTCGCACCCGTCACCAGCACCGTCCCCTCCGGGTCCAGCACCAGCGGCTCGGCCTCGGCAACCGCCGGGACCCTCGCCAGACGCGGCGCGAAGGCCGCACCCGCACGCAGCGCCAGCTGCGGCTCACCGCTCTCGACGGCGTTCGGCAGGGCGCGCAGCGAGGCCGGGTCCTCGTCCAGGTCGACCAGCACGATCCGGCCCGGGTTCTCCGACTGCGCCGAACCCAGCAGACCCCACACAGCGGCCGGGGGAAGGTCCAGCGCCTCCGTGCCGACGGTCGCCACCGCACCACGGGTGACCACCACAAGGCGGGTGTCCGCGACGGCCTCCTCGGCCAGCCACTGCTGCACCAGCGCGAGCGCACCGTGCACTGCGGTACGGGTGGTGGCCGCCATCTCCGGGTCCGCCTGCGGCCGGACGGGAACGATGATCGTCTGGGTACCCGGCGCTCCCGCAGCCACCAGTGCGTCCAGGTCGGCGAACCGCTCGACACCGGTGAGGCCGAGAGCGTCGTCCACGTCCAGGACCACCGCATCGGTGAGGGTGGCGGCGGACGGCAGGGCGGCGGCGGTCCACTCGGTCCGGAACAGCGATTCCTCGCCGCCCGCACCCGCCAACTGCTCGGCCGCGAAGGGCCGCAGCACCAGCAACTCCACCGATGCGACCGGCACACCCGTACCGTCCGCGACCGCCAACGACACCGCGTCGCCGCTGACCTGCACAAGACGCACCCGCAGCTCGGAGGCGCCCGCCGCGAACAGCGACACCCCCGACCACGCGAACGGCAGCCGGCCCTGGCCGGTGTCCTCCACCAGACCACCCAGCGCCACCCCGTGCAGCGCCGCGTCCAGCAGCGCCGGGTGCAGCCCGAACAGATCCGCCTCACCCCGGCTCTCCTCCGGCAGCGCGATCTCGGCGAACAGCTCGCCGTCGCGCCGCCAGGCGGCCCGCAACCCCTGGAACACCGGGCCGTAGCCGAACCCGGCCCCCGCGAACCCCTCGTACAGCCCGTCGACCGGTACGGGCTCCGCGCCCGCCGGCGGCCACTCCACGAGATCGAAGGACTCCGCGGCACCGCCCTCCGCCAGCAGTCCCGTCGCATGACGCGTCCACGGCTCGCCCAGCGGCGCGTCCTCGGCCCTGGAGTGCAGGCTGACGGCACGCCGGCCGGAGTCGTCCGAAGTGCCCACCGAGACCTGGACCTGGACCGCGCCCTTGGCCGGCAGGATCAGCGGCGCCTCCAGCGTCAGCTCCTCGACGCGGCTGCAGCCCACCTGGTCGCCCGCTCGGACCGCCAGCTCGACGAAGGCGGTTCCGGGCAGCAGCACCGTGTCGGCCACGGCGTGGTCGGCCAGCCACGGGTGGGAGTCCAGCGACAGCCGTCCGGTGAAGAGGTGCCCGTCCGCGTCGGCGAGTGCGACGCTCGCGCCGAGCAGCGGGTGATCGGCCGTCCCCAGACCGGCGGACGCCACGTCCCCCACCAGGCCGGAGCGGACTCGCGGCCAGTAGTTCTCCTGCTGGAAGGCGTAGGTCGGCAGGTCGACGCGCTGGGCGCCGGTGCCCGCGAACACGGCCTGCCAGTCCAGCTTCGCGCCACGGACGTGCAACTGGGCGAGCGCGCTGGTGAAGGTCCGGCTCTCCGAGCGGCCCCGGCGCAGGGCGGGCGCGAACGCCGCGTCCTCGGTCACGCACCCCTGCGCCATCGCGGAGAGGGTGCTGTCGGGTCCCAGTTCGAGGTACGTGCGGACGGCCCCGCGCTCCAGGGCCTGGATGACGTCGTGGAAGCGGACGGCCTCGCGGACGTGGCGCACCCAGTACTCGGCGGTGCGCAGCTCATCCGTGATCGAGCCGGTCAGGGTGGAGACGATCGG
>NZ_BAAATR010000142.1:0-1934 GCF_039533515.1 Kitasatospora cystarginea | reverse complement strand
ACCTGGCAGTTGGCGATCGGACGGCCGATGGGTACCGGCAGCGGGCAGTCGGCGGGGTCGGTCGGCAGCGGGTAGGCGGTGACCACATGGGTCTCGGCGGGGCCGTAGTGGTTGTGCAGTTCCCGGCCCGGCCGGCGGAGCTGGAAGCGGCGCAGCGCGCTGCCCAGCCGCATGGCCTCGCCGGCTTGGGCGATCAGCCGCAGGCTCGGCAGTGCCTGCCCGGCCTCCTCGGCGGCCTCCGCAAGCGCCTCGACCACCAGGTTGGGCGCGAACAGCTCCTCGACCTGGTGCCGGTCCAGCCACTGGGCCAGTAGCTCGGCGCTGCGGCGCTGCTCGTCGGTGGGGACCACCAGGGTCTTCCCGAACAGCAGCGCGGACAGCATCTCCTGCGCCGAGACGTCGAAGCTGATCGCGGTGAACTGCGCCGTGCGCGTGCCGGGTTCGCCGCCGACGGCGCGGTGGTGCCACCCGAGCAGGTTCACCAGGCCGGCTGCGGGCATCACCACGGCCTTGGGCCGGCCGGTGGAGCCGGAGGTGTAGATGACGTAGGCCGGGTGCCGCGCGTCCAGGGCGACGACCGGATCGGTCTCCGGCTGCTCCCCCGCCGGCGTGACGTCCGCCAGGTCGTCAAGCACGACCGCCGGCCGCGCGTCCTCCAGCATGTACGCGATGCGGGCGGCCGGGTAGTCCGGGTCGACCGGCAGGTAGGCGGCCCCGGTCTTGAGCACCGCGAGCACCGCGACCACCAGTTCGACCGAGCGCGGCAGCCGCACGGCGACAACCTGCTCCGGCCCCACCCCGCGCGCGATCAGCGCGTGCGCCAGCCGGTTGGCCCGGGCGTTGAGCTCGCGGTACGTCAGCACGGTGTCCTCGAACACCACTGCCTCGACCTGCGGGGTGGCCCGGACCTGGGCCTCGAAGAGGGCGGGCAGGCTGGTGGCGGGGGCCTCGGACGCGGTGTCGTTGCGCTCGACCAGCAGCTCGTGCCGCTCCTCGGCGGTGAGGACGTCGATTCGGCTCAACGGCCGGTCCGGCTCGGCCACCACTGCCGCCAGCAGGCGCAGCCACCGGTCGACCAGCGCCTCCACCGTCGCGTGGTCAAACAGGTCGGTGCTGTACTCGACCCGCCCGACGATGCCTTCGGCCGGCCCGCCGGTGCCGCCGCGCTCCAACAGGTGGAAGCCGAGGTCGAACATCGCCGTGGGCGTCCGCACCAGGACGATCTCGGCGGCCAGACCGCTCAGCGCGAACTCGGAGCGGGGCACGTTCTGCAGCGCCAGTAGCACCTGGAACAGGGGCTGGCGGGCGAGCGATCGGGACGGGTTGAGGGCCTCGACCAGGTGCTCGAACGGCAGGTCCTGGTTGGCGTACGCGGCCAGCGCGCTCTCGCGGACCCGGCCCAGCAGTTCGGCGAAGGTCGGGTCGCCCGAGGTGTCGGTGCGCAGCACCAGGGTGTTGACGAAGAACCCGACGAGGTCGTCCAATGCCTGGTCGGTTCGGCCGGCGATCAGGCTGCCGACCGGGATGTCTTCTCCCGCGCCCAGTTTGTGCAGCAGCGTCGCCAGGGCGGCCTGCAGCACCATGTACACGCTGGCGCCGTGCTCCCGGCCCAGGCCGACCAGTCCGGCGTGCAGCTCCGCGTCCAGCTCGATCGCCAGGTGCCCGCCACGGTAGGAGGTGGTCGCGGGGCGGGGCCGATCGACAGGAAGCCGGATCTGTTCCGGCAGCTCGGACAACTGCCCCTTCCAGTAGGACAGCTGACGTGTGAACAAGCTGTCCTGGTCGGCGGCCTCGCCGAGCAACTCGTGCTGCCACAGGGTGTAGTCGGCGTACTGCGCGGGCAGCGGCGCCCACTGCGGCTCCTCGCCCCGGCAGCGCGCCGCGTACGCGGTGGCCAGGTCGGCGGAGAGCGGGCCGAGCGACCAGCCGTCACC
>NZ_BAAATR010000141.1:0-1964 GCF_039533515.1 Kitasatospora cystarginea | reverse complement strand
GGAACCCGGCGCCCACCCGCGCGACAGCCGGGCCCTCGCCATACCCACAGGCACAAACAGCACGCCCGGACAAGCAGAAACGGCCCGCCAGCAAAGCCGACGAGCCGTCATGCAAGATCGAGGCTAACGCAACATCGTTGCATCGGTTACGCGGCCGCAGGTCAACGGCACCAGCCGGAGCGTGGGCTGGGGCCCAAACTCCAGCCGAACTGCACGTCAGGCGCCTGACCGGCGCATGCCGAACCCAGCAACGGAAGGCGAGTTGAGACACCGCAGCCCTGACGTGATCAGCTCGGGCGAGATTCCGCCCTCACAATGCACTCACAAGGCCCGGAAAACGCGTCAAGGCCGCTCCCACCTCGCGGTGGAAACGGCCTACAACCTGCGAAAACGCCGGTCGGGACGACAGGATTTGAACCTGCGACCCCTTGACCCCCAGCTGTTCTGGTAGCTCGTCGGGTGCGATGCCGCGGACGAGCCGTTCCAGCGCCTCGCGCGATGGCCCGAAGGACGCGAGCCAGTCCGCTACCAGGTAGACCTTTCCCGATTCGGAGATGCCGAGGAAGAACCGTCCACGGTCCAGCTCGCCCAGAGGGAACAGCGACTCTCCGATGGACTCGCTCCATTCGGAGAAGCGGTCTTCCTCTCCGTCTGCAAGCATCGGGTCCAGCTCGAACGGCACCCGTGCTCGGGAGACACCTGGGCCGCTGATCTCGACGGTGAGGCCGCCGAACTCGGACAGAAACCGTTCGGCGGCGTCGTGCATCCGGAACCCGGACTCCTCGAGGCGTTGACGCCACAAGCTGGTGTCGACCGTGCGATCCGGCTCCCAACCTGCGGATCGCAGGACGCGTTCGGTCTCCGCGGAAAACTCCGTCATCTCCCGCTCACTTTCCATCATCCGTCAAGAAGTCGAGCCCGTAGTGCTTGGTGAGCACCTTACAGCTGTCACACGGGCCGATCGGGAATCCGTGCTTCGGGTGGTCGGTCTTGCTGCGCACGATCATTGCTGCGGCTTGGGAACCAGTGGGATCGATGGGATCGATATCCGCTTTGAGGGCGCTCGAGAGGACCTGCGGCAGTCCACACGATCCGTACCCGTTGCCCCGCTCCGCCTCAGGAATGCCGTCAAGGATGTGAAGTTCCACCAAGGCCGGGTAGTTAAGGATTTCGGCCGGGGTGCAAGGTGGGGGCCGCTGGTGTGGCGGCTGCCGTGTAGCGGCCCCTGCGGACCTTCTTGATCAGCCCTTTCTCAGCCCAGCGGGTGAGCTGCCGGTAGGTGGTGACGAGGGTGACGTCGCCGAGGAGTTCGGCGATCTCTCTGGCCTGCCAGTGCCGCTCGGGTTCTTGCTGCAGCATGGTGAGGACTCGCGCCATGCGGTTGCTGGTCTTGCCGGGGCCGACGTACTGGGGGACGGTGGTCGCCGGCAGTTCGGGGTGGGGTGGCGGGGGCGGCAGGAGGGTGATCGTCACGGAGGCCACCGTCTGGCTGGTGTCGGGGCGGCCGTCCAGTTTCCGTTCCGCATACCGGGAGATGGGCGACTTGACCTTGCGGGTGCTGACGCGCGGCCGACGTTCCGGCAACAGCGCCGACAAGACGCGGCGGCCGATCGCCCCCATACCCTGCTCGAGGACTCCCTCCGCGCGGATCAGCAGGTCACGGGCGGTCTGGTAGGCGATGGTGAAGCCGCAGCGGTCGGGATCGGTGCCCGGCCGGGACTCCGCCGCCTCGACCATGGCTCGGCGCAGAAGCTGGTAGAGGACCAGCAGGGCCCACATCTCCTGCTCGACGCCGACCGGGTCGCCCGAGCGCAAGACGCGTCCGTCGAGGACGGTGTGACGCAGTGCGTAGTAGGCGCTCTCGTGTTGTCGGGTAGGTGCGGCGCATTGCTGCGCCGCACCCC
This sequence comes from Kitasatospora cystarginea, assembly GCF_039533515.1. NCBI lineage: Bacteria > Bacillati > Actinomycetota > Actinomycetes > Kitasatosporales > Streptomycetaceae > Kitasatospora > Kitasatospora cystarginea. The sequence continues at coordinate 60 of NZ_BAAATR010000141.1, read as the reverse complement.
CCTCAGAACCGGACTTGCCCGCTTTCCGGGCATCCGGCTCAAGCAGGCCCTGAAGGCCCA
>NZ_BAAATR010000140.1:0-1974 GCF_039533515.1 Kitasatospora cystarginea | reverse complement strand
GTTGAGCAACGAGAGCCTGGCCAACCTGCTCAAGGAGGAGCGCCGTTTCGCTCCGCCCGCGGAACTCGCCGCCGCCGCCAACGTCACCGCGGCCGCCTACGCGCAGGCCTCCGAGGACCGGCTCGGTTTCTGGGCCGAACAGGCCCGCCGCCTCGACTGGGCCACCGAGCCCACCCAGACCCTGGACTGGACCAACCCCCCGTTCGCCAAGTGGTTCGCCGACGGCAAACTCAACGTGGCCTACAACTGCGTCGACCGACACGTCGAAGCCGGCCACGGCGACCGCATCGCGATCCACTTCGAAGGCGAACCCGGCGACGGCCGCTCCATCACCTACGCCCAGCTCAAGGACGAGGTCTCCAAGGCCGCCAACGCCCTGCTGGAACTCGGCGTCACCACAGGCGACCGAGTCGCCGTCTACCTGCCGATGATCCCCGAGGCCGTCGTCGCGATGCTCGCCTGCGCCCGCATCGGCGCCACCCACTCCGTCGTCTTCGGCGGCTTCTCCGCCGACGCCGTCGCCTCCCGCATCCAGGACGCCGACGCCAAACTGGTCATCACCGCCGACGGCGGCTACCGCCGCGGCAAGCCCTCCCCGCTCAAGCCCGCCATCGACGACGCCCTCACCAAGTGCCCCCAGGTCGAACACGTCCTGGTGGTCCGCCGCACCGGCCAGGACGTCCCCTTCACCGAAGGCCGCGACGTGTGGTGGCACGAGATCACCGACCGCCAGCCCACCGACCACACCCCCCAGGCACACGACGCCGAACACCCCCTGTTCATCCTCTACACCTCCGGCACCACCGGTAAGCCCAAGGGCATCCTGCACACCTCCGGCGGCTACCTCACCCAGGCCAGCTACACCCACCACGCCGTCTTCGACCTCAAGCCGGACACCGACGTCTACTGGTGCACCGCCGACATCGGCTGGGTCACCGGCCACTCCTACATCGTCTACGGCCCCCTGGCCAACGGCGCCACCCAGGTCATCTACGAAGGCACCCCCGACACCCCCCACCAGGGCCGCTTCTGGGAGATCGTCCAGAAGTACGGCGTCACCATCCTCTACACCGCCCCCACCGCGATCCGCACCTTCATGAAGTGGGGCGACGACATCCCCGCCAAGTACGACCTCTCCAGCCTGCGCATCCTGGGCAGCGTCGGCGAACCCATCAACCCGGAGGCCTGGGTCTGGTACCGCGAACACATCGGCGCGGGCACGACCCCCATCGTGGACACCTGGTGGCAGACCGAGACCGGCGCCATCATGATCAGCCCCCTGCCCGGCGCCACCGAGACCAAGCCCGGCTCCGCCCAGCACCCCCTGCCCGGCATCGCCGCCACCGTCGTCGACGACAACGGCACCGAGGTACCCAACGGCTCCGGCGGCTACCTCGTCCTCACCGAGCCCTGGCCCTCCATGCTCCGCACCATCTGGGGCGACGACCAGCGCTACATCGACACCTACTGGTCCCGCTTCGGCGGCGGACACGGTGCGGCTGGCGCCGCGTGGCGCTACTTCGCCGGCGACGGCGCCAAGAAGGACGAGGACGGCGACATCTGGCTGCTCGGCCGCGTCGACGACGTCATGCTCGTCTCCGGCCACAACATCTCCACCACCGAGGTCGAATCCGCCCTGGTCGGCCACCCGGCCGTCGCCGAGTCCGCCGTCGTCGGCGCCACCGACGCCACCACCGGCCAGGCCATCGTCGCCTTCGTGATCCTGCGCGGCACCGCCACCGACAGCGAGGAACTCGTCACCGACCTGCGCAACCACGTCGGCCGCACCCTCGGCCCGATCGCCAAGCCCAAGCAGATCAAGGTGGTCACCGAACTGCCCAAGACCCGCTCCGGCAAGATCATGCGCCGCCTGCTCCGCGACATCGCCGAGGGCCGCGAGGTCGGCGACACCACCACCCTCGCCGACTCCTCGGTGATGAACCTGATCCAGTCACAGCTACCGTCCGGCAACAC
>NZ_BAAATR010000139.1:0-2136 GCF_039533515.1 Kitasatospora cystarginea | reverse complement strand
CGTAGCCCGAGCAGGCCGCCGCCCCTGCCGCGAGCACCTGCCCGCCGCGCCCGGCGCCCAGCTCGCGGGCGATCAACGCGGTGAGCGTGATCGAGGCGGCGGCGAGCAGCGCCGGCACGATCCGCACCCCGGTCGGGGTCGCGCCGAACAGCTCCGCGCCGAGCTTGGCCAGCAGCGGGGTGAGCGGCGGCTGGTCCGGGTAGCCCCAGGCCAGGTGGCGACCAGCGAGCAGGAAGTACAGCTCATCGCGGTGGAAGCCGTAGCGGCCCGACAATGCGATCAACAACGCCGCGGCAGCGGCCGCGATCCCCCCGACCGGCCCGGCCGCGAACGGCCCCAGACACGGCTGTGCATCCTCCCGAATACGCATGCCCTCATCCTGACCGCCCGGCACGGCGCCCGAGACGAGAATTAACAATGAGCCGCCCGACACGGATGCCAACGCGCTGCCCTGCGAGATCAGCCGGAACTGGCAAGAATCGCGCAGTGGTCAAACTTCGGCGGCACCCGGTCAAGGTTCTTTGGCACGGGACAACCCCGCCAGCAACTGCAACGCGAGGTGCAGCACGGGGTGCAACACAACGGCAGCGTTGAACCCCTGACCTGCGGAAATGCCCGTCAGAGGGCTCATGGACCGCGTTGCACCCCCGCGTTGTTGCATCCCCGGCCGGAAGACGGCGCCGCGTACAAGTATGCCAGGTATGCCAGGTATGCCAATGGTATACCACTGGGTATCCTGTCTGGTATGGCGATGACGACGATAAAGGTGCGGGCCGAGGTGCGCGATGAGCTTGCGCGCCTGGCGGCCGACGACCTCGGCGGGGTCACGCTGAATGCCGCGCTGGAGCACCTGCTGACCGAGCATCGCAAGGCCCGGATACTGGCCGCTTACGCCTGCCTGGAGGCCGACCCGAAGGCGTGGGCCGACTACGGGAGCGAGCTGGACGAGTGGGACGCCGTGGCCGGCGACGGCCTGGGCGGTGAGGCGTGAGCCGCAAGTCCGCCCCCTGGCAGGTCTGGATGGCCGACCTCTCCCCGGTCATCGGCTCCGAGCAGGCCGGCCGACGCCCCGTCGTGGTCGTCTCCAGCCCCCTGTTCGCCGCCTTCCCCACCGCCATGGCCATCGTGGTCCCCCTCACCACCGCCGACCGCGGCCTCCCCCACCACGTCCCCGTCACCTCCCCCCACTCCGGCCTCAACCGGCCCAGCCGGGCCCGCACCGACGACGTCCGCACCATCTCCGAACAGCGCCTCATCGGCCCCCGCCCACTCGGCACCGTCACCGACAAGGAAGCGGACGAGATCCGCACCTACCTGCGGATGATGATCGACCTCTAACACCCCCCGCCCCGGGGCCGCAGATGCCGCCCGGGGCCGCACACCAGCCCGGAAACCCCCGCCCGCGGCGACGGGGTACCGCTCACGCCGGCACCCGGAGCCGACCGCCAATCAGGCCCGGCGGCAGTCCTGGCCGCTCACCCACAGGGAGCCTTCGGCCCAGCCGGCCTGACACCTGTACGCCTGGCCCGACGCCCGGTCGATGAGGGTGAAGTCGCTCAGCGGCCCCCAGGCGGTGCTGTCGCAGGAGCGGCCGAACACGGTCGGCAGCTCGTGGCTCACCTCGTGGCACTGGATCACTTCACCGACCCGCTTGCCGGGGGTGCCGGCAGCGGCCTGGTGAGCGCTTCCGTCGGCCGCGCCGGCGGCGCCGACACCGGTCAGGCCCAGGACCGCGGCGGCGATGCCGGTCACGAAGAGCAGTCGTTTCATGGGGGAACCTCCCTGGTCAGGATGGGACTCCGCAAACGGTTCCCACGTGATCCATCTGTGTATCGGCCCATTCGCGTGATCACGACACCCCGGTGATTGTGATCTCTGAGTGAATCTGCAGGGGGCAGTGCGTTGACCTGCGGTCCTGCAGGTTGCTTCAGACGACGGCGCTGGCTTCCTGGATGTCTCCGGTCTCCTCGGTGGGGCGTTTTTGCTGTTCGGATGGTGGCTGGGGTCGGTCCTGCAGGTATGCGGGAATGCTTGGGTCGCCTAGCCCCGTACTTCGCAGGTCACCGTTTCAGGTCTGTGGCCAGCGGGTTCGGGTGACTTCGATGCCGAGGAGTTCGAGGAGGTGGAGTTGGACGC
>NZ_BAAATR010000138.1:0-2204 GCF_039533515.1 Kitasatospora cystarginea | reverse complement strand
GCGGTGAGCCGGCAGCTGCCGGTTCTGCTGGGTGGCGCGGCGGCCGCGCTCGCCGTGGGCACGGGTGGGGCGGCGCTGGTGCGGCGGCGGCTGCGCCGCCAGACGCGCGGCTTGGGCCCGGCCGAGATGACGCGGATGTACGAGCACCACGATGCGGTGCTGCACGCGGTCCGCGAAGGCGTGCTGATCGTCGGCGGCCAGGGACGGGTGTTGCTGGCGAACGACGAGGCCCGGCGGCTGTTGGAGCTGCCGCCCGATGTCGAGGGGCGGCCGGTCACCGAGCTCGGGCTCGGTCCCGGGCTGGCCGAGCTGCTGGCGTCGGGGCAGGCCGCCACCGACGAGGTGCACCTCGCCGGAGACCGGCTGCTCGCCGTCAACAACCGGCCCACCACGCCGTTCGGCGGAGGGCCCGGCAGCGTCGCAACCATCCGGGACACCACCGAGCTGCGGGCGCTGGCCGGTCAGGCGGAGGCGGCGCGGGCCCGGCTGCGGCTGCTCTACGACGCGGGGCTGCGGGTCGGCACCACCTTGGACGTGGAGCGCACCGCCCAGGAGCTGGCCGACGTGGTGGTTCCCCGGTTCGCGGACTACGCCACCGTCGAGCTGGCCGAGCCGGTGCTGTACGGCGCCGAGCCGCTCCCGGACCGGCTCGGCACCGTGCCGGGCCTGCGGATCCGCCGTGCGGCGGCCAGCGGCGTCAGCGACGACCCGTCGTTCTACCCCGTGGGCTCGCAGATCAGCCCGCTGCCCGGCACGCCGGAGGAGACCGCCCTGACGAGCGGGCACGTCGTGCTCGCCGCCGACCTGCGCCAGGCGCACTCCTGGCGGGCGCGCGACCCGCAAACCACCGACCGAATTCTCGCGTACGGAGTCCACTCGCTGATCTCCGCGACGCTCAAGGCGCGCGGTCTGACCCTGGGCACGGTCAACTTCTGGCGCGCGGGCCAGTCCGCCCCGTTCGGGGAAGAGGACGTCACCTTCGCCGAGGAACTGGTCACCCGCGCGGCGATCTGCATCGACAACGCCCGCCGCTACACCCGCGAACACCGGATGGCCGAGACCCTGCAACGCAGCCTGCTGCCCCGCGGACTGCCCGAGCAGAGCGCACTGGACGTCGCCTACCGCTACCTGCCGGCGCTGCACGGGGTGGGCGGGGACTGGTTCGACGTCATCCCACTGCCCGGCTTCCGCGTGGCACTGGTCGTCGGCGACGTCGTCGGGCACGGCCTGCACGCCGCCGCCACCATGGGCCGACTGCGCACCGCGGTGCTCAACTTCTCCACCCTCGACCTGCCCCCGGACGAACTGATCGCCCGCCTCGACGAACTGGTCGCCCGGCTCGACCAAGACGAGGTGGCTACGGGAGAAGGCGACATCGAGGGCGAGAACGAGCGAGTGGCCGTCACGGGCGCCACCTGCCTGTACGCGATCTACGATCCGGTCTCCGGACACTGCACCATGGCACGCGCCGGCCACCCACCGCCCGCGCTGGTCCACACCGACGGCGGCGTGGAGTTCGTCGACCTGCCCGCCGGGCCGCCGCTCGGCGTCGGCGGCCTGCCCTTCGAAACCACCGAACTGCAGCTGGCGCCCGGCACCGCACTGGTGCTCTACACCGACGGACTCGTCGCCAACCGCCACCGCGACCTGGAAAGCGGACTCGCCGCACTCCGCCGCTCCCTGGCACACGCCCATACGGACGAATCCCCCGACGACACCTGCCGGGCCGTGTTCGACACGCTGGTCCCGCCGCGCCCGGCAGATGACATCGCGCTCCTCGTCGCACGCACACGGCTGCTCCAGCCCGGCCAGGTGGCCAGCTGGGACGTGCCGTACGACTTCGCCGCCGTCTCACACATCCGGAACGCATGCACCGACCAGCTGGAAACCTGGGGACTGGAGGAACTGACCTTCACCACCGAGCTGATCCTCAGCGAGCTGATCACCAACGCCATCCGCCACGGTGCCGAGCCGGTCCGCGTCCGCATGCTGCACGACCGCAGCCTGATCTGCGAAGTCTCCGACGGCAGCAGCACCGCCCCGCACCTGCGCTACGCCGCCACCACGGACGAGGGCGGTCGGGGCTTGTTCCTGGTGGCCCAGCTGGCCGAGCGGTGGGGGACCAGGTACACGGCTCGCGGCAAGGTCATCTGGTCCGAACAACCACTGACCGCGCCCGAGTTCCAGTTCGAGGCGATGCTGCT
>NZ_BAAATR010000137.1:0-2240 GCF_039533515.1 Kitasatospora cystarginea | reverse complement strand
CGCCGCAGACTCACCCCGCGACAACGCCTCCAGACCCGCACAGAGCTCGTCCTGCCCCGAACCCACCAGCACAGCCCGGTGCTCGAACACCGAACGCATGGTCGCCAGCGAGAAACCGACATCGACCAGCGACAGCTCGGCCCGCTCCTCCAGGTGCTCCAGCAGACGCCCGGCCTGGTCCCGCAGCGCCTCGGGCGTCCGGCCCGACAGCACCAGCGGCAGCGGCGCGGACAATGGCTCGGACGGTACGGCGTCGAACGCCGGCGGCTGCTCGATGATGGTGTGCGCGTTGGTACCGCTGATACCGAAGGAGGACACGCCCGCGCGACGCGGACGGCCGGTCTCCGGCCACGGCCGGGTCTCCGTCAGCAGTTCCACCGCACCCGCCGTCCAGTCCACATGGGTGGACGGCTGGCCGACGTGCAGGGTCTGCGGCAGCACGCCGTGCCGCATCGCCATGATCACTTTGATGATCCCGGCGACGCCGGCGGCGGCCTGGGTGTGGCCGAGGTTGGACTTCACCGAGCCGAGCCACAGCGGACGGTCGTCCGAGTGCTCCTGACCGTAGGTGGCCAGCAGCGCCTGCGCCTCGATCGGGTCGCCCAGCGTCGTACCGGTGCCGTGCGCCTCGACCAGGTCGACGTCGTCGCCCCTCAGTCCGGCGGAGGCCAGCGCCTGGCGGATCACCCGCTGCTGGGACGGGCCGTTGGGCGCGGTCAGACCGTTGCTGGCACCGTCCTGGTTGATCGCGGAGCCGCGCACGATGCCGAGCACCGGGTGCCCGTTGCGCCGGGCGTCGGAGAGCCGCTCGACCAGCAGCATGCCCGCGCCCTCGGCCCAGCCGGTGCCGTCGGCGTCGTCGGAGAAGGACTTGCAGCGGCCGTCGGCGGCCAGTCCGCGCTGGCGGCTGAAGTCCACGAAGGTGTCCGGCGTGGACATCACGGTGACACCGCCGGCCAGCGCCAGCGAGCACTCACCCGCGCGCAGGGCCTGGATCGCCCAGTGCAGCGCGACCAGCGAGGACGAGCACGCGGTGTCCACGGTTACGGCCGGGCCCTCCAGACCCAGGACGTAGGACACTCGGCCGGACGCGATGCTTCCGGCGCTGCCGGTGCCGAGGTAGCCCTCGACGCCCGGCGGGATGGCGGGGAGGCGGGAGATGTAGTCGTGGTACATCACACCGGCGAAGACACCGGTCCGGCTGCCCCGGACGGTCTCCGGGTCGATGCCCGCCCGCTCGAACGCCTCCCACGAGGTCTCCAGCAGCAGCCGCTGCTGCGGGTCCATCGCCAGCGCCTCACGCGGCGAGATGCCGAAGAAGGCCGGGTCGAACTCACTGGCGTTGTGCAGGAACCCGCCCTCGGCGGTGTAGGAGGTGCCGGGGTGGTCGGGGTCCGGGTGGTAGAGGTTCTCGACGTCCCAGCCACGGTCGGTGGGGAAGGGTGAGATGCCGTCCGCACCGGAGCTGATCATGCGCCAGAGGTCCTCGGGCGAGCGCACCCCGCCCGGGTATCGGCAGGCCATACCGACGATCGCGATCGGGTCGTCGGCGCGGCTCGCCAGGACCGGCGCCGCCTCGGTGGCCGCCTCGCGCAGCCCCAGCGCCTCGGTGAGCAGGTAGTCGGCGAGCGCGGTGGGGGTCGGGTAGTCGAAGACCACGGTGGCCGGGAGCCGGACGCCGGTCGCGGCGTTCAGGCGGTTGCGCAGCTCGACCGAGGTCAGCGAGTCGAAGCCGATCTCCCGGAACGCCTTCCCCGGCTCGACCGAGTGCGGGCCGGCGTGACCGAGGACGAGGGCGACCTGGATGCGGACCAGCTCCAGCAGCGCGCGCTGCTGGTCGTCCTCGGTCAGGCCGAGCAAGCGGGCCAGCAGCGAGGCGCCCTCCGCGGAGGTTCCGGCCTCGGCCGCACGGCGGTTCGGGGTGCGGACCAGTCCGGCGAGGATGGCGGGCAGTTGGCCGGTCCTGGCCTGGACGCGCAGTCCGGCCTGGTCCAGGCGGATCGGTACGGCGACGGCCGCGTCCTGCACGAGGGCCGCGTCGAACAGGGCGAGGCCGAGTTCGGCGGTGAGCGGGGCCACGCCACCGCGCGCCATCCGCTGCACATCGGCCTCGTCGAGGGTGCCGGCCATACCGCCGGCCCACAGGCCCCAGGCGAGCGAGGTCGCCGGGAGACCGGCCGTACGGCGCTGCTGGGCGAGGGCGTCCAGGAAGCTGTTCGCGGCGGCGTAGTTGCCCTGGC
>NZ_BAAATR010000136.1:0-2284 GCF_039533515.1 Kitasatospora cystarginea | reverse complement strand
CACATGTCATCTCTGCTGGGTGCCGCAGCCGGGTATCGCGCCGTGGATGTGGAAGTGCGTCCGCGCTCGGTCATTCCGGGTCGGCAGCGCTGGGACGTCAAGCTGGTACTCGGGCGGCCGCAGGTCGCCGAGGTCCTCGCCGCGACCCTGCGGCGGGTCCCCGGCATCACGGAGGCGCAGGCCAGCCCGATCACCGGAGGGGTTCTCGTCCGGCACGATGCGCGCGTGAGGGCCAAGGACGTCGGTCGGATCGTTCGCAGCGCCGTCGCTCTGCTCGCGGAGAACGGCGCCCGAATTGCCCGTCCGGCACCGGCGCGGCCCGCCGCGGCGTCTGGTCCGCGCTCGGAGCGCGGCGGTGTCGGCTCCGTCCTCGCCGTTGGGGGTGGGGTGGCGGTTGGGATCGCCCTGGTCCGCGGGTCGGCGCTCGGCAAGCAGTTGGTCGCGCTGGGCGGGGTGGCGGCGGCGACCGCGGCCGTTGTCCGGAAGACGTGGCGCAGAGCGGCCGCTGAGACCCGGGAGCCGTCCGGGGCCGGAACCGAACGCCATCCCGTGTTGGAGATCGTCGGGCCGCGTCGTGGGCAGCTTTACCGTGCCTCCGCGTTGTCGGTGGCCTGTCAGGTCATGGAGATGGCGCTCGGTACGTTGCTGGGCTGGACCGGGTTGGTGCTCATCAAGGGTGAGGCCGCGCCGCTGGTTCGGCTCGGGCTGACGACCGCGTCGGTTCAGCTCTGGGCGTTGGCCGGGTCGGTGGTGGGTGCCTGTGCCGCGGTGGCGGGCCTGGCGTATGCCTCGGGTGTGCAGTGGCGCAGGCTGGGCCAGGATGTGCAGCACGATTGGCGTAGCCGGACGTACGCGCGGGTGCAGCACTTGGAGTTGCGGCATCTGGAGGGGGAGCGGACGACCAGGATCGCGGGCGTGTTGACGGAGGATGTCGGTCAGTTGGGCGACTTCTTCGGGGCGTCGGCGAACGACGCGTTGCAGCTGGGTACCAGTCTGCTCGTTCTGGTGCCGCTCTTCCTGCTGCTGGCGCCGGAGATCGCTTGGATCGCCTTCCTGCCGGTTCCGGTCATCGCCTGGCTGTCGTTCCGTTATCAGGACCGGGCCGCCGCTGATTACGCCGTCTCCAGTGAGCACCGGGCCAGGTTGCACAGCCAGTTGGTGAACAACCTGGAGGCGAGTGCCACGGTCAAGAGTTTCTGTACCGAGGACTACGAGGCGGGGCGCATCGATGGCCTCGATCGGGTGGCGCTGGAGAGTGGTCGGCGGACCGACCGCAGCACGATGCGGCACTCGGAGACCGTCCGGGTCTGTACGACCGCCTCGATGGCGGGGACGCTGTTGGTCGGTGGCCGTGCGGTGTTGAAGGGCACTCTGCCGTTCGAGGTGTTCAGTCCGTTGATCGGTCTGCCCCAGATGGTGTTGCTGCGGATGAACCGGCTCGGCGGGATCGTCGATCAGTACCAGCGGACGCTGGCGGCGTACGACCGTGTGCGGCGGCTGCGTGAACTGCCCGTCGAGAGCGATGGCACCGGTGGTTCGCTGGCCGTTGCGCACGTGCAGGGGGAGATCGTCCTCGATGAGGTGACGTTCGCCTATCCTGGTCGGCCGCCGGTGCTGGAGGACGTCTCGTTGAAGATCTCCTCCGGGCAGACCACCGCGATCGTCGGTGCCACCGGGTCCGGGAAGACGACGATCGCGAAGCTGCTGATGCGTTTCCAGGATGCGGAGTCGGGCGGTGTGCTGCTCGATGGGCAGGATCTGCGCGATCTGCCGCGGCGGGACGTGCGCAATGCGATTGGTTTCGTTGCCCAGGATCCGTTCCTGTTCGACGGCACCATCGTGGAGAACATCCGGTACGGCACTTTCGGGGCTTCGGAGGAGGCGGTGGAGGAGGCTGCCCGGATGGCCGAGGCGCACGCCTTCGTCTCGATGCTGCCGGACGGCTACCACACGTTGATCGGCGAGCGCGGTGCCGCGTTGTCGGGAGGGCAGCGGCAGCGGATCGCGCTGGCGAGAGCGATCCTCAAGAACTCGCCGGTTGTGATCCTCGACGAGGCCACCTCCGCGGTGGACAACGAGACCGAGGCCGCCATCCAGCGTGCGCTCAGAGGCTTCGCTGCCGACCGGACGATGATCATCATCGCCCATCGGCTGTCCGCGGTCCGCCACGCCGACCGGATCTACGTCATGGACAAGGGCGGTGTCGTGGCGGAGCAGGGCACCCACGACGAACTGCTCGCGCAGCACGGGCTCTACGCATCCCTCTGGCAGCTCCAGGCCGGCG
>NZ_BAAATR010000135.1:0-2323 GCF_039533515.1 Kitasatospora cystarginea | reverse complement strand
TGTATGCGCAGATGGGGGATCCGTGGTTGTTGGTCGGGGAGTTCCGCTCGAGTGTGGTTCTGGTGCCGAGGACTTCGGCGGGTCTGGTGTGGACCGGCGACGAGGGCGGGGTGCGGTGGATCTACGCGTTCAGTGGTGAGGCGGAGTTGGCGGCTTTCGCCCGGGCGCGGGATTTCGAGGGTGACCGGCTGGACTATCTGACGGTGTATGGTTCGCGGTTGCTGGATGTGGCGGTGCCGGCGCTGGGGGTGCCGGGCGGGGTGGCGTTGGACGTGGCGGGGAGGCAGCCGATGCTGTTTCCGCCGGTGCGCGGGATCGTGCCGGACTCGGTGGCGCTCGACGCGAGTGCGGGTGCGGTGAGCGGGGGCGGGTTCTGATGGCCGGGGGATACCGGGTCGATCCGGAGGCGTTGAAGCAGACGGCTGCCGGGATCAACGGTGCGATCGACGAGTTGAAGTCGATCGGCATCGCCGAGGGCGCGGAGGTCGGACGCGGGTTCACCAACCTGGAGCTGACGGGCATGCAGGCCGGCAGCCTGGACGTGAAGGCGACTCTCGACGAGTTCTGCGAACGCTGGTCGTGGGGTGTCCGTGCGCTGGTGCAGACGGGTTCCGAGATCGCGGAGAAGCTGCACCTGTCGGCGGGCCTGTACCACGACCAGGAGCAGTATGTCTCGGGAGTGGCCAAGGACGTGACCAACGCCGCGCTGGGCAACCCGAACCTGACCCGCGAGCAGGTGGAGGGCCAGTCCTGGGGGAAGACGCTCTCGGACAACCCGTACACCCAGGCCCGCGACGCGGACTACTCGGCTGAGTCCTACCGGTACGCGTCGGTCCACTCGCAGGCCACCTGGAAGGCCGCTGAGGCGGACCTGCTGGCCAACCCGAACCTGCAGGTCGCGGCGATGACGGCCGGCCACGGCGACGACCTGGCGACCGCGCAGGCCAAGGCCGACGCGGTGGCGAAGGATCTCAACCAGCTGTCCTCGACGATGAAGGGCCAGGACGGCTGATGGGTGTCCTGGGCTCGCTCAAGAGCGGATTCGGCGAGTTCGTCGACGCGAACGCGCACCTCGTGGGCAAGGGCCTGGACATGGTCGGCGCGCACGGCGCGGCCCATGCGGTCGACAATTGGGGCGACCACATCGCCGACGACCTCGGTGCGGCCGTCGGTGAGTTGAACCTCGGGCAGAGTGACGACCCGAAGGAACTGCTGCACGGCGACGCCAAAGCGATCGGGGAGAGCGCGCAGCATCTGCAGAAGTTCGCGCAGGCCTTCGAGGAGACCGGTGCGGGTCTGACGCGGCTGGACTCCGAGCACTGGCAGGGCGAGGCGGCCGAGGCGTTCCGTAAGAAGTTCTCGCCGCAGCCCAGGGCGTGGGTGGTGGTCGGTGAGGCGTGTGCGGCCGCGGGGAAGGCGCTGGAGACGTACCAGAGCACGATCACCTGGGCGCAGGACCAGGCGCAGCAGGCGATCGATGGTTACAACGCGGCGAAGAAGGCGTCCGAGGAGGCGCGCGGCGCCTACAACCGGCGGGTCGAGCAGTACAACAGCGCGTTGGACGACTACAAGCGGGCGGCTTCGGCGGGGCAGAGCGCCACCCCGCCCACCGTGCTGGGGGAGTTCCACGACCCGGGTGAGGAAGGTTTCAAGCAGGCTCAGGAGGTGCTGCGGTCGGCGCGTCGGCAGCGTGACGATGCGGCGCGGACGGCCGGGCAGGCGATCGCGGCCGCCACCGGCAGCGCGCCCAAGGAGCCGGGCCTGTGGGACCGGATCGGCATGGATGTGGCCGATCTCAACACGGGCGCGGCGGTCGGTGCGGTGCATTTCGCTGGCGGCGTGGTCAAGGGCGCCACCGATCTGGTGAAGTTCGTGCGTGGCCTGAACCCGCAGGACCCGTACAACATGACGCATCCCGCGCTGTATCTCGACCACGTGAGCACGGTCGCCGCGGGCCTGGTCCACACCGCGAACCATCCGACGGAGCTGGTCACGGCCATGGTCGGCTCCGGCTGGGGCAAGGACCCGGCGGAGGCCGGCGGCACGGCCGTCTTCAACCTGCTCTCCGGCATGGCCACCGGCGGCGGCAGCGAAGCCGGTGTCGCGGGCGCGCGGATGGCCATGGACGCGGCGGCCGCCGCAGGCGAACGCGGCGGCATCAAGGCCGGGGAGAGCGCGGCGCAGAACGCAGCCGAGAACGCGGCCAGGAAGGCCGCGACCGACGGAGCCGAGCAGGCCGGCGCCTCCGCGTTCAACCGCCCCGGCGCGCCCCAGTTCGACGTGAGCGCCTTCCCCCAGCACGTCCGGCCCACCGAACCCGCCG
>NZ_BAAATR010000134.1:0-2427 GCF_039533515.1 Kitasatospora cystarginea | reverse complement strand
CGCCGGTGAAGTAGGCCGCCGGCGAGGTGCCCGAGGCTCGGGTCCTTTTCCGACGGCCCCTTCCCGAACGGTACGTGCGACTTTCACCGCATACCGCTCTCCAGTGAAATCATCTCCGGGTTGAGATTGTGGCCCGACCTCCATGAATGTCCCAATGGCAACTTTGGCAGACCACAAGGGTCTTGCGCCGCCGCTGTGCCATGAGCTTGATCCATGGCGATGGTTCGGGCCGACCGGGCCGCTTAAGGTCCGCCATCTTGCGGATGTGATGAACCTGCAAGCCAGACCGCGACTCGCAGATCTCACACTGCCCCGCCAAGAGCCGGTGGATCAGCTCATTGCTGCCGCCGTATCTCGTTGACGGTGACCTGTCGACCAAGTCGGCGAAGCGTTGCCTTCTGAGTGGAATCCCGCCGAAGCGGGCGACCAGCGGCTTCCTCCCGTCACTGCGGTTGACGACGACTTGGATGCACTTCCGAGGTCCGTCGGGCGTTTCGATGGTCGCCTTGAGTCGGCGTGCCATCTTCGTGACGGTGGACTGATGCTTCCTGGCCAGCGTCTTGAGCATGGATGTTTCCATTACCCAGTGCAGGCGACCCAGGCGCGCTACGTCCTGGGCCAGGAGGTAGTACTGGACAAGTCCCCGGTATTCCGCTTGATACTTCGCCACGATCGAATAGTCCTGATCGTGTAGCAGTGCTCCACGAAATTTCGGCTTCCCTCTACTCATATACAACGCGCACCGTTGCCGGATTGCCTGCCGTGGGACGAAGAGGCCAATGTGACCGTTCACCGCTCGACGCCCGCGAGTGATCTTCGTGTCGGCAATCTGGGTTTTCAAGTCGTAGCCGAGGAAGCGCGCCGCCTGGCTGACGGCGTGCGTTATCAGGGTTTTCGACTCGGAGAGTTCCAGCTTGAGTTCATCTCGCAGGAATTCCCTCATCCGTTCCTTGATCTCAACGGCTTCGTGCTTCGGCCCAGCGAACCCGAGCAGCCAGTCGTCGGCGTATCTGACGTAACGCAGCCGTCGGTAGTCCGGATCATTCGGATCGGCACTTGGGAGGCTTCGCTGCAGCTGCCGAAGCGAGCGCACCGTTGCCTGGTCCCCACGTCGACCTGCCCGCTTGATCCGTGCTCCGATACGGCCGTACTCCAGGTTCCGTCGACGCAGCCTGCCCCGGTTGTAGTCCGGCAACAACTGCTGTTCAACGAACTGATCAAGCCGGTCCAGGTGGATGTTGGACAGGATTGGCGAGGCTACCCCGCCCTGCGGTGCACCACTCAGCGTGGCATTCCACCGCCAGTCCTCCAGGTACCCGGCCTTGAGCATCCGGCGTATCAGTTGCAGAAACCGGCCATCGTGGATCTTCTCCGCTAGAGTCCCGAGCATTACCTCGTGATCGAGACTGCCGAAGCAATCGGAGATGTCCCCCTCGATGAACCAGTGAGTTCCCTTCCAAGTCTCCACCACTTCGTTCAACGCTGTGTGGCAGCCTCGGCCGGGGCGAAAACCGTGGGAGCGATCGGAGAACTGGACGTCATAGTACGCCTCCAGCAGGAGACGGACTACCTCCGCGACCAGCTTGTCCGACCATGTCGGCAATCCGAGCGGACGTTTCTTCCCGTTCTTCTTCGGGATGTATGTCCGCCTGGCTGGGGCCCACCGATACGACTCGGCGCGTAACTCGCCGATGATCGCATCGATTTTCTCCAAAGACATGCCGTCCACGGTTTCCTCGGTGACTCCGGGGGTCATCGAACCTTTGTTAGAGTAGATGCGCCCGTAAGCCAATAGGAACAACTGCGGATTGAACAGATTCCTGTATAACCTCTCTAGCGGCAAACCCTTTCTGCCGCGTTCCCGGATGACGTCCAGCACCGTTGTGGCACTCTGCATTGCGCATACCTCCCTTCGCTGAACGTCTCATTCACCTGTGCCCCTTTGCCCTGTGGCCAGCTTTCCTGGCCTCCCCGGCAGGTCGTGACTCCTGCGACTACTACGGGCACTCCGTCGCCGTAGGGCTCGCGCCCCGTAGGCGATCCCGCGGTACGTCTTCGTTGTACGTATCGAGCGCGACTTAGGCTGCCCACTCATTCCCTTGGCCCCCCTCGCTGGGTGGCGTTCACACCATGGAGGTTGCCTCGGCCTCCAACCGCGACCAAGGCATGATGTGACGTCGAACTCAGGCGTTGTTTCGACGAGTGTCTCGTGCACCACCGGGAATTAGGCTTCAAGCAATCAAGCCTTAGCCATATCACGCGGGTCTTGCGGCACCCCATTCTGAACGCCTCCGAATGGACACCGCTTCCCGAGCATGCTGTTGTCCCCTCGCGCTTTCGCGCTCAGGTGAGCTCGGCGACCCAAGAACCCCCCTCCAAGTTCATCCCGACTGCGTCGGGGATACAACGAAGCGCCACGCGGCGCAC
>NZ_BAAATR010000133.1:0-2524 GCF_039533515.1 Kitasatospora cystarginea | reverse complement strand
TCCACCAGGCGGAACAGCGCCACCTCGACCGCGAACAGCGCCGGCTGCGTGTACCCGGTCTGGTCCAACTCCTCCCCGCCGAACACCACCTCGCGCAGCGGACGGTCCAAGTGCCGGTCCAGTTCCCCGCACACCGCATCGAAAGCCTCTGCGAAGTGCGGGAACGCCTCGTACAACTCGGCGCCCATACCGGCCCGCTGGCTGCCCTGCCCCGTGAACAGGAACGCCACCCGGCCGGCCGTCCCCATGGCGCCGACCACCGTCCGCGCCGCCGCCTCACCGCGCGCCAGTGCCTCCAGCCCGGCCCGCAGCTCTTCGCGGTCCGAACCCAGCAGCACGGCACGGTGCTCGAAGGAACCACGCGCGCTCACCAGCGAGAAACCGACGTCGACCGGCGACATGTCGGGCTCGGCATCCAGCCGGGCCAGTAGCCGCTCGGCCTGCCCGCGCAGTGCCTCGGGCGTCCGGCCGGACAGCGCCCACGGGGTCACCGAGGGGGCGTTCGGCTCGGCAGCCACAGCCGTGTCGGCGGCCGGGGCCTGCTCCAGGACGATATGGGCGTTGGTGCCGCTGAAACCGAACGAGGACACCGCCGAGCGGCGGGGTTCGCCGGTCTCCGGCCAGTCCGTGGTCTCGGTCAGCAGCGAGACCGCACCCGCTGACCAGTCCACGTGCGAGGACGGCTCCCCCACGTGCAGCGACTGCGGCAGCACACCGTGCCGCATCGCCATCACCATCTTGATCACACCGGCCGCACCCGCGGCCGCCTGGGTGTGACCCAGGTTGGACTTCACCGAACCCAGCCACAGCGGACGGTCGTCCGAGTGCTCCTGACCGTAGGTGGCCAGCAGCGCCTGCGCCTCGATCGGGTCACCGAGCCGGGTGCCCGTACCGTGCGCCTCCACCGCGTCGACCTGACTGGCCGTCAGCCCGGCGTTGGCCAGGGCCTGGCGGATGACGCGCTGCTGGGACGGGCCGTTGGGAGCGGTGAGGCCGTTGGAGGCGCCGTCCTGGTTGACGGCGCTGCCGCGGACGATGCCGAGTACCGGGTGTCCGTGGCGGCGTGCGTCGGAGAGCCGCTCGACCAGCAACATGCCGACGCCCTCGCCCCAGCCGGTGCCGTCCGCGTCGTCCGAGAACGCCTTGCAGCGCCCGTCCTCGGCCAGACCGCGCTGGCGGCTGAACTCCACGAAGGTGCTGGGAGTCAGCATCACGGTGACGCCGCCGGCCAGCGCCAGCGTGGACTCACCCTGGCGCAGCGACTGGCAGGCCAGGTGCAGGGCCACCAGCGAGGAGGAGCAGGCGGTGTCGATGGTCACCGCCGGGCCCTCCAGGCCCAGGGTGTAGGACACCCGGCCGGAGGCGATGCTCCCCGAGGTACCGGTGCCGACGTGGCCCTCGGCCCCCTCCGCCGACTGCTGGAGCAGCATGCCGTAGTCGTTGTACATCACACCGACGAACACGCCGGTCCGGCTGCCGCGCAGGGTCGCCGGATCGATTCCCGCCCGCTCGAATGCCTCCCACGAGGTCTCCAGCAGCAGCCGCTGCTGCGGGTCCATCGACATCGCCTCACGCGGCGAGATCCCGAAGAAGCCCGGATCGAAGAGGCCTGCGTCGTGCAGGAAACCGCCTTCACGGGCGTAGGAGGTGCCCTGGTGGTCCGGGTCCGGGTGGTAGAGGTTCTCGACGTCCCAGCCGCGGTTCTCGGGGAAGAAGGAGACCGCGTCCCGTCCGCCGGCGACCAGACCCCAGAGGTCCTCGGGGCTCTGGACTCCGCCCGGGTAGCGGCAGGCCATGCCGACGATCGCGATCGGATCGTCGTCCGTGGCGGCGATGACCGCCACCGGGAGGTCGGCGGACGGCAGCGCGCCCAGGAGCTCACGGTGGAGCAGCTCCGCGAGAGCGGCCGGGGTCGGATAGTCGAAGACCAGGGTGGCCGACAGCCGGAGCCCGGTCACCGTGTTGAGGCGGTTGCGCAGTTCGACGGCGGTGAGGGAGTCGAAGCCGAGCTCCTTGAACGCCCGCTCGGCGTCGACGGAGGCCGCACTCGGGTACCCGAGGACGGTCGCCACCTCCGAGCACACGAGGTCGAGCAGGGCGGCCTCTCGCTCGGCCTCCGAGAGGGACGCCAGCCGTCGGGTGAGCGCCGAGCCGCCGGCACCGCCGTGTCCGGTGCCGCTACCGGCCTCGGCCGCACGGCGCATCGGGGTCCGTACCAGGCCGCGCAGCAGCGGGGGCAGCATGCCCCGGGCGGCCTGGGCGCGCAGGGCCGCGAGTTCGAGCTGGATGGGTACCAGCAAGGGGTCGGTGGAGCCGACTGCGGCGTCGAACAGCAGCAGCCCGTCCTCGGCGGTCAGCGCGGCGACACCACCGCGTGCCATCCGCTCGACGTCGGACCGGACCAGGGCGGCGGCCATGCCGCCGTCTTCGGCCCAAAGGCCCCAGGCGAGCGAGGTCGCCGGGAGACCGGCCGTACGGCGCTGCTGGGCGAGGGCGTCCAGGAAGCTGTTCGCGGCGGCGTAGT
>NZ_BAAATR010000132.1:0-2558 GCF_039533515.1 Kitasatospora cystarginea | reverse complement strand
TGGGGTGCGACACGAAGTCGCACGAGATTGAGTGAATTACCTGACAGGAGGATCGACTTGATGTCGACAGCGTAGTTCCGGGCCAGTGCTCAGGGCCCGTCCCCACTTCGACATGCGTCGCCGGTAACGGCGGGGTGTGAAGCTCGGAGGAGAAGCCCAAGGGCCCCTGCTCCATCCGGGGGTTACAGGCAAGGGGAAGACCGGACGGGTGAACGTGAGTGAACCCCTGATGATGCTTCGTGATCGTGGGCCCCGCCGATGGGTTGTTCCAGCGGGGTGCAGGACTGGCCGTTGAGAAGCGGCAGGCGCCGGCTGAGGACCCATCATCAGCCGGGAGAGCATCGCCGTCCCGGAGTTTAGGGGGCACCCATCCCGGTCGCATCTCACTCGTGTGGAACGTGGAAACCCCGTTGGGGTCCGGACGCGGAAGCGTCCGGTAAGCCGACCGCAAGGAAGGCCCAACTCCCCAGCGGGCACAGGATGACCCAAGAAGCGAACGCCGGTCGCCGAAAGGCGGCGGGAAACCGGGGCGAATGGCCAGCACCTCCGCTGGTCGCCCCGCATAACCGGCCGGATACGGGCTCTGCCCGGACCCGAAAGGGTGCTGACGTGGGTCAGGTGGGCCTGTGAGGACTCGATGACCATCAACGCTGGAACCAAAGGGCAAGTTGGACACCGTGGCGACACCATCATCCGTGGCGGACACCGCCCAGGACGACACCATCACCATCGTGAACGGACCGGAGGGCGACTTCACCGACTGGCAGTCGATCGACTGGCAGGGCGCGGAGGAGGAAGTACGGCGGCTGCGGCAGCGGATCTTCACGGCATCGCAGGCAGGGGACCTTAAAAGGGTCCGCAATCTCCAGAAACTGATGCTCCGTTCCCGCTCCAACACGCTGGTGAGCGTGCGGCGGGTGACGGAGGTCAACGCTGGCCGCAAGACGGCGGGGACCGACGGTCGGGTCGTCCTGCTGCCCCAGGGGAAGGCCGAGTTGGCCGACTGGATGCAGCATCGGGCGACCCCGTGGAAGCCCCGTCCCGTCAGGCGGGTGTATATCCCCAAGGCCAATGGCCGTCAGCGCGGCCTCGGAATTCCCGTGATCATCGACCGGTGTCTTCAAGCCGTGGCGTTGAACGCGTTGGAGCCCGAGTGGGAGGCACGGTTCGAGCCGAGGTCCTATGGATTTCGTCCCGGCCGTGGCTGTCATGACGCGATCGGAGCGATCTTCCTGGCCGCCAAGGGCAAGAGCCCGAAGCGCCAGTGGATCCTCGACGCGGACTTGGCGGCGGCGTTCGACCGGATCGACCATGATCACCTTCTCGCCTCCATCGGACAGTTCCCCGCCCGGGGGCTGGTCGAGCAGTGGCTGAAGGCGGGAGTGATCGATCGTGGTTCCTTCGCCCCGACCGAGGAGGGGGTTCCGCAAGGCGGGATCATCTCCCCCGTGTTGATGAACGTGGCCCTGCATGGAATGGAAGAGGCCGCCGGAGTCCGCTACCGCACCTCCGGCCCCCGTGCCGGTGAACTGGCAGTGGGCTCACCGACCTTGATCAGGTACGCCGACGATCTGGTGGTGCTCTGTCACAGTCGTGACGAGGCTCAGCAGGTCAAGGCTCGGCTCGCCAAGTGGCTGGCGCCCAGGGGTCTGGCCTTCAACGAGGAGAAGACGCGCATCGCGCACCTCGACGAGGGCTGTGACTTCCTGGGGTTCAACGTCCGCCGCTATCACGGCATGCTGCTGATCAAGCCGAGCAAGGCGGGCGCGCGACGGATCCGGGCACGGCTCACCGCCGAAGTGCTGGCCCTTCGGGGGCAGAACGCGGCAGCGGTGATCGCCAAGCTCAACCCGATCATCCGGGGCTGGGCTGCCTACTATCGGGGCGTGGTCTCCAGCGAGGTGTTCACCTCGCTGGACGACCATGTGTGGAGGCTGGTCTACAAGTGGGCCAGACACACGCACCCGAACAAGCCGAGGGGCTGGGTCACGGCCCGGTACTTCGGCCGGTTCAACACCTCCAGGCAGGACCGGTGGGTGTTCGGCGACCGGGAGACCGGCCGCTATCTCGCCAAGTTCGCCTGGACCAAGATCGTCAGACACCAGTTGGTCATCAAGGGCGCGTCCGTCGACGACCCGGCGCTGACCGAGTACTGGGCCTCACGGCGGCGCAGGAACAGACCTCCGCTGAGCCCGTTCTGGTTGCGTCTGCTCCAGACACAGCACGGACGGTGTCCGCTCTGCGGAAGTCTCCTCCTGCATGCCACCCATCAGCCGCAAAGCCCCCAGGAATGGGAGCAGTGGCTGCGGGCGACCCGAACGGCGGTCCGCGAGAACGCGATCACCATCGAAGCGGGGAGAGGCACATCCGACGGTCTCGTCGCCTTCCGACTCATCCATGTCCATTGCCACCGCTGGCGCGGCGGCAATGGCAACAGGGAACCAGCACTTCTGGCTGCCCGTGGGCCTTCAGGGCCTGCTTGAGCCGGATGCCCGGAAAGCGGGCAAGTCCGGTTCTGAGGGGGGTGCGGCGCAGCAATGCGCCGCACCTACCCGACA
>NZ_BAAATR010000131.1:0-2671 GCF_039533515.1 Kitasatospora cystarginea | reverse complement strand
AACCGAGCGAGAGCACCCCGCCACACACCGGGAAAGACCGTCAAACGCGCCGAGACGCTCGACCAGCACTACGGCCGCACAGGTTAAAGATCAAGCTTAGCAGCTGTTGCTCAATCGAGCCTGGTGATCGTGAGTTCGATTATGTTGTCCCGGTCGGGTGAGCATGGAAGTGGAGCCTCCCACACGGCTCGGGCGCCAAGACACCGTCAGGCTGGGCCCTACCCACTTCCGGTGTCACCGCAGGCGGATAGCCTCCGGCGGGAACGGACGGCTGACGGGAGTGGGCGTGGACATCGAGGAGATGCTGGACCGGCTCGGCACGGTGATCGGGCCGCCGCCTGCGGACGGGGTGATCCCGGTCCCCTGGGACCTCGGGGCCGCGGAGCTCGGTTTCCAACTACCCGCGGACTACCGGGCGTTCGCCGACCGGTACGGGGCGGTCAGTATCAGTGGCGAGTTGCACATCTTCACACCGTCGGCAGCTCCTACTACCAAGATCGGGCAGCCACTCGGTTTCGAGGGGTTCCTGTACTACACGACGGAGCCCTACGGGTACTGCGGCATGCTGGCCCAGGCCTACGAGGACGGGGACTACGACGAGTGCCCGTACCCGCTGTTCCCGGCCGAGGGCGGATTGCTGAAGTGGGCCAACAACTGGAACTCCGACCAGTTCTTCTGGCTGATGCGGGGCCCGAACCCGGACCGGTGGCCGGTCGCTGCCAAGTTCGACTCAATGCTGAAATGGGACCTGTTCGAGGGCGGCTTCCTGGAGTTCCTGCTGGCGGCGGTGACGGAGCAGTACCCGTACCACGGGGACGTCGTTCCCGGCGGGATGAAGCAGGTCGGTGACGGCCGTGCCTATCGCCCTCGAGGTGACTGGTCGAAGCAGCTCCGGTAGTGAACCCGCGAGCACTGTCAACGGCCGGCTCCGGCTCGCTGAGCTGGCCGGCCGTTGTCGTGCCGATCGCGGTGAGCGTGAGTTCGATTGCGGTGGCTCGGTCGGGTGATCTTGCCGCCCGCCGGGCATGAAGGCAGGGCCTCTGGTGCAACTCGGGGTTGTCGAGACCTTGAGCACGCCAGGAGGCCCTGTTGTCGCTGTTGTATGCCCTCACGCCGGTTGGCTCCAACTCCGCAGCCCATACGTGTGATTGTCTCGCTCACCGGTTCGGGAACGCCGGCGACCGGCCGTACAGGCGTCCGAGGTACCCCTCGGACATGACCGACGCGGAGTGGGCGGTCGTGCGTAACGCGATGCCCGTCCCCGCCTGGCTGGAAGGCCGGGGCGGGCAGCCGGAGGGCTACTGCCACCGTCAGATGGTCGACGCAGTGCGCTACCTGGTCGCGGGCGGCATCACCTGGCGGGCGATGCCGGAGGACTTTCCCGCGTGGGACCGCGTCTACGCCTTCTTCCGACGGTGGCGGGACTGCGGCCTGGTCGCCGAGTTCCACGACCGGCTGCGGGACCGGGTCCGCGAGGCAGCGGGCCGGGATCCGGAGCCGACTGCCGGGATCATCGACGCGCAGTCGGTGAAGGCCGCCTCCTCGGTTCCGAGCGCGAGCCGGGGATTCGACGGCGGGAAGAAGGTGAACGGCCGCAAGAGGCACATCGTGGTGGACACCCTCGGCCTGCTGCTGGTCGTCATGGTCACTGCCGCCTGCGTCACCGACCGCGAGGCAGGCCGCACCCTGCTGGCTCGGCTACGGGAGCGGCACTGGCGCATCACCCTGATGTGGGCCGACGGCGGCTACACCGGACGCCTGGTCGACCTCGCCCGCGACGTGCTGCGGATCGCGCTGACGGTGGTCAGACGTACCGACGACACCACAGGATTCGTCGTGCTGCCCAAAAGGTGGTTGGTGGAGCGGACGTTCGCGTGGCTGATGCGCTCACGCCGTCTGGCCCGCGACTACGAGGGCCGCGCCGACACCTCCGAGGCGATGATCCGGTGGTCGATGAGCATGGTCATGAGCCGCCGGCTCGCCCGGCGACCACGCTGAACATCCCCGGCCGTTCCTCGACGAGCCAGCCCCGCGCGGCCAGCCGCTTGGCCTTCGACCGCACCCCTTCCACCTTCGCCGGGACCGGCTCTAGCCCGAGTGCCGTCGCGAGTTGCCGACAGTCCATCGCCTCCCCGCACGAAGCGCCCCGACCGGCCAGGGCGTCGATGAGCCGCTGGTAGTCCGGCGCCAGCACCGCCGGGGCGAGTCCTTCGCACCACTGCGGCACCACGGAACCGGGCGCCGCCGCGGCGGCCCGCTCCGGCCGCTCATCGGCCGCCACGACCGGCGGCCCTTCTTCGCCGCTGCGAGGAAGGGCCAACACCTCGGCCACCGTCTCACGGGCGATCACGAATCGCTCCCACACGGCCTCCGCCTCCCGCAGTTCGGTCTGGAGGGCCTCCACCCGCTGCCGAGCAGCGCGTTCACGCTCCTCCAGCAGCCCCATCACCGACGGCATCCGGCACCTCCACCGAAGAGACGAAACGACACCTCGTCTCTCCCGCCGAAGTACCAGCCCTATGCCTGACCAGCGAAAACGCACCCATCACTCTCGGAAAGACAACGGCCTCTAAACTTGTTGTTTAACCTCGCAGGTCACCCGACCTGCTGATCTGTGGTTCTTCCCGGGACAGCGGAGGCGGCCGTTCCCCACGCTTCGAGGTGTCGAGTC
>NZ_BAAATR010000130.1:0-2724 GCF_039533515.1 Kitasatospora cystarginea | reverse complement strand
ATGGACCTTAGACAAGCCCTATCGTCGCAGGTCAGCGGCACTCCTCAGTCTTTTGATCACGCCTCGGACAGCCCTGCTCGTGAAAGCGCGAGGTTAGCACCCATCTGTGCAGGCCGCGCCAGACGCCGCCGTGCAGCTCACCATGACCTCCAGGCGAGTGGCGAGCGCCTCGATCGCGGCACTGTCGGGCACCGCGATCGCGAAGTAGTCGAAGCCGGCGGCCTCGGCTCGGGTCGAGCCGCAACGCCAGGTCCGGTCCGGTCCGGTCCGCCAGCCGGATGGCTCAGCACGACTTCGATCAACACCCCCTGCTCGACGAACTCGGCTGCCCGCCGGTAGCCGAGCGTGTGCCCGTACCACGCCTCGGAGCGGGCAAGATCGCGTACCGGCAGCTTCAGGTGGTGGACGTCGGCGAGGCTCGGGATGTCAGCTTCCACGTTCACGGCTCACCTCAGTCAGGCACTCGTCGAGGCCGAACCGCGGTGAACTGGGGCGCCACTCGTCAACGCCGTCCTCGCCTCCTGGCAGCGCGAGCCGGCCCTCCGTGACTTTCACCATCGCACCCGCACCGAACTCGGCATCCTCGCCTAAAGCACCCCTTCCGCACCCCTCCTCGAGGAGAGGGGAAGTAACCCTAGATGAGCCTAAAGCGACCGATTTCCCGCTCTGTGGTGAAACATCCCGCTACGCTCCGAATCCAACACGATCAACCGGAATTGGAGAGCCTCTTGTCCAAGATCGCCCTATTCGGAGCCACCGGCACTATCGGATCCCGGATCCTCGACGAGGCGCTTCGGCGCGGTCATCAGGTCACCGCGGCCGTTCGCGATCCGGCGAAGGTCACCACGTCCCACCCCGCCCTGACCGTGACTTACGGCGACGTCCTGGACCCTGAGTCCGTCGCCGAGGTGGCCAAGGGACAGGACGTCGTGGTCAGCGCGGTCGGCGGGGGTGACGGGCCAGGCCACATCGCCACCATCAGGCCCGCCGCCGAGTCCTTGGTCGAAGGGCTGCGCTCGCTGGGCGGGGATGCGCCTCGGCTCATCGCGGTCGGCGGTGCCGGTTCACTGCGCAAGCCGGACGGGACGCAGGTCTGGGACACCGAGGGCCTGCCGATTGCCCTGCTCCAGATCATGCACGCCCACGGGGACGCCCTGGACTTCTACCGCACTGTCAGCGACGTGAGGTGGACGAACTTCAGCCCCGCCGCCACGATCGAGCCCGGCGAACGCACCGGCACCTACCGCACCGCCACGGACGACTTGGTCGTCGATGAAGACGGCATCAGCCGCATCTCCATTGAGGACTATGCCCTTGCCCTGCTCGACGAGATCGAACAGCCGGCGCACCGCGGCGAGCGCTTCACCGCTGGCTACTGAGCCGCCGCCCTAATGATGACGCGGTGGAGTCGCGCCGAGGCCTCGGGGAAGCGGGGCTGAACCGTGAGGGAGGCACCGGCCTTCGCCCGTGCCTCTCTCCTGGTTTTCCGCTTCGATCAAGCTGGCGCCCGGCCGGTGTTCTCTGACCTGATCATCCGCCGCAGGCTGCTGCAGGCGGCGCCGATCAGAGCACCATGATGGCGAAAACCCCACATCGCGGCCTCCGACCGGCGCAGGGCCTGTACATCGTGTTCAACCGGTCCGTTGCCGAGGAAGCCACCCGGCGCTTCCCCGCCCGGGTCAGATGTGCGACCGCGCACTCGCTCGTGTTCCGCGCGGTCGCCGGCCCCTACTGGCACCTGCTGAGCGGAGCCCGCATCCCCTCACCTCGCGTCGAGGCCGCACTGGGGATCACGCTGCCGCTCACCCTCGGCGGCAAGGTCATCGAACCGTGGACGCTCGCCTACATCGCCCAGCACACCGTGCGCACGTTCTGCTGCTCCGCTGCGCGGATGTCCTTTTCGAGGGCTTGGACGTTCTCGTGGGATCTCAGCGCCGGTCACGCCGGACGACGGCTTATCGGGCCTGGCAGTCAGATCCGGTCCCCGACGTACACCGTGACCGGGTGGCCGGCGACGATCTCCTCCCTGCGAGGGCTGAAGCCGAGCCGTTCGGCGCCCCGTACGGACGCGGTGTTGCCGTGCCGGATCATCGCGGTGATCCTCGGGAAACCGAACATCTCGAAGCCCCAGTCGACGCACGCTCTGGCGGCCTCTGTCGCATAGCCCCGGCCCCAGGCCGTTGGATGCAGGGTCCATGCGGCCTCGACCTCGTCGAACTGTTCCCAGTAGTTCAGGCCGCACCGCCCGATGAACGCTCCGGAATCTCGGCACACCGCCGCGAACAGGCCGTAACCCCGCTCGGTCCACTGCCGCTCCACCTCGGCCAGGCGGGCGAGTGCGCGGTCACGTGGGTACGGGTCGACGAAGCGCGTGACCCAGGCTTCCGCGTGGAGGTCGACGAAGGAGTCGATATCTGCCAGCCCGAGCGGGCGCAGGTCCAGACGGTCAGTTTGGATCACGGACGCGAGCATAGGTCACCGGTCGAAAGCTCAGTTCCGGTGCGCTGCCGCCCTCACGCCTGCAGCCTGACCAACCCGGCGAGCGATCACAGCACTGGTCATCGACACTCTTTGGCAATGCTCGCCCGATAGCGTTCCAGAACTCCGATGGAAAGAGCTGATGCGGCCATTAGCCTCGATCTTGCATGACGGCTCGTCAGCTTTGCTGGCGGGCCGTTTCTGCTTGTCCGGGCGTGCTGTTTGTGCCTGTGGGTATGGCGAGGG
>NZ_BAAATR010000129.1:0-2762 GCF_039533515.1 Kitasatospora cystarginea | reverse complement strand
CCGGTCAGGGCAACTACGCCGCCGCGAACAGCTTCCTGGACGCCCTCGCCCAGCAGCGCCGTACGGCCGGTCTCCCGGCGACCTCGCTCGCCTGGGGTCTGTGGGCCGAAGACGGCGGCATGGCCGGTGAGTTGGACGCGGCGGACGTCAAGCGGATGGCGCGGGGCGGTGTCACCGCGCTGACCGCCGAGGACGGCCTGCGCCTGTTCGACACCTCGCTGAGTTCGGCCGACCCGGTCCTGGTTCCGATCCGGCTGGACCTCGCCGGTCTGCGCGGACAGGCCGAGGCAGGCATGCTGCCCCCGCTGCTGCGGGGCCTGGTCCGGGTCACCGCACGCCGCTCGGCCGCGGCGGGCGCCGACGCGACCGGTCCGTCGCTCGCGCAGCGGCTGCTGGGTGTGCCGGAGGCCGATCGCGAGGCGGTCCTGCGGGAGGTGGTGTGCTCCCAGGTCGCGGATGTCCTCGGATACCCGGGCCCGGACGCGGTGGACGCCGAGCGGGCGTTCAAGGACCTCGGTTTCGACTCCCTCACCGCCGTCGAACTGCGCAACCGCCTGGGTGCGGTGACCGGTCTGCGGCTGCCGGCGACCCTGGTCTTCGACTACCCGACCCCGGCCGCCCTGGTCGCACTGCTCCACGCGGAGACCGTCCCCGACGCGGCTGCGGCACTCGTGCCGCTGCTGGCCGAGCTGGACCGGCTGGAAGCCGCTCTGCTGGAGACCGCACCCGACGACGAGGGGCACCTCCGGGTCGCCAACCGCCTGCAGTCCCTGCTCGCGAAGTGGAACGACCAGCAGACCCCGGCCGAGGACACCGCCGTCGCCGAGGAGCTCGAAGAGGCCAGCGATGACGACCTCTTCGACTTCATCGGCAAGGAGTTCGGTATCTCCTGACCCCAGCCCGACTTGCCTGATCGCCCGATCACCCGATTCTTCTGCAACATCCCGAGAGGTGACCTGACATGCCGGCTGAGATGGCGGCTGAGGAAAAGCTTCGGTACTTCCTCAAGCGAGTGACGGCGGATCTCCACGAGACCCGTCGCCGACTCAAGGAGATGGAGGACAGCGAGCACGAGCCGATCGCGATCGTCGGCATGGCGTGCCGCTTGCCGGGCGGTGTCTCCTCGCCCGAGGACCTGTGGCGACTGGTCTCCACCGGCAGCGACGCGGTGTCGTTCTTCCCGGAGGACCGTGGCTGGGACGTCGAGAACCTCTACCACCCGGACCCGGACCACCCGGGCACCTCGTACACCCGCGAGGGCGGGTTCCTGCACAACGCGGGAGCGTTCGATCCGGGCTTCTTCGGGATCTCGCCGCGTGAGGCGATGTCGATGGACCCGCAGCAGCGGCTGCTGCTGGAGACCTCGTGGGAGGCCTTCGAGCGGGCGGGCATCGACCCGGCCACCCTGCGCGGCAGCCGGACCGGCGTGTTCGTGGGCGTGATGTACAACGACTACGGCATGCTGCTCCAGCAGTCGGTCGAGGGGGCCGAGGGCCAGATCGGCACCGGTACCTCGGGGAGCATCGCCTCCGGCCGGGTGTCCTACACCCTGGGCCTGGAGGGCCCGGCGGTGACCATCGACACGGCCTGCTCCTCCTCGCTGGTGGCCCTGCACCTGGCCTGCCAGTCGCTGCGCCAGGGTGAGTCCACGCTGGCGCTGGCCGGCGGCGTCACCGTGATGCTGACGCCCGGCACCTTCGTGGAGTTCAGCCGTCAGCGTGGTCTGGCGGCGGACGGGCGCTGCAAGGCGTTCTCGGACGACGCGGACGGCACCGGCTGGGGCGAGGGCGTCGGCATGTTGCTGGTCGAGCGGCTCTCCGATGCCCAGCGCAACGGACACCCGGTACTCGGCATCGTCCGCGGCAGCGCCGTAAACCAGGACGGCGCCTCCAACGGCCTCACCGCTCCCAACGGCCCGTCCCAGCAGCGGGTGATCAAGCAGGCGCTGGCCAGCGCGGCCCTGACGAGCGACCAGGTCGACGTGGTCGAGGCCCATGGCACCGGTACGACCCTGGGCGACCCGATCGAGGCCCAGGCGCTGCTGGCCACCTACGGTCAGGGGCGGCCGGCGGAGCGGCCGTTGTGGCTGGGTTCGGTGAAGTCCAACATCGGCCACACCCAGGCGGCCGCGGGTGCGGCGGGTGTGATCAAGATGGTGATGGCGATGCGGCACGGTGTGCTGCCGCAGTCGCTGCACGTGGGAGAGCCGTCCTCGCACGTGGACTGGTCGGCGGGCGAGGTCTCGCTGCTGAGCGAGGCGCAGCCGTGGCCGGAGACCGGCGAACCCCGCCGCTCGGCGGTGTCCTCGTTCGGCTTCAGCGGCACCAACGCCCACATCATCCTGGAGCAGGCGCCCGAGGCCCCGGCGCCGGAGGAGGGTGACACGGCGGATGCGCCGACCCGCCCGGCGGTGTGCTCGGCCGTCCCGTGGCTGCTCTCGGGCAGGACGGCCGACGCACTGCGCGGCCAGGCCGGACGGCTGATCGCACAGCTCGACGCCCAGCCGGAGACCAGTGCCGTAGACCTCGGGTACTCACTGGCCGCCACCCGCTCAGCCTTCGAGCACCGGGCGGTGCTGGTCGGCGGCGACCTCTCGGAACTCCGGTCCACCCTGGAGGCGTTGGCGTCCGGTGAGCCGGGTGGGGGTCTGGTTCAGGGCAGTGCGGGGTCTGCGGGGAAGGTGGCGTTCGTCTTCCCGGGTCAGGGTTCGCAGTGGGCTGCGATGGCGGTGGAACTCCTGGAGAGCTCGGCGGTGTTCGCGG
>NZ_BAAATR010000128.1:0-2823 GCF_039533515.1 Kitasatospora cystarginea | reverse complement strand
GCGCGGCTTCTTCCCCATGCTCTCCATGATGGACATCATCCTTACCGGGACCGAAGCCCCTGATCAGGGGTGTCCGTCAAAGCGAATCAAGCCCACCCTGGCGTGGTGTCCAGGGGCACCGGGCAGGCCGGAGATCGGAAGTGCAGAGGCTGCGGTGAACGGCTGAGGCTGGCAGCACGGCCTCATGCCGTGTACTGCTCTTCGGCGTGTCGGGCCAGGCAGTGGCGTGTGGACCGCCGATTGCGGATGCGGGTGGCGGCTGTACGGAGCGGTGAGGGTGAAGCCGAGTGCCCCGAGTGCGGGGCCCGGTGGGTGGTCGGCGTTGACCGGCGCTCGAACGCCCGGTACTGCTCGCGGCGGTGCGTTGTGAGGGCCTGGCGGCGCCGCAAAGAAACGCTCGGCGAACGGTCACAGTGACCGTATTGCGAACGGATTATGTGCTCATAAGCTTTCAACTCCGTTCATCTGCAGGTTGATTGTTGTGATCAGTGGATTTTCTGGCTGACTCTGCTGGGCGGAAGCGGGCCCTGTCCCGTCACGGCCGAAGGGCCGTGCCCCGGCCCGCGGTGGGTGGTGAAGTGCCATGCCCGAGGAGATCGAAAAGGCCGACAAGGTCGGCAGCGTCAGCCAGAGCCGCTACGAGCAGATCGTGGCCCAGCTGCGCGAGGTGGTGGCGGCCCAGTCCAGGGGCCAGTTCACGATCGGCGACGGCGCGTTGGAGATCGAGCCGATGCGCGAGGTCGGCGGCAGCCAGTCCGCGCTGCCGGGACAGGACCTGTTCACGGTCAGGCAGTCGCTGGCCCGCCTGGCGGAGGACATCGGCCTGACCTACAAGACGGTCGAAACGCTCAGATGGGTGGCCTCGAAGTGGCCGCAGGCCCGGCGGCAGGCCGGGGTGTCCTGGACAGTCCACCGGATCCTGGCCGGCATAGCCGACGAGCAGGAACGGTTCGCCGCGATCCTCACCCCGCCCCCGGGCAAGAAGCGGTGGACGCCGGACGAGGCGAACCGGCGGGTCGGCCGGCAGGTGGAGAACCCGATCACGCCGCAGGAGAAGATCAGCGCGATCCACACCCTGGCCCGGGACGAGGAGGTCGCCGCGATCGTCACCTCCGACTTCCTGCGGCGCCCGGCGGTAGTCGCCCAGGTCAAGTCGGAAGACAAGGTCCGGGTGGTCGAAGAGCTGACCCGCGACGAGACCGTAGCCGCCGAGGTGACCACCGGCTTGCTGCGGCGTCCGGACGTCGCGTTTAAGGCGATGGCCGACAACGTGGCCCGCCACCAGGTCAACCACGCCCAGGTCGAGCGGGGCCGGCAGGCCCGCGAGCACTTCGAGCAGACCAGCCCCATCGCCCCCGCAGTCCGGCAGATCGACCGGTCAGCGGAGTTCCTGGACCTCGTCACCGCCTGCCACGCGTTCGTCGCTGCCGCCGGCCGGGTCGTCCCGGGCCTGCGGGACCGCCAGCTCAGCGCGGACGAGCAGGCCATCATCCACGAACGGATCGCCGCCTGCCGGGCCACCCTCGACTGGATCGAGACCGCGGTGGACACCGGCAAGGTCGACGTCGACGGCGAGCTGGCCCGACTCCTCCAAGGCGAGTAGCCGTGCCCCGCGCCTCCCAGCGCCGGTCGCCCGCCGCCGAACGGCATGCCGACACCGTCCGGTTCGTCCTCTTCGAGGCCCGCCCGGCCGGTCTGACCTTCGACCAGCTGGTCAGATCCAGCGAGCTGAGCGCGAGCCAGGTCCGCGCCGGACTGGCCTGCCTGCGCGACATCATCGCCGAGCGCGGCTACCCGCCCATGATCTGGACCAGGGCGGACGGCTACAAGTTCTGCTCGGACCCCGTCGAGCTCGAACCCTACGAGCTGGCGGTGATCCGGGAGAAGCTCACCGAGATCCGACGGTTCATCACCGCAGTCGTCGCCCCGCACGCCGTCCTTCAGCCCAAGGGCCGGTGGATCAAGCACCTAAACACCCAGCTGGCTTCGGTCGAGTCCACGCTCGATGTGATCGCCGAGAACGTCAATGCCTGACCAGGCCCGGGTGCCCGACCGCCTCGCGGCCCGGCACCCGGGCCCCTGCCTTGCCGGGAGGGTTCCGTGACCCGTCGCCGCTGCTATCCCTCGGACACCACGAACGCCGAGTGGGCACTGATCGAACCGCTGCTGCCACCGCCGGCCTGTGAGAGCCCGACCGGCGGGCGGCCGGAGAAGCACCCGCGCCGCGAGATCGTCGACGCGATCCGGTACGTCGTGGACACGGGCCAATGCCGTTGTTTGACCTAGTGAAGCATCGCCGGGCTGAGGGTGATGACCTTCTCTCCAACTCGTCGGGTTCCTCGTCTGGCCTGGTCCTTCTTGCGCACGATGTACTGCGAGACCGGATGGCGGGTGTAGCGGTCCGACTCGCGGAGCCGTCGGACGCCGTTGTCGAGCTTGCGTGCGACCTTCGTGGCCATGCGTTTCATGAACTTCCGCAGGTGACGGGTCGATTGCCCGGTCTGGAGCATGACGCTGCGGCGGGCGTGCTTGAGGACCTTGACGAACGAGATACGGTCGGGGTCCAGGCCGTCGCCGTCGGCCAGCCGCATGATGATCCTGCTCAGGCAGTGATGGAGTGTCAGGTGCGCCCATATCTCCTGACGCACCAGTTCTGGGGAGACGGACCGCAGCACCGTGGCCTTGCCGCGCTGGAAGGTCTTCACCTGGCGGAAGGCGGATTCGACCTGTCGGGTAGGTGCGGCGCATTGCTGCGCCGCACCCCCCTCAGAACCGGACTTGCCCGCTTTCCGGGCATCCGGCTCAAGCAGGCCCTGAAGGCCC
>NZ_BAAATR010000127.1:0-3364 GCF_039533515.1 Kitasatospora cystarginea | reverse complement strand
CTAGGGCGAGGGCCTCGGGCAGGCGGGCCGCTAGGTCCGCGCGGACCTGGCCTACGAGGTGGGCGCCGAGCAGGGCCAGCACGACGCGGGCCACGCGTTCGGTCTCCTCGGTGGTGTCGTATTCGCCGCGTTCTTGGACCCGGTCCAAGAACGCCTCCCATCGAAGCGTCACCGCGGATCCTCCCTTCGACGCGGGCGGTGCCTGGCGGCTAGAAGGTGGGGCCCAGGCGGCCGGTGAGGCCGGTGAGTCTCAGCAGCCTGGCCGGGTGGCCGACACCCCGCAGAACCCGGCGGCCGCCGGTGCGGTCGGCCTGGTTGCGGGCCTGGACGAGGGCGCCCAGGGCCGAGCAGTCCGTCACTGGGACAGGTCGAGCAGCACCTCCCGGTGCGCGTCCAGCGCGCGGGTCAGCTCGCGGCGCAGGCGCGGGGCGGCGTCGAGGTCGATCTCGCCGCGTGCCCGCACCACGAAGGGAGCCTGGCCCTGGTCTGGCATGGGGCTGCTCGCTGTTCCGGTCGGCCCTCGCGCGGCGCGCGGGCCCGGGGAGAGGGGGCGGGGTGTCCCGCGCCGCCCCGTCGGGGGGATTTTCGGGGCGGTGCGGGACCGTATCGGGGCCGAGTCAGGCCTGGATCTGCTTGCGGGTGCCGCTGTGGCTGATCGCGACCTTACGGGGCTTGGCCTTCTCCGCGACCGGGATGCGCAGGGTCAGCACGCCCGCGTCGTAGTCGGCGGTGATGCCCTCGGGGTCGAGCGTGTCGGAGAGCATGACCTGGCGGGAGAACACGCCGAGCGGGCGCTCGGACAGCTCCCACTTCACGTCCTCGCCCTGGTGGCGCGGCCGGCGCTCGGCCTTGACGGTCACCATGTTTCGCTCGACGTCGATGTCGATCGCCTCCGGGTCCACCCCGGGCAGGTCGAAGCAGATCACGTACTCCTCGCCCGCGCGGTACGCGTCCAGCGGCATCGGCGTGGGACGGGACCACGTGCCGCTCGTACCGAGGAACTGCTGGGTCAGCCGGTCCAGCTCGCGGAACGGGTCGGTGCGCAACAGCATCGCGAAACACCTCCAAGTGGGATCAAAGGGTGCCAGTGCGCTTCACCTGACACCCTTCCAACACGTCATCGTTCCGATGACAAACACTGCTCGTCGTCGTTAGAGTGACAACATGCGTGAGAAGCCCCCGAAGCCCGCCACCAGGCCGAAGACGCCCGTCGAACCGGCCTCCTTCCTCGCCGCCGCGGCGGCCCTGGCCGCCATCGACGACGCCGTCCGCGCCGCCCAGATCCCCGACGCCCCCGGCGCCCAAGGCCCCGAGGAAGAGGAAGCCGGCCCCGGACAGGCCCTGGCCGCCCTGGTCCTGCTGCGTGAACTGCGCACCCAGCTCGCCGGCTGGGAAGCCGGCCTCGTGGAGAACGCCCGCAACGCCGGCGCCACCTGGGCCGACCTCGCCCACCCCATGGGCGTCGCCAGCCGCCAGGCCGCCGAGAACCGCTACCTGCGCCTGCGCCCCGCCGGAACCACCCGCCACACCGCCGGGACCGGCGCGGAACGCGTCAAGGCCGTTCGTGACCGCCGCGCTGCCGAGCGCACCGTGGCCTCCTGGGCCCGCGACAACGCCGCCGAGCTGCGCGTCCTCGCCGCCCGGATCACCACGACCGCACTCGCCCCCAGCGCCCGCCCGGCCCAGGCCGCCCTGACCGCCGCCCTCGGCGCCACCGACCCCGCCGACCTCATAGAGCCCCTCGCCGCCGTCCGTCCCCACCTCGGCACCGGCCAGGACGACCTCGCCGCCCGCCTCGACGCCCTCACCCACCACACCGCCCAGCTCCGCGATGACAGCGACCGACGCCGCGCCTGACCCTGCCGCCACCGAGAAGCGCCGGCAGGACCTCCTGGACCGGATCCACGACCTCCAAACACGAGTGGCCGCCACCACGAGCACCGTCACCACCGCCCTCGACACCCACCTCGCCCGGCTCGACGTCCTGCGCCACCACCTCGCCCAACCCACCTGGCCGCTGCCCGCCCCCGACCCGAGCAGCCCCCAAGGCCGCACCGCCGAACAACCAGCCGGCTTGACAGGGCCGGGAGTCACCCCGCGGTCCGCAACCAGCCGGGCCGTCACGCCCGGCGCCCGTAACTCACCGGCGCGCCCGGGGGCGGTCGCGCTCGTGGTCTCCGGAGGCATACCGGCTCCAGGTGGCCCCGATGTCCGTCGCGGCCTGCTCGGTGGTGAAGTCGGGGTAGCCGAGCGCCTTCGCGGCCACAGGCGGCGGAGTGTGCGCGACGAACTGGCGCAGCGCCTCTGCCCGGCCGGTACCGGGCACGATGCCGGCCTCCCTCAGGATCGTCTGGAGACTCCGCGCCGCCATGGGCTGGCCGGCTTGGCGTCCAGGAAAGAGCCCACTGCCGACTTCGCGCACTGGCGTGGGGCAGGCGGTGGTGGTCGGGGTTCAGGTAGTCCCGGATCAGGTCGGCGACGGGCTCGGGGACCGGCATGGGCGGCTCGCCCATGCTCCGCTCCCCTGCGGCAGGTCGCAGCGCGGTGGCCGAGCACTCACTCACCCGCGCGGAGGAAAGCCGTGTGTTCCTCGGCGTCGGCGGCGGCCACTACGCCTGGTCGGCGCCCTCGACGGTCAGCAGTTCCACGAGAAGGCGATCCGCCGCAGCGCTTCGACCGGATCCATGCCTCCAGTGTTGCCCGCCTGCACATGATCGCGGCCGTCACGGGCACGCGCAGGGCATGAGCACACAGCATCTGGAGACCGAGCGGAAGTACGACGGCTCTGCGCTTCCGCAGCGGCTCGACCAGGTGCCCGGCGTGGCAACCGCGCAGAGCACCGAACCCCAGGACCTTGACGCCGTCTATTACGACAGCCGGGACCTGCGCCTCCTGGGGCGCGGGATCACGGTGCGCCGGCGCACCGGCGGGAGCGATGCCGGCTGGCACCTCAAGCTGCCGCGCGGCGACGACGTGCGCCAGGAGGTCCGGCTGCCGCTGGAGGCCAGTGGCCCCGGCGAGGTCCCGACTGAGT
The DNA here is from genome assembly GCF_039533515.1 of Kitasatospora cystarginea. Lineage (NCBI taxonomy): Bacteria > Bacillati > Actinomycetota > Actinomycetes > Kitasatosporales > Streptomycetaceae > Kitasatospora > Kitasatospora cystarginea. The sequence continues at coordinate 330 of NZ_BAAATR010000127.1, read as the reverse complement.
TCTCGCAACTCGTCACAGCATTTACTCGCGGCGCCACGCTCGCCCCGGTGGCGCACCTGCGCACCCGCCGCGCCCAGCTGCTGCTGCGCGACGAGCGGGGAGACACGCTCGCGCAGATCACCGAGGACCGGGTCGCGGCCCAGGTCCTCGATGCCGGACACCTCGCCCCCACGCCCTCGGACGGTCGGCCGGCGGTCCCCGGGACGGACGGGGAAGCCCGACCCATGGACGCAGACGAGGGCGGCCCGGCAGGCGGGACCAGTACCGAGGTCTGCGGCTGGACCGAGTTCGAGGTCGAGCTGGAGCACGGCCCGCCGACCCTGCTGGACC
>NZ_BAAATR010000126.1:0-3461 GCF_039533515.1 Kitasatospora cystarginea | reverse complement strand
GGACCTTAGACAAGCCCTATCGTCGCAGGTCAGCGGCACTCCTCAGTCTTTTGATCACGCCTCGGACAGCCCTGCTCGTGAAAGCGCGAGGCTAGTCACGGAGGCGCGGCATGGCACTCACGATAGCCGTTGCAAGACGGCCGTGTGGTCGTTCCCGCAGGTCCGCCGGACCCTGACACGTGCGCCCACGGTTTAATCCTGCTGCTCATGGCTGGCGAGGGATTGTTCACAACAAGCCGACGCACCAACTGTTCGGTGCATCAGAGCATGCATAGAGAGCATCGCCGATGTTGATCAGCAACGCGTGTTCCCTACAGGTCAGGTTCACCTTGTCCAGGGCGGGGGTGTCGCGGCCGGGGTAGGTGAAAGCGACGTCCTCGACGCGGATTGCCTCCGGGCGCTCGGGGAGCTTGGTGCCGCCGGTCGGGATGGCGCGGCGGGCGCCGATACGGTGCAGTTCGTCGAGGTCGCGAACGAAGAGGGCTTCCTCGTAGAGGGAGTTGATCTGCCCGACGAGGCTGCCGATGCTGGCCGAGCCGGTTCGGATGGCGAAGACGGCCGTACCGGCCACCGCGAGCGGCATGGAACCGTGGATCACCAGCCGGCCCAGCAGAGCGAACGCGCCGATCGACGCGAGCCCGGCGAGGCTGGCGGCGAGCAGATCGGTGCGGGCTTTGACGCCCGCGAGGCGGGACTGCTCGTCGGCGGCGGCGCGGGCCATCTGCTCGTAGTGGCGCAGGATGAACGGGCCTGCGGCGTGCACGCGCAGCTCGGCAGCCGACCAGGGGTGCACCAGCATGTCCGCGAGCAGTCCTGCGGCGCGGGAGTGTTGCAGCCATGCCTTGCGGGAGGCGTAGCGGCGGCGGGCGGTGCGCACCGCGCCCCAGCCGCGTGGGGCGGTGATCAGGACGAGCATCGGCAGGAGTGTCCAGTTCAGCACGGTCAGGACGCCGGCGGCGGAGATCAGGCCGAGGGCGGCGGTCAGCACGGCGGTGGCTTGGCCGACCAGGTGCTGGATGGACAGGGCGCCGAACCGGGCGGAGTCCACGGCGGAGAGGAACTCGCTGTCCTCGATGGCCTCCAGGTCGGTGCGGGCGACGATCCGTAGGAAGTCCTCGGTGGCGATCCGGAACACCGCGGGCTCCAGACGGCCGGTTGCCCAGGACGAGGCGGTGGCCAGGAGCGCGGACAGCGCGGCGATGGCTCCGACGGTGAGGATCGCGGGCAGTGCGGCGCGGAGGGCGTGCGGGACTGTCCCGGCGGTCAGCAGGCGGCTCAGGGCCCGGTTGGTGGCCAGCAGCGCCACGGCCGCGGCGATGCCGCGCAGCACCTCCGCGGTGACGAGTGTGATTAGCGCTTTCTGGTCGGCCTGACGGGCCATGCGGCCGGCCAGGCGTAGCAGGCCGGGCAGCTGTCGGGCGATGGCGAGGAACGATACGTCGGCACTGGCCAGCTCGTGCCGGGCCCAGCCGTAGTCGTAGCGCATCGGTCCGCCGAACAGCAGCAGTTCACTCTCGGAGACCTCCGGGTCAAAGGCCGTTTCGGGCTTGGGTTTGGTCACGGATCGGCTCCGATCGTCGGCGACAGGGGTTGGTGAGAAGCTCGCGCAGGAGCGCGGCGAGGCGGTCGGCTTCGTTCAGGACTCGAGGTAGGCGGTGGATTGGCCCTCGTGGTAGGCGGTGGCGGCGGCGCGCAGGTTGCGGGCGTTGTACGGCTCCATCACCCCTGGCCGGCAGGCGTCGTCGATGTCCCACCAACGCCAGCCGAGCAGCTCCCGCTCGGGCACCCGGATGCGGTCTTCAGCGCCCGGGGCGAGGGTGGCGTGGAAGGTGAACAGGTTGCAGGGGTAGGCGAATTCGTTGAGGGCGGCGCCGGGGAACAGCTCGGCGGATTTGGTCAGCCAGTTGACGACCAGCAGCCGCCCGACCTCGACGGAGACGCCGCCGAGTTCCTCGGTGGCCTCGCGGCGGCAGGTAACCATGGGCGGCTCGTCCCACTCGCTCTTGCCGCCAGGCTGGACCCACATGCCCGATCGGGCGTGGTGAACGAGGAGGACCTCGGATCGCCCTCGGGGAATGAAGGCTGCCGCGGCGGCGGAGAACACGGCACGACCGGAACGCTCGGACATTTGGATGGGCTTCTCTCACATCAGGAGCGGTACGGTAGCACCGGTGCGGGAAAGGGAGTTGGTGGTCGGTGCAGGTGCGCAGGACGAGGTACGGCAGGGCACCGAGCGGGTACTCGGCGGTGTTGCTCCAGCCGAGGTGCCGCAGCTTGTCGAGCTCTGCCTCCGTGCACTGTTGCGCAGTTGGTCGAGCCTGCTCATGCCGGCCGGCCGAAGACGGACATCGCATCGCCCGCCGTGATCCGGCCGAGTGCGTGAGCGGCGTAGTCGACGACCGGCTTCGGCAGCCTCTCCAGCGGCCACCAGGACACCTGGTGGCACTTCTCGGGCTCGCGGTTGGTGACCTCGCCGGTGTAGGCGCGGGGGCGGAAGAACAGCTGGAGTCGGCCCTGGCCGTCGTCGGCATCCAGGTGGTGCAGGGCGTGTACGAGCTCGAGATCCTCCTCGCGGATCACGATGCTCAGCTCCTCCTTCGCCTCGCGGGCCATTCCGCGTGTGATCGACTCGTGCTCGAGGAGATGGCCGGCGGGAACGTGCCAGTGCCCGTCGGCGAAGGAGGTGTTGCGCCGCTGTCCGAGCAGAACGTGACCGTCCTCGATGAGGACCAGGTGGACTCCGACGACCATGGTGGGCGCGTGCGCCATGCGAGCGAGCCTTTCGACGAAGCGGACGAAACGACAGCGGTGTCGGTGGTTCGGTCAAGGCCGACGATGACGGACGGTGCCCTCGCGCAAGGGCGGGGTGGGCTGCGGTGATACCGACGGAGCCTTCCGCGGCGCAGGGGTGTTGAGGAGCGTCTGTGCCTCGGCGTAGCCGTGGGGCTTCCGTGCGAAACCGTCCCAGGCGAGGAGCAGCCGGGGTACCGAGCGGTCCACACGCGCCCGTTGCCGCGGTCCGGCTGCCAGGCTCAGCGACCGCAGCGTGCCGGTCTCGGGCCGTCGGCGCTCCCGGCGGGCCGCCCGCGCGGCCAGTGGTTCCCGGTGGGGCGGTTCATCTGATGAGTCGGACATCAGTACCTTCCTCGCACATGAGTGTGGCCTTGGGTGCTCAACCTAGGCCGCCCACGTGGCGCCTGCGACGGGTTCGACCGGTTGCCACACGATCGAATGAAGAGCATCAACTCCCTTGACCATCAGCAGCTTTGCTCAAGCCGCTCAGTGTGGCAGCAGGGTCCGACAATCGAGGTCTGACGCGAGGCTGAGCTGCTCGGGGCCGGGAGGCGGGCGTGCTCTGCCGTACCTAGTGCCGTGACCGCATAGGTTCGCCGGGTTGGCGGTGGCGATGCCTGAACCGGTTGGATGTAGACGGACATCCGATTCGGTGCGGGGAGGCGTGG
>NZ_BAAATR010000125.1:0-3612 GCF_039533515.1 Kitasatospora cystarginea | reverse complement strand
GATCCCTCGCTTCCGACCGACGATCTTCTTCGCGGCGTCGGTTCCCTGGCTGGTCACGGCCACATTGGTGGAGGTCTTCACGCTCTGGGTGTCGATCCACGGGCATCGCGTTCGAGCCGCACCAGTACCGCCACACCTACGCCACCTGGCTGCTGCGACGCGGGGCCGGCCTCGCCCGGATGCTCGGCGTCCACATCCAGATTGCCGTCCAGTGGCAGACGGCGAGCGCTGGAGACTGGGCCGCTTGCGCCGCAGACGTCAGCCGCCGATCAAGCACCACACCGGAGCCCAGCACCTTGGCTGCAAACCCCCCACCTCGCGGGAGTGGCTGATGCGGCATCAACTGAGGGGATGGGCAGCCAGGACACCGGCAGGGACTGTCCGGGCCCTGTCCGGTCGATTCTCCCAGGTCACGACAGCTAACCGGACAGCCCGGACACATCCGTACCGGCGCCGAATTGTCCGGGGGCTCGGGAGACAGCACTACGCACTCGCCCCGCACGCCGTACGCCAGCGCGGCAACAGCCACCGTTCCCGCATCCCCACCGGTCAAGATCACATGGCAGAAGCCTGGTGGCCGTCAAGATCATCTGACAAACAATCAAGATCATTTGGCGCGGGACAGTAAGGACCCGACGGCATCGCCGTCGGGCCCCAGGCCGCCGCCGAGGCGGACGACTGGCTGGACCGTCCTTGCCCGGTTCGACGGGTCGACGAGGGTCAGGTGGTGGCGAGCAGCACGTCCTCTCCAGTCGACGGGCGAAGGCCGTCGGTGCGATCGGCGAAGTAGCGCCCGGCGTGCGAAGCCCCAGACACGTGTCGGGCGTCCGCGAAACCGGATTCGCGGGCGAGGGCCAGCATCTCCTCCGGGGTGTAGAAGCTGATGAACGGCGTTCCGGACGCTCGCGCACCTTCCCTGCTCGCCCGCAGGCCGGGGCGGTCGGCCTCGTCGAGCAGGTCGGGCGGCAGGAGGAAGGTCATCGCGAGTGTGGAGCCGGGGGCGAGCCCGGCGATCTGGCGCAGGGTGGCCGCAGTGGCGTCCTCGGTGAGGTACATGGTGACGCCGGTGGACGCGATGAACGCCGGCCGACCGGGGTCGAAGCCGACGGCAACCAGCTTCTTCAGCCAGTCCTCGCTCGCCTCGAAGTCGACCGGCACCAGTTGCAGCCAGTCGGGGATGCCGTAGCCCAGTTCGACCAACCGGCGGCGCTTCCACGCCTGCGGGCCGGGCTGGTCGACCTCGAAGACCCGCAGGCGGGAGGCGGTCTCCGGCCTGCGTTGGGCGAAGGTGTCCAGCCCGGCTCCCAGGATGACGTACTGGGTGACGCCGCGGTCGGCCTGCTCGATGACCAGGTCCTCGATGAACCGGGCGCGGGCTGCCATGGCCGCCCGGAACCCGCTGGTGAGGTGCGGGTCCATGTCGGGCCGGTGGCGCCAGTCGCCGTCGGGGGCCGCCAGCTCCAGGCCGATCTCGTCCTCGAACACGTGCGGCGGCCGGTCGACCTGGACGTGCATCGCCCGCCAGAGGGCGGTCCGCACCGCGGTGCCGTCCGGCGCCGCGGTCGCTTCGTCTGCCATGGTGTTCCCCTTCTCCGTCGCAGTCAGTTCTTGACCGGAGCCTGGAGGCTCCACAGCCGCCCGTCGGGGTCGCGGACCGTCATCAACCTGGTCCCGAAGTGGGTGTCCTCGAACGGCGTGACCACCTCGACGGACGGATCGGCACGGAACGCGTCCGCGTCCGGCACCTTCAGCACGACCTGCACCTGAGGCTCCCGGTCCTCGGGGACCTCCGCGATGAAGACGTAGGGACCGTCGCCGTTGCGGAGTTGGCCGGAGCTGTGGCCCGTCTCGAACTCCAGGTCGTAGCCCAGCGCCTGGAAGAAACGTGCCGCCTTGCCCCAGTTGTGGGTCTCCAGGAACAGGGCCTCGATTCCCTCGGTCGCCATGTCAGGCCTCCTTCTCGGTCGATTGGCTCTCTTGCCCATGGGCGTCGTCGAGGTAGGCACGCAGCGCCTCGGCGACCAGCGCCGACAGCGACATGCCCGACTCGATGGCGCGGTACTTCACCTGCTTGATCAGCCCGATCGGCAGGTACACGTTGAACTGCTTGACTTCCTCATCGCCCACGAGACCAGGCTAACTCGTTGCTAGCATGCTAGCAAGATAGCCCGACCACCAAGGCCGGGCGCGATCCCGAGGTGCTGCGGCTGGTGCTCCGCGTCAACCCGGTGCTTACCACCGCGCCAGTCCCCGAGGAGCAGGTGCCGCAGCGGGGAAACCTCCGGCAGGTCGCCGGGTAACTGGCCGACGCCGTCCGGGAGCCGGCTGCGGATGCGCGCGGCGGGCGGCGGGCGGCGGGCGGCGGGCGGCGGCAACGGGCAAGGCACGGCGTGCGGCAGGCCGGTGGCCCGGGTGATCGCCGGCGGCGCACGGTGGAGGCGGTGAGCACGCCCGCACCCGCCTGGCCGCAGCCGGAGCAGCTGCATGTCCGCCTCCACGCAGCCTTCGCCTGCGTGGAGGCCGAACTGGCCGACGGCGAAAGCAAGCTGATGCGCCTGCGCTACACCGGCGCCGTCGGCAGATGGGGATCCACCCCCTACTACGCGAGGACTCCCTGGCGCCCACCGGCCAAGCCCCATGGGAGCCGCCGCAGACGCACTCGACTGTGCCTGCCGGCTCCACCTCGCCGTCCCCGACATCTGACCAGACGCCAGCCACAGCCCCACCTCCGCCGTCAACCCCCGAAGGACTTCCGGAGCCGACCACTCAGCGAGACACCGAGGACGAGCATGTCGCGGGCCGCGTCCGCTAACGGTGTCGCCAGTTCCAACTCGCCGCGGTTCAGTCCGCCGATCCGGGCGTCGAGCACCGCATGGGTGCCTGCCTCGGACAAGGTCACGACCCGGGCCTGGGGGAACGCCACAGCACTCCCATCCGGCGCGGTCGGACCGCCGAACGCCTCGCGATTGGCGGGCGTGTCCGGAGTGTCCATGAAGAACCCGTCGACGGCGCCTACCCGCATCCCTCGCCAGAAGGCGCCGGGCGCCCCGTCCGGGGCGACCGGGCTGGTTCCAAGCCGCCGGCGCCCACATCCCTCAGGGCCAACAGGGTCACTCAAGGTTCCGCGAGAAGGGCCGCCCGGTTCCAACATGCGTGGCCAGGTTCCAACTATCGCGTCCCGGCTCAGCACTGACCGCAAGCCGAACGCTCAGGTGGCCAAATCAACCACTCACTGGCCAACTGATGTGACTGAGCGCTCGACTTGGCCAGTTGAGGAAAGCCCCTGACCAGCGATGATGCCCCCAGCGGTTCCCCCGCGGGACGGACAATGGAGCTTCGCGGGTCGCTGACCGGGGAGAACGCCGTTGCTCACCCGGCCACCTCGACCGCGCACTGGCCAAGTCGAGCGCTCAGTCACAACTGAAGCCGAAGCAGCGGTGCGGCGGGAGGGCTACAGCTCGACGTCCATCCAGGCGATGTCGTTCAGCTCGACGTCGAGGCCGCGGGCGCGGCGTCCGCGGTCCTTGAAGTACTCGTCCCGCAGGGCCTCGGCGAGGATCGCTTCCTGCTGGGCCTGGGGGGCTCCGGCGTCGCGGGCCTCGTACAGCCGCC
>NZ_BAAATR010000124.1:0-3629 GCF_039533515.1 Kitasatospora cystarginea | reverse complement strand
CCGCCGCTGCGCGAAAGACAGCGGGGTCCGCTCGGGCCGGGGCCGGGGCGCCAGGGCCAGCTGCGCCCGGCGGGCCCCCGCAAGCGCGGCGGCCACGCCGGCCGGGGTCGGGGACTCGAACAGGGTGCGCAGCTCCAGCTCGACCCCGAGGGTCGCGCGGACCCGGGCGGCCAGGCGGGTGGCCAGCAGCGAGTGTCCGCCCAGGTCGAAGAAGCTGTCCTGGACACCGGCGTCGGCTACCCCGAGGATTTCGGCGAACAGCTCGCACAGGATCTGTTCCTGGGGGGTGCGCGGCGCGCGGCCGGTGTTGGTCGAGGCGAACTCGGGTGCGGGTAGCGCGCGTTGGTCCAGCTTGCCGTTGACGGTCAGCGGCAGGGCGTCCAGTTCCACGAACGCGGCCGGCACCATGTACTCCGGCAGGCGCTCGCGCAGGTGCTCGCGCAGTTCGGCCGGGCGTGGGGCGGTGCCCGGGGCCGGCACGAGGTAGGCGACCAGTCGGGTGTCGTCGGCCCGGTCCTGGCGTGCCAGCACGGCAACCTGGGCGACGCCCGGGTACTTGGCGAGCGCGGCCTCGATCTCGCCGGGTTCGATCCGGAAACCGCGGACCTTCACCTGCTGGTCGGCCCGGCCGACGTACCGCAGGCTGTCGTCGGTGCCGCGGCGCACGACGTCGCCGCTTCGGTACATGCGCGCACCGGCCGGCCCGAACGGGTCGGCCACGAACCGGCCTGCGGTCAGGCCCGGGCGGTTCAGATAGCCGCGCGCCAGTCCGGCGCCCGCCACATAGAGCTCGCCGGGCACCCCCGGGGGCACCGGCCGCAGACCGCCGTCCAGCACGTACGCGCGCAGGTCAGGGATGGCCGCACCGACCAGGCCGGCCGTGCCGGCCGTGGCACTGGCCCGGTCCAGCGCCGCATGGGTGACGTGCACCGTGGTCTCGGTGATGCCGTACATGTTCACCAGCCGCGGCGCGTCGTCCGGGTGGCGCTCATACCAGCCCGCCAGCCGGGCGGGCTCCAGCGCCTCACCGCCGAACACCACCGTGCGCAGCGCGAGCGAACGGCCGGTCTCCGGTGCCTGCGCGTCCGCCTGCATCAGCTGGTAGAAGGCGGATGGTGTCTGGTTCAGCACCGTCACCCGCTCACGGGCCAGGAGCTCCAGGAAGCGGTGGGGTGAGCGGCTGGTCTCGTGGTCCACGACCACCAGCCGTCCGCCGTGCAGCAGCGGGCCCCACAGCTCCCACACCGAGAAGTCGAAGGCGTAGGAGTGGAACAGCGTCCACACGTCCTCGGCGGAGAAGTCGAACAGCTCCCGGGTGGTACCGAACAGCCGCACCACGTTCCGGTGCGGCACCACGACGCCCTTGGGCTTCCCGGTGGAACCGGAGGTGTAGATGACATAGGCGGGGTGGCGCGGATCGAGGGGAATCGCCGGGTCGGTGTCCGGTAGTCCGTCCAGGTCAGTGGCGTCCAGCAGCAGCCGCTCCACCGGGTCCGCGCCCGGCAGCTCACCGACCTGACTATTCGTCAACAAAAGTGTGGGGCGGGAGTCTTGGAGCAGGTAGGCGATCCGGGCGGCCGGGTACTGCGGGTCCACCGGAACATAGGCGGCACCCGCCTTGAGCACCGCGAGGACGGCGACCACCAGTTCGGCCGAGCGTGGCAGGGCCAGCGCCACCAGTTGCTCCGGCCCCACCCCCCGAGCGATCAGGGCATGCGCCAGCCGGTTCGCCCGGGTGTTCAACTCCCCGTACGTCAGCGTGACTTCATCGCTCACCACGGCGACAGCGGCAGGGTTCACCCGTACCCGCTGCTCGAAGAGTGCGGTGATGCCGCTCTGCGGCGACTCCCCGCTGCGGCCGGTGTCGGGCGGCAGCAGCGCTTCGAGCTCCTCGGCGGACAGCACGTCCACCTGGCCGATCCGCCGGCCGGGGTCGGCGACCACGGCCCGCAGCAGCCGCAACCACCGCTCGACGATCCCCGCCACGGTGGCCTCGTCGAACAGGTCGGTGCTGTACTCCACCAGGACCGACAGCCCCTCCACGCCCGGCCGTTCGGCCACCATGAAGGTCAGGTCACACTTGGCCGTCCCCGTGTGGACCAGGTCGGTCGCCACCCGCAGCCGCGGCAGGTCGAACTCGCCGAGCGGCGCGTTCTGCAGCGCAAGCATGGTCTGGAACAAGGGGTGGTGCGCCAGCGACCGGGTCGGGTTCAGTACCTCCACCAGGTGCTCGAACGGCACATCCTGATACGCGTACGCGGCCAGGGCATTGGCACGCACCCGCCCCAGCAGCTCGGTGAACGACGGATCACCGGAAAGGTCGGTGCGCAGCACCAGGGTGTTGACGAAGAAGCCGATCAGGTCGTCCGTGGCCTCGTCGGTGCGTCCGGCGATCGGGGTGCCGATGGGGATGTCGGTGCCGGCGCCGAGCTTGCCCAGTAGGGCGGCCAGGCCGGCTTGCAGCACCATGAAGAGGCTGGCTCCGCCGTTGCGGGCGAGCTTGCGCAGGCCGTGGTGGAGTTCGGTGTCGATCAGCGCCGGTAGGTGGGCGCCCTCATAGGACATCGCGGTCGGCCGGGGCCGGTCGAATGGCAGCTCGACCTGCTCGGGGAGGTCTGCCAACTGCTCGTGCCAGTAGGTGAGTTGGTTGCTCAGCAGGCTGTTTGGATCCGAGCTGTCGCCGAGCAGCTCCTGTTGCCAGAGGGTGTAGTCGGCGTACTGGACCGGCAGTTGTGTCCACTCGGGCTTGGCCCCTTCGGCCCGGGCCGCATACGCGGTGGTCAGATCCCGCGAGAGTGGCCCCATCGACCAGCCGTCACCGGCGATGTGATGCACCACCAGCAGCAGTACGTGCTCCTCGGCTCCCAGCTCGAACAACTCGGCGCGCAGCGGCGGCTCCATCGCCAGCTCGAAGCCGTACCGGGCCGCCTCGGCCAGCTGCTCCGCCAGCTCTTCCTCGCCGGTTGCGGTCACCCGCAGCCGTGGCCGCGCCGCGTTCAGGTCCAGCACCCGCTGGCACGGCACGCCATCAACCATCGGGAAGACGGTGCGCAGGCTCTCGTGCCGCTCGACCACGTCCACCAGCGCTGCCTGCAGTGCCCGCTGGTCCAGGCGCCCTGAAAGCCGCAGCGCCAGCGGGATGTTGTAGGTGGCGCTGGGGCCCTCCATCCGGTACAGGAACCACAGCCGGCGCTGCGCGAAGGACAGCGGTACCGTCTCGGGCCGCTCGCGCCGCCCCAGCGCCGAGCGCGCCCGGCCGGCGACGTCCACCGCCGCCGCCAAGCCGGCCACCGTCGGCGCATCGAACAGGTCGGCCAGCCTCAGCTCCACACCCAACGCCGACCGCACCCGGGCCACCAGCCGAGTGGCCAGCAGCGAATGCCCGCCCAGCTCGAAGAAGCTGTCGTCCAGCCCGACCGCCAGGACGCCGAGCACCTCGGCGAACAACCCGGCGAGCAGGTGCTCGGTCGCGGTACGCGGGGCCCGCCCCGGGGCCACCGCGACCTGCTCGGGCTCCGGGAGGGCCCGCCGGTCGAGCTTCCCGCTCGGCGTCAGCGGCAGTTCGTCCAACGTCACGAACACGGCCGGCACCATGTACTCCGGCAACCGCTCACGCAGGTGCTCCCGCA
>NZ_BAAATR010000123.1:0-3710 GCF_039533515.1 Kitasatospora cystarginea | reverse complement strand
CGTGGCCGCCGCGCTTGCGGGGGCCCGCCGGGCGCAGCTGGCCCTGGCGCCCCGGCCCCGGCCCGAGCGGACCCCGCTGTCTTTCGCGCAGCGGCGGTTGTGGTTCCTGCACCAGCTGGAGGGGGCCAGCGCGAACTACAACATCCCGCTGGCGTGGCGACTGTCCGGCCCGCTCGACCGACCGGCGATGCAGGCCGCCCTGGCGGACGTGGTGGCCCGGCACGAGAGCCTGCGCACGGTCTTCCCGGCGGTGGACGGCGTGCCGTACCAGAAGGTGCTGGACGTCGTTGTGGCCCGTCCGCGGCTGAACGTGAGCCGGACCATCGAGGCCGAGCTGTCCGGTGTGCTGGCGGCAGCGATGGCCCGCCGGTTCGACTTGGAGAGCGAACTGCCGCTGCACGTCGAGCTGTTCGAGCTCGCGCCGGACGAGCACGTGCTGCTGGTGGTGCTCCACCACATCGCCGGTGACGGCTGGTCGCTGGGCCCGCTCGTGCGGGACCTGACCGCCGCGTACGCGGCGCGCTGCCGGAGCGAGGAGCCGCAGTGGGAGGCGCTGCCGGTCCAGTACGCCGACTACACCATGTGGCAGCACGAACTGCTCGGCGACGCCGCCGACCGGGACAGCCTGTTCGCCCGCCAAGCCGACTACTGGATGCGGCAGTTGGCCGATCTGCCGGAGCAGATCCAGCTGCCCACCGACCGGCCCCGTCCGGCGGTCGCCTCACACCAGGGCGGCCTCTTGCGCGCCGGGCTGGACGCGGAGTTGCACCACGGCCTGCGCGAGCTCGCCCGCGTCAACGGGACCAGTCTGTTCATGGTGCTGCAAGCCGCTCTGGCGGCGCTGCTGAGCAAGCTCGGCGCGGGCGAGGACATCCCGGTCGGCAGCCTGATCGCCGGCCGTACCGACCAGGCGCTGGACGATCTGGTCGGGTACTTCGTCAACACCCTGGTGTTCCGTACCGACACCTCGGGCGACCCGACCTTCGCCGAACTACTCGCCCGGGTCCGGGACACCTCGCTGGCCGCCTACGCCAACCAGGACCTGCCGTTCGAGTACCTGGTCGAAACCCTCAATCCGGTACGGTCACTGGCGCACCACCCGCTGTTCCAGGTCATGCTGGTGCTGCAGAACAACCCGCGGGCCGACTTCACCCCGCCCGGGCTGCGCGTCGGCGCGATGCCGCTGGCCACCAGCACGTCCAAGCTCGACCTGGTCTTCTCGATGTCCGAGCGACACACGGAGGACGGCACCCCGGAAGGGATCGACGCCTTCGTCGAGTACGCCAGCGACCTGTACGACCCGGCCACCGTCGAGACGATGATCGCGCGCTGGGTCCGGCTGCTCCGTGCGGCGGTCGCCGACCCGCAGCGGCGGCTCAGCCGATTCGACCTGCTCTTCGCCGGGGAGCGCCGCCGACTGCTGTCCGAGCAGGGCGCGGTGACCGCCCCGACCACGGCCACGGGTCTGCTCGGCCTGTTCGAGGCCCGGGTGGCGGCAGGGCCGGATACGGCGGCCCTGGTGTCCGGCGAGAGGGTGTTGGCGTACGGGGAGCTGAACGCCCGGGCCAACCGGCTGGCTCACATGCTGATCGGGCGCGGCGTGGGCCCGGAGCGGCTGGTGGCGCTGCTCCTGCCGCGCTCGGTCGAGCAGGTGGTCGCCCTCCTGGCGGTGCTCAAGACCGGGGCCGCGTACCTGCCGATCGACCCGGACTACCCGGCCGCCCGCATCGAATTCATGCTCACGGACGCCCGGCCCGCGCTGCTGGTCACCACCAGCGCACTCGACGCAGATCTGCCGGGCGCGGCCGGGCTCGACCGCTTGCTGCTCGACGCACCGGACAGCGCCGCCGAGTTGGGCCTGCGGTCGGAGAACGACCCCGATGTCGTCGTCGAGCCCGAGAACGCCGCGTACGTGATCTACACCTCGGGTTCGACCGGCCGCCCCAAGGGCGTGGTGGTCAGCCACGTGGGCGTGCCGAGCATGGTGGCCGCGATGGTCGAGCGGTTCGCGATCGAGCCGGGCAGCCGGGTGCTCCAGTTCGCCTCGCCGAGCTTCGACGCCTCGGTGTCGGAGATCTTCACCGCCCTGTTGCGCGGCGCGGCGCTGGTGCTGCCGCCGGCGGCGGATCCGGTGTCGGCGCTGACCGACCCGAGCCTTGCGGTCACCCATGCGACCGTGCCGCCGTCCGTGCTGGCGGCACTGCCGGAGCACGAGGTGAGCGTGTCGACGCTGGTGGTGGCGGGTGAGGCGTGTTCGCCGGAGCTGGTGGCGCGGTGGGCGCCGGGGCGGCGGATGATCAATGGGTACGGTCCGACGGAGACCACGGTGTGCGCGACGATGAGCGATCCGTTGTCGCCGTCCTCCGGTGTGCCGCCGATCGGCCGTGCGATCGCCGGTCTGCGGGTGTACGTGCTGGACGAGTGGCTGTGTCCGGTGCCGCCGGGTGTGCCCGGTGAGCTGTATGTGGCGGGGCCGGGGCTGGCCCGGGGGTACCTGAACCGGCCCGGGCTGAGTGCACAGCGGTTCGTGGCCTGTCCGTTCGGCCCGATGGGCACTCGGATGTACCGCACCGGTGACCTGGTGCGGATGCGGGCCGACGGTGAGCTGGAGTACGTCGGCCGGGCCGACGACCAGGTGAAGGTCCGCGGGTTCCGGATCGAGCTCGGCGAGGTCGAGGCGGTATTGGCGGAGCACCCGCAGGTCCGCCAGGTCGCGGTGATCGTTCGGCAGGACCGGGCGGAGGACAGGCGGCTGGTCGCTTACCTGGTGCCTGCCGCTGGGGCGGAGCTCCAGTGGGACGCGCTGCGGGCGCACCTGCGTGAGCGGTTGCCGGAGTACATGGTGCCGGCCGGGTTCGTGTCCATGGACGCCTTGCCGTTGATGGTCAACGGCAAGCTGGACCGGCGCGCCCTGCCCGAGCCCGAGTTCACCGGGTCGCGTACCGGCCGTGCGCCGCATACCCCCCAGGAGCACGTCCTGGCCGAGTTGTTCGCCGAGGTGCTGGGCGTGGCCGGGGTCGGGGTCGACGACGACTTCTTCGAGCTGGGTGGGCACTCGCTGCTGGCGACTCGGCTGGTGGCCCGGGTGCGTGCGACGCTGGGTGTGGAGCTGGAGTTGCGCGCCCTGTTCGAGATGCCGACGGTGGCTGGGCTGGCCGCTGTGCTGGGTGGGGCCGGCCGGGCGCGGCTGGCGCTGAGCCGCGCCGAGCGGCCCGATCGGATCCCGCTGTCGTCCGCGCAGCGACGGCTGTGGTTCCTGCACCAGTTGGAGGGTGCCGGCCCGATCTACAACATGCCGCTGGCGTGGCGGCTGTCGGGGTCGCTCGACCGGGCGGCCCTGGAGGAGGCGCTGGGGGACGTGGTCGATCGGCACGAGAGCCTGCGCACGGTCTACCCCCAGGTTGATGGGGTGCCGTACCAGGAGGTGCTGGGTGCCGGGATGGTCCGGCCGCAGCTGCCCGTCACCCCGGCCGGCGAGGCGGATCTGGCGGAGCTGTTGGTGGCGGTAGCGGCGCGCGGATTCGACCTCGCGACCGAACCACCGCTGCGCGCCCAGGTGTTGGAGCTCTCGGCGGACGAGCACGTGCTGCTGCTGGTGGTGCATCACATCGCTGGTGACGGCTGGTCGCTCGGCCCGCTCTCCGCCGACCTGGCCACCGCGTACGCGGCGCGCTGCCGGGGCGAGGAGCCGCAGTGGGCGCCGCTGCCCG
>NZ_BAAATR010000122.1:0-3735 GCF_039533515.1 Kitasatospora cystarginea | reverse complement strand
ACGGCGGGCGACCCGCCTTCAGTGCCGCACGAGCCCTTCCCTGAGCCACAACAACCTCCTCGATCGAGGTGTTGCGACGATCAGTTGAATCCGCCTTGCGACCCGTGATCGGAGTGGAACACCACCCCGGCGACCTTCCCACCACGGGCGGCCACGGCCATCTCCAGGGCGCTGACGACCAGTTCGTCCCGCATGTGCGGGGCCATCGACCAGCCGAGGACCCGGCGTGAACAGATGTCGATCACGCAGGCCAGGAACAGCCATCGGCCGCCGACCTGGATGTAGGTGATGTCGCCGCACCGGCGCTGGTCGAGCCGGGAGGCGGTGAAGTCGCGCTGCACCAGGTCCGGCACCGGCGGCGCCGCCGGGTCGGGGATGGTGGTCCGCTTGCCGCGGCGCAGGTGGCGGCCGATGATGCCGTGTTCGCGCATCAGTCGAGCCACCCGTTTGCGATTCACGTGTCGCCCGGATCCTCGCAGGTCGGCGGGGATGCGCAGGGCCCTGTAGGTCTCGCCGGACGCGGAGTGGATCTCGCGGATCTCCGCCACCAGGGCCTGGTCGGCGGTCTGCCGCCCGGCCCCGGCGTCCATGCCGGCCAGCCGCCGGTAGTAGCCCGAGCGGGAGACCTCCAGCACTCGACACAGCCGCTGGACGCCGAAATCACCGGCGTGCTCGGAGATGAAGTCCCAGCGGCGGGACGTCACTTCATCTCCTTGGCGAAATACTGGGCGGCCCGACGGAGAATCTCCCGCTCCAGCTGCCACTCCTTCTCCGCCTTCAGCAGCCGCGCGTTCTCAGCCCGCAACCGGGCCAGCTCCTCCCGGTGGTCCTCCGCCCCGGACCCACCGGCTGGAGCCTGACCGCCGCCCTCGGCCGCACGAACCCACAACCGCAGCGTCTCCCGAGTGATCCCCGGGTCAGCCGCGACGTCCTTCATCGTCCGCTGCCCCGCTGAGGCCCTCCACAACGCCACCGCATCCGCCCGGAACTCCGGGGTGTACTTCCGCCCCGCCATGTGAACCATCTTCCCGGACCATCAAGATCCGCCATCAGAGTGTCCACACCACAGGGGTCACCTCATCGTGAGCTACGCCCAGAAAGAGCGGCAGTAGCCTCTGGAACCCGCACGGAAAAAGATCCGCCCGGCGGCTTTCTTGCCTATTGACCCGAAGGTAAGGTTCCGCGCTCGTTGATCTGGGCGTGACGGATCTGGTGGGGGACGCACGGCGCCTGTCGCCGCCGCCTATGGACAGAGCCTGCAGAGCACGCCGCGCGCGATGGACACGACGCGCCGCGCGACTGGCACGCGTGCCCGGAATTTTGCCGGGCGCGTCACCCGGGCACGCACCTGGACAGCGGCGCGGCACCATCCGCGATGATCACGCAAACGGCGTCCGCGGCAAGGTTCACCGAGGAGGCCGGGTGCGACAACGATCCGGAGTTGTCCGGTCCTTGTCACAGGAGCGCAACAGGGCGATCTGTGCCGGCGCTTGTTGTGTAGAGATGAGTGGTCGGCCGTGACGGCCGGTCAGTATCGCTCACCGCTCTTTGGGGGAACTCGTCATGAAGGCCAACCGTCTTGCCGCAGCCGTTGTCGCTACTGTGTTCGTTGGTCTCGTCCTGACCGCTTGCGGTCCGGACGAGACCAACGGTGCCGCCGGTTCGCCGACGGCTGGCGCTGCGGCCTCCACCGGCGGCGGGGCCCAGCCGGTCCCCGCCATCTCGACCGCGCCCACCGGTGCGGCGAAGCCGACCAGTACGGCGAAGCCGAGCGGCAAGCCGACCGGTGTGAAGCCGTCGGGCGGTGCCACCGCGGGTCAGGACTGCACTGCGGCGGCGAAGCAGGGTCTCGCGGGCCAGGTGGTGGTGGAGGCCACCGACAACGGCTACCAGACCTCGGTATGGATGAAGGCCAAGCCCACCAAGTTCGTCTGCGGCTCCGACGTCCCGGACGACGGCTACCACGAGAGCTACGGCAGCCCGGTTGTCTACACGTTCAGCAACGACGTCAAGACGTACGTGCTGAAGGGTGCCACACCGGTCCCGGTCAGCCTGGACGCGTTCATGAAGCAGCAGGACGACTGCCTGCACAATCCGAGCGTCGTGGCCGCACCCGGGGGCTGCTTCGGCAACCAGTACCTCATCACGGCCAGCAGCCAGAACGTGATCACCTCGATCACCCAGGCCTACCACCCGTAGACCAGGCACACGTTCGCGGCGGGCGGTCCAAGGAAACAGCGGGATAAGCCCACCACCACCCGGCTGCTACGCCCACTCCACGCCGTGCTCGGCGAGCCGCTGTCCAAGGGCGTTTTTTCTGATCAGGGTGGGGTGATGTGAGCTGGGCTGATCAGTTTCGTGTGCCGGTCGTTTCTGGGCCGCTGTTCCGATTGTTGGCAGTGCTGAGCAGGGTTGGTCAGGTTGTTTGAGCGGTGGTCAGGTTCGCTGATCGTTGGTAGGTCGGGGACGGTTTGGCGCGCCCACCGGCGGCCCGCTGCTGCTCCTGGCGATGAGACGACCGGCACCTCCTACCGGTGGCGTTGAACCTCGACACGGAGGCAGACCGGTGGGGTACGGTGCTGGACACAGGCTGATCGTGGCCTTGCCGGGGGCGACCGTCGGTTGCCCGGGAAGGCTGAACGGCGATCGGGAGGGGCGGGCCACTGGCCTGCCCCTCCCGCTGTTGCGATCGCCGCCTATTGCTCCGTCCACCCACATGGCCGCCGCTCCCGATGCTGGGCGGGTGCAACCGAGGCCGCCAGCCCGCGCTGGACGGGTGAGTTGGTGGTTTGTCGGCCTGGGGGATGTGCTGGTCAGGTTGGTTGAGTGGTGGTCAGAAGCCGTTGCTCAATCGAGCTGGGTGATCGTGAGTTCGAGTCTGCTGTCTCGGTCGGGTGATCCTCCGGTCGGCTGGGCATGGAAGTGGGGCCTCCCGCACAACTCGGGTGCCAGGACACTGCGGGGCTGGGCTATCCGCCTCCGGTGTCACCGTAAGTGCCTGTTTCTGAACCTCGGCGGGTGCTGAACGCACCCCGCCGGCGTTCGAGTTCTGGGTCGTGCGGCAGGATGTGCGGACACGTAGCTGCGGATCGGGGGAGCCAAGTGACCGAGGTGTCCATGGAGTTGCTGGCCGAATTGATGGTGGACAGCCTGGCGCCGTTGTACCCCGTGGTCTCGCCGGACGGTCGCCTGGTCGCCTACGCGGTGAAGACCGTTGGTGTCAGAGAACGCTTGGTGAGTGCGCTGTGGCTGGCGGATACCGCTGGTGGTTCGACTCCGCGGCAGTTGACGGACGGCAGCCGGTGGGTCGGGGCTCCGCAGTGGGCTCCGGACTCAGGGTCGTTGTACTTTCTCACTGGTCGGCAGTTGCACCGTCTGCGGCTCGGTGACGGGTCGGCGGAGGAGGTGACCGCTTGGCGCGGCGGCGTCGCCGGTTTCCGGCTGCTGGCCGACGGCCGGGCGGTCGCGGTGGTTGCCGTCGATGAACCGGACACCGAGGACGAGCGTCGGCGGGCCGAGGGCGATGACGCGGTGGTGTGGGGCGAGCACGCACACCCGGCGCGGCTGCGGCTACTCGATCTTGACAGCGGTGAGCTGCGTTCGGTGGCCGGTCTCGGTGAGCGGCACGTGGTGGAGGGGGTGCAGCGGCCGGACGGCGGCCCGCTGGCGGTGCTCAGCTGGGCGGGCCCGGAAGAGGACTTCGGGGCGTTCGCCGCGGAACTGCACCTGGTCGAT
>NZ_BAAATR010000121.1:0-3746 GCF_039533515.1 Kitasatospora cystarginea | reverse complement strand
CGGGCAGTGCCGCCCACTGCGGCTCCTCGCCCCGGCAGCGCGCCGCGTACGCGGTGGCCAGGTCGGCGGAGAGCGGGCCGAGCGACCAGCCGTCACCGGCGATGTGGTGGACCACCACCAGCAGCACGTGCTCGTCCGGCGCCGCCTCGAACAGCTCGGCGCGTACCGGTGGTTCGGTCGCGAGGTCGAATCCGCGCGCCGCGGCGGAGGCCAGCAGCTCCGGCAGGTCCGCCTCGCCCACCCGGGTGACGGGCAGCTGCGGCGGGGCCGTCCCGGCGTCCAGCACGTCCTGGTGGGGCACCCCGTCGACCTGGGGGTAGATCGTGCGCAGGCTCTCGTGCCGGGCGACGACGTCGCCCAGCGCCGCCTGCAGGGCGGCCCGGTCGAGCTCGCCCGACAGCCGCCACGCCAACGGCATGTTGTAGACCGAGCCGGCGCCCTCCAGCTGGTGCAGGAACCACAGCCGGCGCTGCGCGAACGACAGCGGCACGATGCCGGGCCGCTCCGCGCGGCGCAGCGCGAGCCGCGCCTGGCCTGCCCCGCCGAGCCCGGCGGCCAGCCCGGCCACTGTCGGCGTCTCGAACAGGGCGCGCAGCTCGAGCTCCACCCCGAGGGTCGCACGCGCCCGGGCGACCAGCCGAGTCGCCAGCAGGGAGTGCCCACCCAGCTCGAAGAAGTCGTCGTCGACCCCGACTTGGGCCACGCCCAGCACCTCGGCGAACAGCTCGGCGAGGACGTGCTCCTGCGGCGTGCGCGGGACCCGGCCGGCCCGGGCCGCGGTGTACACGGGCTCAGGTAGGGCGCGCCGGTCCAGCTTGCCGCTGGCCGTCAGCGGCAGGCTCTCCAGGGGCACGAACGCGGCCGGGAGCATGTAGTCCGGCAGCCGCTCTCGCAGGTGCGCCCGCAGTGCGTCCGGCTGGAGTTCCGCCCCGGCGACAGGCACCGGATAGGCGACCAGGCGCTGGTCCTCCGCCCGATCCTGCCGGACGGCCACGGCGGCCTGCGCGACCTGCGGATGTTCCGCCAATGCCGCCTCGATCTCGCCGAGTTCGATCCGGAAGCCCCGGACCTTGACCTGGTCGTCGGTCCGGCCGAGGAACTCCAGGTTCCCGTCCGCGCCCCACCGCACCAAGTCGCCGGTGCGGTACATCCGCGAACCGCTCTGACCGAACGGGTCCGCCACGAACCGTCCCGCGGTCAGACCCGGCCGGTTCAGGTAGCCTCGCGCCAGCCCCGCACCGGCGAGGTACAGCTCACCCGGCGCACCTGCGGGCACCGGCTGCAACGTGCCGTCGAGCACATACAGCCGGACGCCCCCGAGTGGCCGGCCGATCACCGGGCGCGGACTCGACTCCAGCGGCGCGACGACCGCGTCCACCGTGCACTCGGACGGCCCGTAGTAGTTCAGGCAGGACACGCTCTCGGCCGCCCGCAGCCGCTCCCACAGCTGGTCCGGAACGGCCTCCCCACCCATCGAGACCACCGCCGGACGATACCTCGGGTCGTCCAAAAACCCTCGCGCAACGAGGACTTGCAGGTAGGACGGGGTGGCGTTGACATAGTCCAGCCCGGCACGCGCGGCGTACTCGACGAAGGCATCCGGGTCGGACCAGGTCGCCTCGTCCAGGACGTGCAGCTCGTGGCCCGCGTACAGGCAGGACATCTGGTCGCAGGAGGCGTCGAACGACACCGACGTGGTCAGCCCCACCCGCAGCCGCTCCTTCGTCCGCTGCGGGAACAGCAGCGGACGCTGGCTGGAGAACAGGTTGCGCAGGCCGCCGTGGGTCGTCACCACGCCCTTGGGCTTGCCGGTGGAACCGGAGGTGTAGATGACGTAGACCGGGTGGGCCGGCTCGACGGCCACCGCCGGGTCCACCGACGGGCAACCCGCCACCAGCGCGGCCGTCTCCGGATCGTCGACCACCAGCCACCCCGCCGAACCGGCCTCCGGCAGCCGCACCCGGGTGCGGGCGTCGGTCACCGCCAGGACCGGCCGGGCGTCCTCGAGCATGTGCCCGATCCGCGCGGCCGGGTACTCGGGATCAACCGGGACGTACGCCGCGCCGGTCTTCAGCACCGCGAGGATCGCCATCACCAGCTCGGTCGACCTCGGCAGGGCCACCGCCACCAGCCGCTCCGGCCCCGCACCCCGCGCGATCAGCGCATTCGCCAACCGGTTCGCCCGCGCGTCCAACTCCGCATACGTCAGCAACGCATCCGGCCCCACCACCGCGAGCGCGTCCGGAGTCGCACGCACCTGCGCCCGGAACAGCTCCGGCAGGCTCTCCCTCCAGGTCTCCACCACCGGACCGGCGCCCAACGCCAGCAACCCGCGTTCCTCGTCCGCGCCGAGCAGACCGAACCGGGCGAGCCTCCGCCTCGGGTCAGCGACCACCGCGCCGAGCAGCCGGACCCAGCGCGCGATCATCGTCTCGACGGTGGCCGGGTCGTACAGGTCGCTGGCGTACTCGACGAAGGCCTCGATCCCCTCCGGGGAGCCGTCCTCCGCGTGCCGCTCGGACATCGTGAAGATCAGGTCGAGCTTGGCAGTGGTCGTCGTCAACGGCATCGCGCCGACGCGCAGGCCGGGCGGGGTGAAGTCGGCCCGCGGGTTGTTCTGCAGCACCAGCATGACCTGGAACAGCGGGTGGTGCGCCAGTGACCGCACCGGGTTGAGGGTTTCGACCAGGTACTCGAACGGCAGGTCCTGGTTGGCGTAGGCGGCCAGCGAGGTGTCCCGGACCTGGGCGAGCAGTTCGGCGAAGGTCGGGTCGCCCGAGGTGTCGGTACGGAACACCAGGGTGTTGACGAAGTACCCGACCAGATCGTCCAGCGCCTGGTCGGTTCGGCCGGCGACCGGGCTGCCGACCGGGATGTCCTCGCCCGCGCCGAGCTTGCTCAGCAGCAGCGCGAGCCCGGCCTGGAGCACCATGAACAGACTGGTCCCGTTGACGCGGGCGAGCTCGCGCAGGCCGTGGTGCAACTCCGCGTCCAGCCCGGCCCGCACGATGCCGCCCTGGTGTGAGGCGACCGCCGGACGGGGCCGGTCGGTGGGCAGCTGGATCTGCTCCGGCAGACCGGCCAACTGCCGCATCCAGTAGTCCGCCTGTCGGGCGAACAGGCTGTCCCGGTCGGTGGCATCGCCGAGCAGTTCGTGCTGCCACATGGTGTAGTCGGCGTACTGGACCGGCAGCGCCTCCCACTGCGGCTCCTCGCTCCGGCAGCGCGCCGCGTACGCGGCGGTCAGGTCCCGCACGAGCGGGCCCAGCGACCAGCCGTCACCGGCGATGTGGTGGAGCACCACCAGCAGCACGTGCTCGTCCGGCGCGAGCTCGAACAGGCCCACGTGCAGCGGCAGTTCGGTCGCGAGGTCGAACGGCCGGGCCTTCGCGGCGGCCAATGCCTCCGGCAGCCCGGCCTCGGTGACCGGGATCGTCTCCAGCCGCGGGCGGCCCGTCACGGCGTCCAGCACCCGCTGGTACGGCATGCCGTCCACCGCCGGAAAGACGGTGCGCAGGCTCTCGTGCCGCTCGACCACGTCCGCCAGGGCGGCCTCCAGGGCCCGCCGGTCCAGCTCTCCGGACAGTCGCCAGGCCAGGGAGATGTTGTAGTTCGCGCTGGCGCCCTCCAGCTGGTGCAGGAACCACAGCCGCCGCTGCGCGAAAGACAGCGGGGTCCGCTCGGGCCGGGGCCGGGGCGCCAGGGCCAGCTGCGCCC
The DNA here is from genome assembly GCF_039533515.1 of Kitasatospora cystarginea. NCBI lineage: Bacteria > Bacillati > Actinomycetota > Actinomycetes > Kitasatosporales > Streptomycetaceae > Kitasatospora > Kitasatospora cystarginea. The sequence goes on along the minus strand of NZ_BAAATR010000121.1, from coordinate 29 downwards.
GGCGGGCCCCCGCAAGCGCGGCGGCCACG
>NZ_BAAATR010000120.1:0-3772 GCF_039533515.1 Kitasatospora cystarginea | reverse complement strand
GGCCCTGAGCACTGGCCCGGAACTACGCTGTCGACATCAAGTCGATCCTCCTGTCAGGTAATTCACTCAATCTCGTGCGACTTCGTGTCGCACCCCAGCGCTCGTGGTAGAGACGCACGAGACGGTCGGCGGGGTAGCGGCGGGCGTCCAGCAGGGTGGTCACCAGCCGATAGGAGCCGGCAAAGTCGGTGCCGTCCGAGCAGGCGATGCTGATCTGGGCCTCGATGACGCGCACCGGGACGCCGCCGATGGCCGACAGATACGAGGAGTCAGTAAGGGCCTTTCCGATCGGCGGGCGGCGGCGCTGATTGAGGCGGCCCACGATCCGGGCGCCGGTGGCGTGGACAGCGGCGAGGAAGTCGTTGCCGTCGAACCCGCGATCCCACAGCACCAGCATGCTGGGGCCCAGATGGTGAAGCAGCCGGGTGGCGTAGGCAGTCTCGCCTACCCCGGTGGGGCCGAACACCGCGCCGATCACCGAGCGGGTTCCGGTCTCGACCAGCGTCATCAACTCGATCTGGGGATAGCCGCGGTGCGGGCAGCCCCCGAGCCAGGCCCGGTTGCGCTCGCTGTCGGGTGTCTTGATGGAACTGCAGCCGTCGAAGGAGACCGTGCGATAGGGGCCGAACCGCGCTCCGGGGGTGCGGGGTTGGGCCAGCGCTCCGGCCACCACCTCGAACAGGCCCTTCATCGGGGCACAGCCGATCCGGCGTCGAAGATCGCGCAGACCCTTGGCGGTCGGTGCCGGGTGCAGGTCGTCGATGGCGGCGGTCATCTTGGCCCACACCAGTTCGTATCCGACCTCCGGGAACAGGCACATCGCGAGGAGGAAGTACACCCCGACCCGCGAGGGCAGGTCCCGCAGCCTCCGCTGGACCGCACGGGTCTCCTCCAGGACGGCGTCCACCAGCTCGAAGGGCAGCCAAGGGGTCAGGCCCCCGAGGTGCCCGGCAGCGAAACGCCCTGCGGCCAGGGTAATTTCCCGCGTGAGGGTGGTCAGGGCAGGCGGCGAGGCAGAATGGACAGACAACGCGGCTCCACGGGCAGGGCGTCTTGGTCGACACCTGCTCCAACGGGGCCGCGTTGCTTGCGTTCCGCGCACTGCGGTGTACCTCGACCCTTGCCTTGCACCCCGGCCGAAATCCTTAACTACTCGGCCTTGGGGAAACTTCAATGATGCGCTCCACCGCCTCCGTGCAGCTCAACCTCGACAGCGGAGACGACAGCGACACGATCACCGGCTACCGCAGACAGCGCTCCACGATCGCCTGTCGTCAGCCCCGTCGCGTCCGCACGTGTGCGAACTTTCATTGGGCGACAAGTCCACAAGTGATCGGATTTGATCGTAACAGCTCCCACAGGGCAGGCTCGGTGTCGCACGGTGGCGAATCCGCCACGGTCCGGCACGGAGGGAGCCGCATGTCCGGGACCGAGAACAGCAAACCGACTGCACATGTCGTTGTCGGGTACACCCCGCAGGACGGTTTCGTCGCCGTCCACCTCAATCCGCCCCCAGCGGAATACGTGTGGCACGACCGGCGGGCCGAGCACCACCGAGAACGGTTCGGGCCGGGTAATGGCTACCAGCAGTGGCTCGCCGTCGACGCCGCCACCGGCGCCGTTTGGTTCGGGGACACCGACTGGCGAACCCAGGACGAGGGCGCCGCCCCCTGGCTTCCGGGGCACCGCCGGGCCGCGGTCGGCGATGGCGCTCTGCCTTCCCCGGCCGTGTTCGCGCTCCTGCTCACCCACCGCACCGTCGACGAGCAGGGCGCCGATACCTGGCGCTTCTTCAGCACCGAGGAGCTCTACACACTGGTCCGACGGATCCTGCCCATGGTCCAGCGGGTGATCGGCTCGCTGCATCGTGTGGGCCCGGCCGGGGATCTGGAGTGGTCCGCCGAGGCTGCCACGGCCTGGACCGATCTCGAACAGGCCTGCCTCTACACGCTCGATGCGACGGGCACGGTGGCCTGGTCCGAACCCCGCATGAGCCCGGTTCCCGGATGGCGGGTCGAAGTGGCGGACTTCCTAGCCCGGAATCCGGAGCTGTGCGATCCGGCTTGGGCGACGGCTACCGACGCCGAGCTGGACGCCTACGCCACTTACGAACCCGATTCCGGTTACGGCGGCGTTCCGGGACGCATGTGCACTCCGGCGGGCGTCCAGATCGAGGAGGGCTACACCTTCTACGGTCACCGTGCGGCTCTGTACGCCTACCGCGCGGCCGCTTGCGGCGACCGCGCCCCGGTCGAAGCCGGGCTCTGGCTGCGGACCAGCGATGCCGGACGGAGCAGTTGGGAGGGCGCGAAGGTCGTGGGAGCGAGTCTCGCCGACGCCCCTGACTGCGTGTTGGACCACCTCGCCGGGACGTTCCGCAGCGCTGCGGCCGACGACGGTGTGGTCCTCACCGGCCTGGCGGCCTACCTGCGGCAACAGCGGGCCGAGGAAAGGACGGCGGTCGACGACACGCTTGCCGCCACCGGGGAGGAGCTGAAGCGCTTGGAGGAGTTGCTAAAGGAGGTCCGCCTGGTCCGGAACACCGTCCTGACCCGGGTCCTCAGCTGGACCGACGGGCGGGACGACGAGGTGATCGCCCGTCTCGCGGCGATGTCCCCCGTCGCCGTGGCCGAGTGGCGGGAGCGGCTCACCGCCGACCGGAATGTCCGACCGGAGGGGTGAGAGGCTGCCCGGAGGGCCGGCCCGCAGGCGGGCCGGCGACGTTCGGGTCCGAACTCGTCGAGGCGTTGTCCCCGCCTCATGAGAGGGCGGTCAGTGCCTGCGCGGCGAGCATGCGTTCCAGGCCCAGGAGGGCGCGTGGGGCGTGCCGGGTGTCGATGCGGACGGTGTAGATGAAGCGCGTCAGCTCCGGGTCGGCGAGGGGGCGCGCCACGACCTGGGTGCTCCCCGGGGGGAGGGCCAGCCGCGGCATGACGGCGACGCACAGGCCGGCGGCCACGAAGCCGAGCACGGTGTTGAAGTCGTCGCCGTCGTATTCCAGGCGGGCCTGGAAGCCCGGTGTCTTGGCCATCTGAGCGAGCAGTTCCAGGCGCAACGCGGCCTCCGGAGCCGCTATCCAGGTCTCGGCCGCGAGGCCGGCCAGGTCGATGACGTCCCGGTTGGCGAGGTGGTGGTCGGCCGGGACCACCGCCACGACCGGGTCCCGTGCGACCAGCGTTCGGCGCAGCGTCCGGGGCGGTGGCATCGGGATGAAGTCGTAGTCGTAACTGAGGGCCAGGTCCATGTCTCCCCGTTTGAGCCGGCTGTAGCCGGCTTCGGGCTCCACTTGGGAGAGGCTGACCTGCACATCGGGATAGGTCGCGTGAAGCTCTGCCAGCGCCTGCGGGACGATGCCGGCGGCGGCGGAGGCGAAGGCGCCGAGCCTGATCCGTCCGGCAGTGCCCGCACGCATGGCGTCGAGTTCCACGGACGCCGCCGCCAGTGCGCTTCGGACGCGCTGTTCGGCGTCGAGGAGGACCATGCCGGCCGGGGTGACGCGTACGGGGCGGCGCTCGATCAGGATGAGGCCGGCGCGGCGTTCGAGTTCGGCGATCTGTTGCGAGACGGCGGGCGCGCTGTAGCCCAGCTCGCGTGCGGCGGCGTTGAAGGAGCGGTGGCGGACCACGGCTTCGAGGGTGGCGAGCAACCGGGGGTCGAGTTTCTGCACGGAGTTAACCTCCGCCTTTCAGTTGGGCTCGCCTGAACCGGGTCAATGGCGTTGGTGACGCGTCGTGGCCGTGTGCGGGTGTGGGGGCATGCCGAAGGTCCGACG
>NZ_BAAATR010000119.1:0-3896 GCF_039533515.1 Kitasatospora cystarginea | reverse complement strand
GCGGAACCAACTGCCACATCGTCCTGGAACAACCCCCCACCCCCACGGCACCGGACCACCGGAGCACCGGCGACGAGGCTCCGCGCCACCACGTGGTACTGGCCTCCGCCAAGACCGCCCGCTCACTGAACGGCGCCCAGACCCGCTGGCAGCAGTTCCTCCGCGACAGCGAGCCGACCGCCCTGCCGGACGTGGCGTTCACCTCCCAGATCGGCCGCGGCGAGTTCGAACACCGCGCGGCAGCCGTCGGCCGCGATGCCGCCGAGTACGCCACCGCGTTCGCGGACGGCTCCGGCTGGGTCAGCGGCCGCGCCCGCCCCGATGCCACCGTCGCCTTCGTCTACGGCGGCGGCACCCAGTGGCCCGGCATGGGCCGCCACCTCTACACCCACGACAACGTCTTCCACGACGTCATGCACCACTGCGCACAGCTGGCACAAGAACAACTGGGCCTGGACCTGTGCGAGTTGCTCTACGGGCCGACCTGGGACTCACCCGAGACCACGGCCCTGCTCGAACAGACCCGGATCCAGCAACCCGCCCTCTTCGCCGTCCAGACCGCCATGACCGAGCAATGGCGCGCCTGGGGCGTCCAGCCCACCGCCATGGTGGGCCACTCCCTCGGCGAGATCGTCGCCGCCACCACCGCCGGCGTCTGGTCCCTGCCGGACGCCATGCGACTGGTGTGCTGGCGCGGCGAACTCATGCAGCAACAGGAACCCGGCGCCACGCTCGGCGAGTTCGAGCGTCGTCTGAGGTCCCTCAAATTCCAAACCCCGCAGATCCCCATCGTCTCGACGGTGACCGGCGATTGGCTCGCACCGGAACAGGCGATGGATCCGGCCTACTGGGCAGGCCAGGTCCGTTCGGTCGTGCGGTTCTCCGACGCGGTGCAACGACTGCTCGTCGACCGGCCCGAAGCACTGCTGCTCGAGGTCGGCCCGGGCGCCACCGCACAGACGCTGATCGGCGAACTCGAAACCGGCACGGACCGGGTCGCGGTCTCCTCGATGGGCAACAGCCGCACCCACACCGACGACTCCCGCACCACCCGCGAAGCCCTCGCCCACCTCTGGGTCAACGGCATCACCATCGACTGGGCCGCACTCCACCAAGGACGCACCCCTCGACGGACCGCAATACCGACCTACACCTTCGACACCAAACGCTACTGGATCGACGCTCCTGGATCTCCGACCACCAGTCCTCGCTGAAGGCGGACGCGTCGACGAGTACTCACGGCGCTGCAAATGACAACGCACCATCCACGACCCTTGGAAATCGTCGAAGGACCTCATTCATGCGTATCGGGCTGACCATTCCTTCTTTCAAGTGGCCCGGTGGTCCCGGGCACATCAGCGAGCACTTGGCTCGTATTGCCGGCACTGCAGATCAGGTGGGCCTGGCCAGCCTCTGGGTCATGGACCATTTCTTCCAGGCGCGGAACAACGGGCGCCCCGAAGACCCGATGCTCGACGGTTACGCCGCCCTGTCGTTCGCTGCAGCCCACACGTCACAAATCAGCCTGGGGACACTCTGCACGGGTGTGACCTACCGGCACCCCGGTCTGCTCGGGAAGCTGATCACGTCACTCGATGTGTTGTCCAAGGGGCGGACGTACCTCGGGATCGGCGCTGCCTGGTACGAGGAGGAGCACGCGGGGTTGGGCGTTCCGTTCCCTCCGCTCGCCGAACGCTTCGAACGTCTCGAGGAGACTCTGCAGATCATCTTGAAGATGTTCTCGGATGACCAGACACCCCACGTGGGCAACCACTACAGACTCGACCGTCCCTTGAACTCGCCCCTGCCGTTGGGTCGGGTCGACGCGGACCGCGCGCATCCTCCCATCCTGATCGGCGGGTCCGGCGAACGTAAGACCTTGAGGCTGGTCGCTCAATACGGGGACGCTTGCAACCTCTTCGACACTCCGGACCTTCCGCGGAAGCTCGCCGTGCTGCGTGACCACTGCGCCAGCCTCGGACGGCCCTACGCGGCGATCGAGAAGACGGCGCTCACGAACTTCCCTTGGAAGGCCGATCCGCGCAACGACATGAAGTCCGCCGTAGCACACGTGACCAGGCTGGCCGAGTGGGGAATCGGCCACGTCATCGTGGCAATGCCGGGCATTCAACGGCCCGAGGCGCTTTCGGCATTGAGCAAGGTCGCAGAGGAGGTCGCGGACATCCTGCCGCAGGAGCACTGAGCCCGAATCCACCGGCTGATCTCGGGCGTGGAGGGGTGCTGGAACAAAGAGATGCCTTGTGACCTGCGATGATGAGAGTTCTCTACGCTCCATCAGGCACGACCAGCAAGGCATCTCGTAAGTGCAATCCTCTCACGGCTCCTCGGCCGTCTCTGTCGCGTTCGACGAGTCCAACCTGGTCGCGGACGCCGGGTTGGTGTCGCTGGTCCGGCTGGCCGAGCGGGTCGGCCTTCCTGGCCTGGTGGCCGACCGGGTGCGGATCGACGGCGCGGCCAACAGCGCGGGAGCGAACCCGGCGGCGAAGGCGATGAGCCTGGTCGCGGCGATGTGCGCCGGCGCCGACTCGATAGACGACACCGACCGGCTCCGGCTCGGTGCGATGAACAGGCTGTTCGGCCAGGTCCGTGCGCCCTCCACACTGGGCAGCTTCCTGCGTCGGACAGGTGGCTTTCGTGGATGTCGACCCGACACCTTGCACCCGATCCTGGCCACGCTCTCGACGCCGCTTGCCCGCCCCGTTATCGCGGCGCTCCGCCTGCGCAGGGGCAAGGCCGCCGACGCGCGGCGCTGGCCCGTTCACCGGCGAGGCCCTGGCCGCGGCGAGGCAGGCCGGCGCGACCGGGACACTTTTCGCGGATCTGGGATGCGGAGATGTCCCCGCGCTGGCGTCGGCAGTATCGGCGTCGGATGGGGCGGCCGAACTTCCGGCTGGTGCGTTACGCCGACGACTTCATCGTGCTCGTGCACGGCACGAGGTCGGAGGCCGAAGCGCTCAAGGCGGAGATCGGCGAGTTGCTGGCCCGCAGGTTGAAGATGACCCTCTCGGCCGAGAAGACCCACATCACCCACATCGACGACGGCTTCGTCTTCCTCGGCTTCCACATCCAGCGGAGGCCCTTCGGCGACGGCCGGCGCGTCGTGCTCACCATCCCGTCCAAGCCGGCCTTGGCGTCGGTGATGCACAAGATCAAGAAACTGACAGGGCGGAGTACCACCTCGCTCTCGTTGGAGGAGGTGCTGCGGACGGTCAACCCGGTTCTTCGGGGCTGGGCGGCCTACTTCCGCTACGGCGCTTCGAAGCGGACGTTCTCCTACCTCGGCTGGTACGCGTGGTGGAGGCTCATCCGCTGGATTCGCTACAAGCACCCCCACCTGACCTGGAAGCAGCTGCGGCGCCGCTACTACGGGGCCGATCGCATCACGGAGGGCGGTCTCGTCCTCTACAACCCGGCGAAGATGCGAGTCGAGCGCTACCGCTTCCGCGGAGCGCAGATCAGCACGCCCTACAACATCGACGAGGTCGATCCAGACGGAGCTCGCTTCCGACGGACCAGCCACGACGATGCGGCCTTCGTCGGCCAGGTCAGCGAATACCTCGCCTGATCCAGCGGATCACGTGGAGAGCCGGATGCTCGGCCAACGGGCACGTCCGGTTCGGCGGGCGGGGATGGGAAAACCGGCACCCGAGAGGGTGCACGGCGTCCCGTCCCCGACCCAACACATGGAACTCGACCGGCGAGGCGCCGAGTTGCTCTTCCAGGTCCTGACCGAACGTGAGGAGAAGAACAGCGTCGCTATCGCCTCGAACGAATCGTTCGCCGGTGAAGTAGGCCGCCGGCGAGGTGCCCGAGGCTCGGGTCCTTTTCCGACGGCCCCTTCCCGAACGGTACGTGCGACTTTCACCGCATACCGC
>NZ_BAAATR010000118.1:0-3951 GCF_039533515.1 Kitasatospora cystarginea | reverse complement strand
CGCCCGTCGCGGCGGCGGGGCACCACCGCCGGCCCCGCCGCCGCGACGACGGCACGCCCGGTCTCCTGCTGCCCGGGGCGGGAGACCTTCTCCGGCTCGGGGATCAGCAGGTCGGCGATCTCGCAGCCGAGCACGACGCAGATGACGTCCAGGTCCTCCAGCTTCAGGGAGACCGGCTGGCCGCACCACAGGCCGGACATCTTCCCGGCGGAGACGACCAGACCGTGCTCTGCCAGGCTCCGCTGCAGCTCGGATGCCTTCCAGATGCCCTTGTTGGCAGCGGTCAGCCGCAGGTTCCACTTCATCCCATCAGTCCTTCCAGCCGCTTCGCGGCCCGTTGCTGCCCGGCCGTCCAGGCGTCCTCGACCCTGGTCTGCTGGACGTGGACGTACCGCATCGTCGTGGCGATCCAGGAATGTCCCAGAACCTCCTGGATTGCGAGCAGGTCCAGGCCGCCCGCATAGAGCTCGGACGCGCAGAAGTGCCGCAGGACATGCGGCGTCAACTTCTCTGCCCAGCACGGAAGATGAGCCTCGACGGCGACAGCCAGACCGTTCCGCAGGGCGTCGTCGCCCACCCGGCGCGACGATCCGTCGGCGTTCCTGCGCTCGGAGGGGAACAGCGGGGTGCCGGGGCGGGTGTGGTCCTCGTCGAACTGGCCCCAGACGTCCTCGATGAACCACCGCAGCGTCCGGTCCGCACCGTTGATCAGCGGCACCATCCGCTCGCGCGGCCCCGAGCCGCGGGCGCCCTTGCCGAGGCGGACGTGGAGCTTGCCGAACCGGCCCAGGTGCCACTTGATGTCGGTGAGGTCGAGCCCGCACGCCTCACTCACCCGCAGTCCGACCTGGGACATCAGCTTCGCGGCGGTGTAGTTCCTGGCGGTGGGGGCGAACTTGCGGCAGGTCGCCAGCTCGCCGCCCCAGCCGGTGAACAGCTGGCCGATCTCCGGAGCGGTCGGCGGGATCCGCAGCTGGGCATCCCTGGAGCCACGCGGGCGGTTCATCTCGTCGATCGGGCACTCGACGACCCGGCCGGTCATCCGGTGGATCTCGACCTTGTGCCGCAGCTCCAGGAACAGGAAGTACGTGCTCAGGGCCTGGGAGCGAGCCAGGTGGGTGCCGCTGGGCGAGCCCCGCAGCACCCGCCCGAAGTACGCGTCCGCGTCGGCCGGCTCCATGTCCCACAGCGGGCGGCCGAACCAGGTCCGCACCTGCTCCAGATGCCCGACGTCCCCGCGGATCGTCCCGTCCGTCAGCCCCGCCGACGCCCGGGCCAGGACGAAGCCGGCCAGCACGTCGGTCTCGAACCGCTCCAGCTCCTCCGCCGAGGCCGGATCCCGGTACTCGCGTAGGTCCCGCACCACCGCCAGCGCCGCCAACTCGCGCCTCCTCGCCTTCGACCGGACCGCAGATCGGTCGCACGAGCTGAGAACGCTTCAGGAATCCCGAAGTTACGTCACAGCCCAGCGGAGCACTCGAAGGAGGAAGAAGCCCCTGGCCACGGCCTCGGTCACTCAGCGGGGCTCAAGAGAACTCGCGGGATGTCGCACACATGCGGGCCGGATCACGCGGATGGAAAGTGTCGAACCATCATATTCCTCGCAAATGTGTTTACTCTGACGGCACGGTGGCCTGTGGCCCATCGAGGTCCTGTCAGCGCGGTGGCGAAACCGCCCCGACCGGTAAGGGCGAAGACGCGCCGGCGATGAGACGCGAAAACACGCGACCCGGGCACGGCCCACGGCCGTGGGCCCAGGTGGTGGCCGTGGTGGGGCCGGCCCTGTCGGCCGCGTGCGCCGTCGTCGTGCGGGCCGTTCCGACCCCGGGGCCTGCGTCGCCACCCTTCCGGTTCTTCGAGCGAGAGGTACGGCGATGCTGAGTTCTGGGAAACGACGCCTGCCCGGCCCGGCACGGCACGATACGGGCCCGGGCCGGGCCCTGCGATGGAAGACCTGGGTGCGCGCTCTGATGGCGGGACTGATCGTGCTGGGGGCCGTGGCACTGCCGGTGACGGCGGCCGCCCCGGCCCACGCTGCGACGTCGGGGACCTTCGCGTACGTCGCCAACTTCACCACGAACAACGTGTCGGTGATCAACCTGTCCAGCAATACGGTCACCACCACCATCCCCGTCGGCACCAACCCGTTCGCGGTGGCGGTCGCCCCGGACGGCACCACCGCCTACGTCACCAACAACGCCGCGGCCTCGAACAGCGTGTCGGTGATCAACACGACCACCAACACCGTCACCACCACCATCCCCGTCGGCACCAACCCGGCCGGGGTGGCGGTCGCCCCGGCCGGCACCACCGCCTACGTCGCCAACTCCAACTCGCACAACGTGTCGGTGATCAACACGGCCACCAACACCGTCACCACCACCATCACCGTCGGCGCCGGCCCGTTCGGAGTGGCCTTCACCCCGGACGGCACCACCGCCTACGTCACCAACATCGTTGACAACACGGTGTCGGTGATCAACACGGCCACCGACACCGTCACCGCCACCATCGGCGTCGGCACCCAACCGGTCGCGGTGGCCGTCAGCCCCGGCGGCACCACCGCCTACGTCGTCAACCAGGGCTCCAACAACGTGTCCGTGATCAACACCGCCACCAACACCGTCACCGCCACCATCGGCGTCGGCACCACCCCGCAGACGGTGGCGGTCAGCCCCGACGGCGCCACCGCCTACATCTCCAACCTCAACTCGAACAGCGTGTCGGTGATCAACACGACCACCAACACCGTCACCACCACCATCCCCGTTGGCGTCCACCCCTTCGGGGTAGCGGTCAGCCCGGGCGGCACCCGCGCCTATGTCACCAACGAGTTCGACGGCACCGTGTCGGTGATCAACACCGCCACCGACACCGTCACCGCCACCGTCCCCGTCGGCCCCCGCCCCTTCGGGATGGCCACAGCCAGGGTCCCGGTCGTGGCCACGGCCAGCTGCCCGACCGGCCACGTGATCACCGGCGGCGGATACCAGCAAAGCGGCGGCGCCGTCCCACCCACCGAGGTCACCAGCCGGCCCGTCGGCAACACCTGGCAAATCTTCGCCGACAACCAGAGCACCAACTCCACCACCGTCACCCCCTACGCCGTCTGCGGACCCTGACACGCGTGCCCCCACAACCGGCGCCGCCGTGGCGGCCGCGGGGACACGGCCGGTGAGGCCGTAGCGCCACCAGACCGGTCCCATCGGCGGACCCCGCGACGCTCGGCAGGCGCCTTGCCGCTGCGGGCATCCCCGCTCTGCGCGGGCGCACCGCCGCCCTGCGGCAACTCGTCCTGCAGGCGCCCCCGTCCGTGGTCGCCGCGAAGCTCGGCTACCACACCGTCCACGCCGAAGCCCTCGCCGCCGAGGCCGACAGCACCTGGAAGAAGTACGCCCACGGCGACCACTGTCGGTGACATCGCGGGCCGCCAGGCTCATGAACTCAGATCAGTCGATCACAGACTCCTACCAGTACTGGACCCCGAGTACCACGCCCCGACGGACTGGGACCAGGCGTACGCGGTCGGCATCGTGCTGCGCCACGCCGCACACGGTGCCTCCGTGTGGTTGGACAAGGGCACAACCGTCCGCATCGCGTGGAACCCGTCGCCCGCAGGCGGCCGACCCGCGCCGGGCGGACCGTTCCTCTCCCTCGCCCCCGCTCGCTAACACCGTTGGCTGCGCTCGTCGGGCCGCAGCCGCTCGCGGCGCGACCGCAGCAGGTCGCCGAGCTCTCTGGCCCGGGCGGCCGTTTCCGACATGGGTTCCTGGTACTCCGATTGCTAGTAACAGCGAGCTGTGGTTACCACCTTAGACCGACCGGCAAATGGTGGGTGGGGCAGCCCAGGCGGGCCGGTCGGACCATCCGGCGCCGCGTCAAGCAGTGGGCTGAACTGGGGATATCCGAGAAGGTCCATGCCCTTGCACTCGAGGCCTACGACCGCATGAT
>NZ_BAAATR010000117.1:0-4120 GCF_039533515.1 Kitasatospora cystarginea | reverse complement strand
GCGCCAAGAGCGCACTCATCACCCTCGTCGAACACGCCCTCCTCGCCCGCCTCCGATGAGGAGGGGCCCTCTCCTCGCCCGCCTCCGATGAGGAGGGACCCTGGGCCAGACCATCTGCCCAGGTCACCGACACACAAAGCGCGAACCTGCCCCCTTCCCTTCACAGGGGAGTGGGCAGGTTCACAGCGCTGGATAACAGTTCGGTAGGCATTTGGAGATCAAAAGTAACACAGAGTCGCGATTTCGACCCGCTCTGCAGCATCTAGCCCGAGTTTTGCCAGCATCGTTACTCAATGTCCGATTTGTTCCTTACTCATCGCGTACAGAGGACTGTTTGTCCCGTTTCCCGGCTCGTGCTGGAATTCCAGCTACCCCGTAGTCACCCAGGGAACGTTCCACCCACAGCGGGCTGCGGCAAGCGGGGGAAAGCCGCTGGATTGATCCATGGCCGCCAGGCGGCCGAGAGGTTGTTGTCGAGTGAGGCGTAAGCAGCCAAACACCCCGCAGCGGCGCCCCGAGCCCCGCGAGAACGAGGCGGTCGGCAGTGGCCAGCCTTCGACGAGCGGGTTCTCCGCGTTCACCCCGGCCGGTGAGGACCGCCCGTCCCCCGGCCCCGCGCCCCAGATCCTGAGCGGCCCCGGTGGCCCGGGCTCGCTGGGTCCGGCGCCCAGGGGCAAGGATTCGGGCAAGCGCGGCGGCCAGGGCCCCCAGGGGCCGCGGCCGAACACGCCGAGCGCACCCAAGACCACCGAGGAACTCCGGCAGAGCTCCGGTAAGTACGACTTCCTGATACCGCGCAACTGGCGCGTACCGACCCGTCTGGTCTCCATCCTGCTGATCCCGGTCGTCATCGGCCTGGTCTTCGGCGGCCTGCGGGTCAACTCCTCGATCGACGAGTTCACTAACGCCGACCACGCCTTGAAGACCGCCGAGCTGGCCCGCTCGGCGACCGACCTGGCGGACGCGCTGCAGTCCGAGCGCGACCTCTCGCTCATCCCGCTGATGACCGGACGCGACGACCAGGGCGTGGTGCCCAAGCTGCGCGCCAGGACCGACAAGGCCCTGATCGCCTACAACGACGCCTTCAAGAAGGTCTCCGGCGACGCCACCCTGGGCCGTCGCAACGACGCCTTCCAGCAGCTGGTGGTCAACCTCCCGCACCTGCGGGACAACGCCTACAAGCCCCAGCTGTTCGCCACCGCGACCCAGGCCGCGTACTCGGCGCTGTTCGCCCCGCTGCTGGCCTTCGACAACTCCGTCGGCTACGGCAGCTCCGACGTCACCAGCAAGGGCCGCTCGATCTACGCCCTGTCGCTGGCCAAGGCCTCGGCCTCCAGCCAGCGTTCGCTGATGCTCACCCTGCTCACCGGTATCGGCACCCAGTCGGTGACCCGGTACGAGAACGGCGAGCTGATCCAGACCCTGCTGGTCTCCAGCAAGCTGGAGCAGACCGCGCTCAACGAGTTCACCACCGGTAGCACCCCGCTGGACGCCAAGGTCTACTCGGACGCCCAGGTCGCGCAGTCCGCCGAGGACGCACGCTCCACGCTGCGCATGCCGGACCAGAGCATCCCGTCCATGCAGGGCCTGATGAACATCGGCCTCTCGTACAGTGACGCGGCTATCGCGGGCTTCTCCAACGGCCAGGCCGCGGCCAACCACAGCTTCGAGACCGCCCTCAGGGAAGGCCTGAACAGCGACAACTGGATGCAGGCGACCAACAGTCACCTGAACCCGCTGCGCAGCGCCGAGAAGACGCTGCTCGACCAGGTCGTCTCCAGCACCCAGGACATCCGGGACAACGCCCAGTTCGACGCGATCCTCAACTCGGCCATCGTGGTCGCCGCGCTCGCACTGGCCGGTCTGCTCACCGGCTTCATCGCCCGCTCGATGATCCTCGGTATGCGCGTTCTGAACACCGCCGCGCTGGACATCGCCAACCACCGTCTGCCGGACCTGGTCGAGAAGCTCTCCAAGACCGACCCCGAGCGGGTGGACACCAACGTCGAGCAGATCCCGCTCTGGGGCAAGGACGAGATCGGCGAGGTCGCCCGCGCCTTCGACCAGGTCCACCAGCAGGCGGTCGCGCTGGCCGCCGAGCAGGCCCTGCTCCGAGGCAACCTGAACGCGATCTTCTCCAACCTGTCGCGCCGCAGCCAGGGCCTGATCCAGCGCCAGCTGGCGCTGATCACCGACCTGGAGAACAACGAGGCCGACCCGGACCAGCTGGAGAACCTCTTCAAGCTGGACCACCTCGCGACCCGAATGCGCCGCAACGGTGAGAACCTCCTCGTTCTCGCCGGTGAGGAAGGCGGCCGCAAGTGGAACACCCCGGTCCCGCTGGTCGACGTTCTCCGCGCCGCCGCCTCCGAGGTGGAGCAGTACGAGCGTGTCGAGCTCTCCGGCATTCCGGAGGCCGAGGTCGTCGGCGTCGCCGTGACCGACCTCGTCCACCTGCTCGCCGAGCTGCTGGAGAACGCCACCACGTTCTCCAGCCCGCAGACCCGGGTCCTGGTCAATGCCACCGGCCTGCCGGACGGCCGAGTGCTGGTCGAGATCCACGACAAGGGCATCGGCCTCACCGCCGATGACTTCGCCGAGATCAACGAGAAGCTGGCCGAGCCGCCCACGGTCGACGCCACCATCTCCCGCCGCATGGGCCTGTTCGTGGTCGGCCGGCTGTCCCAGCGGCACGACATCCGCGTGCAGCTGCGCCCCTCGGGCGAGTCCGCCGGTACCACCTCGCTGGTCATGCTCCCGCCGTTCCTCACCCAGATGCGGAACGCGCCGGAGCCGGAGGAGCAGTTCACCGTCTCCCGGATCTTCGAGCAGGAGCCGCAGCAGGCGCCGGAGCCCTGGGACGCCATGGCGAGCCAGCGCAGCGCCGCCGAGCTCGGCTTCGACGACCACCTGACCGGCAACAGCGGCAGCAGCGGCTTCAGCCCCGCACTGGAGGCCATGCAGCGCTCGCAGCGTCTGGACCAGCAGCGCCGCCGCGCCGCTCTGGACGCGGCCCCCGATTCGGTCGAGGCCGAGGACATCATCGAGGCCGAGGTCGAGGAGGTCCCGCCGGCCCCCGCCGAGGCGTACGGCCACCAGCCGCACGCCGAGGAGGGCTACCAGTACGGTCAGGACCAGTTCCAGGCCTACCAGCAGCACGATCAGCAGGACCCCTACGGCCGCCCGCAGTACGCGGACGACTACGGCTACCAGCAGGGCGGGCCGGGCTACGCCGAGCCGCAGTACCAGGAGCAGCAGTACGGCCAGGAGCAGTTCCAGCCCCAGGCCTACCGCGAGGACCAGTACGCCGACAACTACGGCTACGGCGAGGGCCAGTACGGCCGTGGCGGGCAGCAGTTCGAGCAGGGCCAGCCGTTCGGCGGCCGGGCCGACGCGCCCGCCGACCACTCGTACAGCCCGGAGCCGTACGCGACCGAGCAGCCCGCGCTGCCGCCGGCCGCGCCGCACTCCGGCTCCGCGGGCCCGAACGCGGGCCTGCCGCAGCGGCGTCCCGGCCAGCAGCTGGCCGGTGGCGGATTCGGCGGCCCGTCGGCCTTCGGCGACCAGGGCGGCGAGACGCCGAACTGGTTCACCGGTGCGAAGGACACCAGTGGCTCCGGCGAGAACCGCGGCCACGATGTGTCGTCCCTCGGTGGCTACGGCCCGACCGGTCCGACCAGCTCGCCGGCCGCGTCCTGGCAGTCGCCCAACGACGGTGACTGGCAGAAGGCCGAGCGCCTGCGCGAGCCCTCGGCCGGCGGCACCACCCCCTCCGGACTGCCGCGCCGGGTACCCAAGCAGAACCTCGTCCCGGGCAACGCCAAGCCGACGCCGCAGGACGGCCCGCAGGTCTCCCGCAGCCCCGAGGAGGTCCGCGGCCGGCTTACCAACCTGCGCCGCGGCGTCGAGCAGGGCCGCAGCGCGAGCGGCGACGGCTCCACCGGGAGCTTCCGGATCGACCCCGACCGGGGTGGCTCCGGCAACGGACAGCAGAGCAGCACCGATCTCTTCGGCGGCTCGAACCACCAGGAGCGTTGAGTTGAGTCAGATGAGCCAGGCCGCACAGAACCTGAACTGGCTGATCACCAATTTCGTGGACAACACCCCCGGGGTGTCGCAC
>NZ_BAAATR010000116.1:0-4160 GCF_039533515.1 Kitasatospora cystarginea | reverse complement strand
CACGACACCATCAGACAGAAGCCGAGCTCAGCGATCCCCTGCCATCAATCAGCCCGCTGCCGCCCATCCCGCTGACACCACCACGCACACTCACAGTGCCGCAGAAGTCCGGCAAGCGCACGAAGGGGCGTAGCGCTGAGGCAGTGTCTGGGCCTGGTGGGAGCTGGCCTGGTGAGGGTGGTTCGGGGGCGTTCACGCTGCCGGTGCGGTTCCGGACGCCGGTGGACGAGAACGTGCTCGCGCTGTTCATCGCCTCGCGTGTGCTGACCGGTGAGAACCAGTTCTGGCGGGAGGGGATCAACCACGCCCGGCGGTGGCACGAGGAGACCGGCGGACTCGACGTTCCCTATTCCGAAATGGTCGGAGAAGAGAGGAAGTTCCCGCTCGGTAAATGGTTGTCGGACAGGCGCAGCGAGCATGCTGCTGGGGAATTGGCGCGACACCGGGTCGACATGCTCGACCAGCTCGGGATGATCTGGTCGGTCTCCGACGCCCGCTTCGAGGCCGGCCTCGACTGGGCCAGGGTCTGGGCGAAGGGCCATGGCGGCTCGCTGGCGGCCCCGGCCCGGGCCTCGATCGGCGGGTACGCGATCGGGACATGGCTCTCGGAGCTGCGGGCTGCGGTCCAGGTGCCGGTCGGCCAGCCGGGGGCGCTCGTGCCGGAGCGGCGGCGGGCGTTGGAGGAGATCGACCCGTGGTGGTGCCCGGCCTGGCCGATCGCCTGGCAGCGCGTGTACGCGGCCGCGCGGCAGTGGTGGTTGGAGGCCGACGGGCGGGTCGACTGGGCCGCGCTGCTTGCGGACACCGTCTTCGAGGGCGAGCAGCTCGGACGGTGGGTGAAGGCGCAGCGGGCCGGGTGGGCCGATCTCGACCAGGAGCAGCGGGACCTGCTCGCGGCGATCGGCATCGGCGAGGATCAGGAACTGGCGGCCGCGCGGGCGGCGGCCACAGCGAAGCCGAAGGTGTCGCGCGCCGACCGGTTCGGCGCTGGCCTGGCGGCGCTGGCGGCCTTCGTCGAGCGTGAGGGGCACGTCCGGGTCCCGCGCACCCACAAGGAGGGTGGGGTGTCCCTCGGGTCCTGGCTGAACAATCAGAAGGCCCGCCGGGACAAGCTCACCGCAGAGCAGATCGGGCAGCTGGAAGCGCTCGGAGTCGGCTGGTAGAACGAGCTGGCCGAGGCCGGTGTCTGTAGGCGGCGCAGCACCCGCCCGAGTGCCCGCCCTCGGGGTTGCGCGGAGCTGTGATCAATCGGCCGGATAAGGGGTCAGGTCGTGCAGGTTCGTGACATCGTGGGCCGGCTGCCGGGGGGCGGCCGCAAAGGGAGGGGCCAGGGTGGCTCGGAGCATGGATGACGATGCGGCACACCGTCGCGGCAGCGCCGAAGAGGCTCTACGGGCTCAGGAGGAGGCTCGGCTGCTCCAGGAACATCGCGCCGAACAGGCCAAGCTTGCTGAGGCGCGGCAAAAGCTCAGGGTGGCTGAACGAACTGCTACACGGTGTCGGCGTCTGTCGCGCACGCGCGCTCTGGGAGGAACGGGCGCGGTATCTGCGCTGTTAGGCGGCCTCGGCTGGCATCTGGCCAACCGGCAGGATGCGTCCTGGTATCCGCCTGTTGACATCGCCTGCGCAGTTCTGGCCACGTTGTCGGCGGCCGTCGCGGTCACGGCCTGGGTCAGCCTTTGGGCTGAGTATGGGACTGGTCGAGCGGAGGCGCAGCTAGAGCTGGCCCGCGAGGCGTTTCGGTCCGTGGCCGCGTACGCCAATCCGTCGCTGGGTTGGCGTAGGCGTCTGTACCGCGAGGAGGTGGCCGACATCGTCGGGCAGTACAAGGCCGACAGCCGCAAGTACCGCCGTGTGCACAACGTTCTGCAGTCGCTGATCATGGCGGGCTCGGCCGCCACCACCACCCTCGCCGCCCTCGACTCCGGGTATCCGGCCCGCTGGCACAGCTTCACCCTGACCGGGGTCGGCTTCGCCATCACTCTGGCCGCGATGTTCGCCGGCTACTACAAGTACCGCGAGCGCAGCTACTTCCTCCAGCAGACCGCCGACGCCATCGAGGAGGAGGCCTACGCCCTCGCTCTCGGCGTCGGTGCCTACCAAGAGTTCGGCTCCGACGAGGAGGATCTCGCCCTGGCCAGGTTCACCCAGCGCGTCGAGGACCTGCGCAACGAACAGCGCCGCCGCCAGCAGCAACTCGACCAGCCTGCCGAACAGACCGGGCACCACCAGCAAGCCCAGGCCTGACCTGCGCAGAGCGGTAGGAGGTCCGGGTGAGCTGGGCTCGCGGCGCTCGGCGTCGAGAAGGAGCGGGAACTGGCTGTCGCGCGGGCGGCGGCCGCGGCGAAGGCTGACGGTGTCGCCTTCGCGCTGTTCACCTGGCTCAACAACCAGAAGGCCCGCCGGGCGAAGCTGACGCCGGGCCAGCTCGCGCAGCTCGCCGAGCACGGCGTGGAGTGGGCGTAGGCAGCTTGTCGCGCTGCTTCTATCGGGATGCCGCTGGCCGATCTCGCGACGTTGCGGGGTCGGCCAGCGGCGTTCTGCGATGGGTCAGCGGCGTGACTTGGGTGGGGTCATGCGGGCGTGGAGCAGTGCGGCGCGGGTGAGTTCGGTGCCTCGCTTGTGGTCCTTGTTGAACAGGGTGGTGAGCCCGTCCGGGGCGCTGTCCCAGTAGTTGTTGAGGGTGATGCGGGCCCCGAGGTTGTCGAGGAGGACGTTGACGACGTGGGCGAGTTCGAGGGGACGCTCGCCCCCTGCGTAGCCCCACCACAGGTGTTCGCCGGGGGTGCAGGGTGCGGGGTGGACGAACCCGTCCGTGGTCGTGATCCATACGGGGCCGTGCAGGACGATGGAGGCCAGCTCGCCGCGGCCGGCGGGGAGGGAGAGCGGGACGTAGAACAGCCACTGGGCGTGGTTCTCGTCGTCGTCCTTGGTGCGGACGACCGGCATGTCGGTCAGGGGGTCGGTGAAGAAGGCGTCGACCGTCTTGTCTTCGGCGAGGGTGGCGTGGCCGGCGGTGGGGTCGCAGAGGGCCAGTCGGCGGGTCCACCGCTCGACGACCGGATTGTCGGTTACCGGGATGTGGGTGAAGTGCCCGAAGGGCAGCAGGTTGGGGTGGCGGCCGAGCGCGATGTCGAGGGCCTCGACGGCGTCCGGTTCGGTACTTCGGGTGATCTCTTCCCATCCCTGTCGCAGGAGGGCGTCGTCCTTCACCAGTTGGATGGGGTGGGTGCGGGCGTCGTGCGTCGCTGCGATGACGAGCCGTTCCGGGCTCGCGATGTGGTTGCCGTAGGTCTGGATGTCTCTCGCGACGTCCTCAACGCGGTCGTTGCGCATGTCGTCGGCCATGTCGGTCAGCGCCGCCCGGGCGGTCTGACTGAAGGCGCTGTTCGCCGCAGCCCGGCGCAGGGTCTTCTCGCGGGGTGTGGCGGGAGCGTCGGCGGTCACGGCCGCGGATCCCGGTTGCCAGCGGCGGGTGACCTCGGACCGGCGCAGGAGGTCGGGCCACCAGGGGAGGGGCTGTCCGGCGAGCTTCACGACGCGGGCCCAGCTCGCCTCGTACTCGATGCGGGGCTGGGGCGGTGTCGGCGGCGACCAGGGCCAGGCCGGTGACGGGGTTGAGGTCGCCGTACAGGGCGCAGACGGTGACGATCTCGCGGTTGCGCTCGGCGGCCAAGTCGACGGCCATGGCCGAGGCGGCGTGGCTCTCGTCGGTGTGGAGCATGCGGATGACGCCGATGCCGGTGTGCCAGTCGGTGGCCGGCCCATGGGTGGTGTCCTGGTGGCCGAGGAAGCGCCCCGGCTGGCGCTGGCCAGGCAGCGGGCGGAGCAGGACGGCGCCGCGGTGCTGGAACTCCGGGGTGCGGGCGGCCCACCGGTACACGTCGTGGGCGTCCCACACGGGCCCGTCGGGCTCTTCGTCGAAGGGGCCGCGGTAGATGTCGGTCTCGGGTTCTGGGAAGTCGCCGTGCTGGCGGGGCAGTCGCCACATCCCGAACGAACTCGTGCCGAGCAGTTCCTGGATCTCCGCCTTGCCGAGGTACGTGGTGCTCAGTCCCATGCAGCTAGGCAGTGTCCTGGCGATCACGAGCGAAGCCAGATGACGAGTGCGGCTGCGGTGACGGTGCCGAGGTAGACGTAGCCGCGCTTGTCGAATCTGG
>NZ_BAAATR010000115.1:0-4353 GCF_039533515.1 Kitasatospora cystarginea | reverse complement strand
ACCCGACCAGCTACTACGCCTCCGGGGCCTTCGCCGCCATGATCAGCCACCTGGTGACCGGCCAGTCCCTCCAGGACGCGGTCCGGCTCAGCATGGGACTGCTGGCCCGCTACCCGGGACACGAGGAGACAACCACCATGCTGCGCAGAGCGGTTGAGCTCGCCGCAGCCGGCCCGGCGACACCCGTGACAGTGGAGAGCCTCGGGGGCGGCTGGATCGCGGAGGAGGCACTGGCCATCGCCGTCTACGCGGCGCTGGCCCGCACCGAGTTCTGGAAGGACCACACGCCGATCGAGTCCGCGCTACTGCTGTCGGTCAACCATTCCGGCGACAGCGACTCCACCGGCGCGATCTGCGGCAACCTCCTCGGCGCCCGGCACGGCGACGGGCTGCTGCCGCAGCAGTGGCTGGAACAGATCGAGGGCCGGGCCCAGATCGCCATGCTCGCGGACGACTTCGCCGCCGCGGTCTGCCCGGGCGAGCAACGGCCGTCGTAGGTCTGCTGACGCCTTCCAGGCACCAGGGCGACTCGGGACATCGGTTCCTTGGCCTGGCGGTCCGTGCGGAAAGCCGCCGGACCGCCAGGGGGCGTTCGGTGGTCAGTCGAGGGTCAGGCCCAGAACACCCTCGGGGAGGGCGAGGCAGACCAGGCCGGCAGGGGTGAGCGTGAGGTCGCGGGCGGGCAGGCCGAGGCGGAGGTCGACCATCGTGGCGGTGGCGCCCCAGCGGCGGAGGCGGATCAGGCCGTCGGCCCAGGCGGATGCGATCAGCAGGCCCTTGGGGGTGTTGGCGACGGCCACGGCCGTGACCGGATGCTCGCGGGCGTCGACCGGGTCCGGCATCGGCGGGCGCCCGTGCATCCAGGTCCACACCTTGCCGTCCACCCCGCCACTCACCACCAGGACGCCGCCGTCCACCTGGGCCAGGTCGAGGCTGGTGACCGGGCCGTTGTGCAGCGGCTGGTCCGGGGACAGGAACGCCGCGCCACCGAGGCGGACATACGTCACTTTACCGCCGCCGTCGCCGACCGCCTGGATCGGGCCATCGTCAACGCTGAGGGTTGCTATGGCGGAGACCCCGTTGTCGATGTATTCGGGGAGCCCCTCGGCCGCGCGGGAGGGCATGCCGGGGTCGCCGCCGGCGGGAACGGCGGTGACGGCCCCGAGTCGGTTCAGCATGAACAGACCGCCGTCCTCGCCGCAGGCCAGGCCTGCGATCCGGCGGTCGAGCAGCCGGACCGGGCCCGCCTTGGCGGTGTCGCTGCCGGTACCCGGATCGATGAATCGCACTGCGTGGCCGACGGCCACCGCGAGCAATCCGGAAAAGGGGCCGTATCCCAACGCCGTCCTGTGCACCCTCTCGATATCGCCACGCCGATAGGACCACAGGGCCCGCCAGCCCTGACCTGATTCGGTGGCAAATCGGTCGGCGGCCTCCTGGTTTCGGCCTGCCAGCCAGGCGTGCAGGGCGGCGGCCCGGACGGCGGGGTCGGAGGCTCCGGCGATCACCGGCCCGCCGAGGTGCCAGGCCTCGGCGAGTTCGCTCCGTGGACCGCCGGTGGTCCGGGTGTACTCAAAGGCGGCGGTGACCTCGACCGGATCCGCGTGGACCAGGAACTCGGGGTCCGACAGGAACTGGTCGGCACATCCCGCGTACAGGGCGTGTCGCAGCAGCAGCCCGAGCCAGCCAGGTTCCACCTTCGCCAGGTCGGCCCAGCCGCCATCGGGCCGCCGGAGACCGGTGGTAATCTCCCGCACCAGCGCGGCATGATCGAAGGGCGGCGACCCGGCCGTGATCTGCGCGAGCTGTTCGGGTTCCAGTCGGCACCCCCGGCCGTCGGCCGATGGCGACACCCACCCGTCCGCTTTGCGGACGAAGCTCTGGCCGTCCACGGGCAGCGAGATCCACTCCACAGCGGTCAGCGGCCGTCCGGAGGCGGCGAGCGAGCGGATGGCCGGGCGCAGCTCGTCGGGCAGTGCCGCCCACCAGGCCGCGGCCAGATCGGACGCCCGGTCGGCGGGTGAGGCCGCCGGGTCCAGGACCGCTCCGGTGGGGGTGAGGGCGGCGAGGCGGGTCGCTTGGCGGGCCAGGCCGGGGCTCGGGTAGACCTGGTCGGCCACCACTTGAGGACGGTCCGGCCGTCTGGCACACCAGGCGATGAAGCGATCCCGGTCGGTCCAGCGGGGGGCGTCCAGGTCGAGTACGGCCCAGCCGGGCGCGGCCGCGGTCAACGTGGCGGCGGCTGGTGTGCCGGAGGCGGACTCCACCAGCAGTCGCAGCCAGGGGACTTGGAGCAGTGGGGTGAGGAGTTCGGTGGCGATCCGTTCGGGCATGTCGGGCAGCAGGTCACTGCCGGCCCGGTCCAGGTCGGTGACCACCAGGACCCGGGGTATGCCGTCCTGCAGTGCCTCCATCAGGTCGGTGGGGGTTCTGGCGGCCACGTTGAGCCGGTCGGCCAGCAGCCAGGTGGCGCTGCGGACCGTCAACCCCTCGGCGGAGAGCGCTACATGGACGCGCCGACCGGTGTGGGGGTTGTCGGGCGGGCAGGCGGCGGCGAGCCAGGTGAGCAGATGGGTGCGGCCGCTGCCGGACGAGCCCGCGATGCGGCAGAACCGTGGTGCTCTCGGGTCCTCCAGCCAGTCCAGCAGCGCCCGTCCGGCCGGGCGTCGGCCGGCCTGTATCGGTGGCACCGCAGTGGCTTCACCGGAGGGGGTGGCTGTTGCTGGGGCGGAGCCGTACGCCGGGTTGTGCCAGAACCGCATCAGCGCGCCGCGGGAGTTGACCTGCCAAGCCCCCTCGACCGCGTGCGGAGGGATCCGCCCCGCCGGGTCGTAGCCCTCGTCGACCTTATACAGCCAACCGGACCGGGCTTCGGCTTGCTTGAGCTGCGCGTCGCTGATTGGCGGGTCAGGGCGGTACCCGAGCGGCGGAACCGGCTCCTTCGGCGGCGTCCAGCCCTCAGCCGCAAGGCCCTTCAGCTCGGCAAGGCTGCTCGCCACGGCTCTGGTATCAGGGACAAGGCGTCCATCGGAAGGGTTGCCCGGGTCTGTGAAGAGCCGCTGAAGGGCCTGCGACGGGGAAAGCCCCTGGGCCTTGGCGTCGTGCAGCTTCCCGTACCAGAAGATGTCGGAATTCAGATTGCGGTCCACGAGCCGTCGCTCGAATCCGGCCGCATCGTCGGCATCGCACACCCAGAGGTAGCCGGTCACCAGGCCGCGGTCATTGATCGCCTTGACGAACTCAACAGACTGCTCCGTTGTGCGGGTATAGCGAGGTGGTCCCTCGCCGACCACTTTGAACTGCAGATCCTGGCTGAGACGATCACTGGTCCAGTCGGAATTGCTCACTGGTCATCCTTCTTCGTCATCACAGGACCTCACCATAGATGTGGACCTTGCCGTCCACAGTCTTGACTACTTGGTCGGCACGCCACTGCAGCCCTCGGCCAAGGAGCAGCTCGCGCTCGGAGGCGGCCCACTTGCCCGCACTCTCCACCCAGAGTCCGGGTGTCCCGGCAGGCACCTTGAGGTGCAGGATCGCCTGCTTGGCCCTGAACGCGGAGGGCACATCGGTGCCCGGCGTGGTGGACATGTAGCCCTGCTCGGTGAAGACCTGCCCTTTCATCTCGTCCGGGGACAGGTCGAAATGGCCGAGGTCGGTGCCCCGGCTGACCACAACATCTTCCGGGACAGGGTGAACCGCCAGCGCTTTGTCGAGTTGGCTGACGCTGTTCGCCACTTCCGCTGTCTGGGACCGCTCCCCCCGGAGTGTTCGGTTGATGTCCTCGTACGAGCGGCCCGGGGCGTCGTCCTTGCTCTGGGTGTATCCCTCAATCGCATCCTTCTGCGACTGAGGAAGCCTGCTCACGTCGTCATTCCAGGTCCGGCCGAAGTCCAGGACGTCGTAGTCGTCCATCATTCTGCGAGTGCCCTTGGAGATCTCCGCCTGAGCCGCCCTCATCTGCTCCTGATCCACCATCCGCTGCTGCGAGACGGCGGGGTCCTCCCTGTTCCGGTGCCAGTCCGGCAGTTCACGTTCGGGGGCAGGCGTGTGCCCGGCAGCGGGCTCATGGGCGGGAGCCGCATCGTGGCCCGGGGCAGGCTCGTGAGCAGGGGTGTGCTCGGGAGCGGGCTCCGCGGCGTGCTCGTGGGCGGGAGCCGGCTCGTGGGCCGGAGCCGGTTCGGGCTCGGGTGCGTGAACCTGAGCGGGTTCGGGTGCATGGACGGGGGCGGGTTCGGGTGCGGGTGGGTGGACGGCGGCGGGTTCGGTGGGCCGGACGTGCTGGGGGAAGGCGCTCACGTCGAACTGGGGCGCGCCGGGGCGGTTGAACGCGGAGGCGCCGGCCTGCTCGGC
>NZ_BAAATR010000114.1:0-4418 GCF_039533515.1 Kitasatospora cystarginea | reverse complement strand
GAGCGAGAGCACCCCGCCACACACCGGGAAAGACCGTCAAACGCGCCGAGACGCTCGACCAGCACTACGGCCGCACAGGTTAAAGATCAAGCTAAGCGGATAGCCTCCGGCGGGAACGAGCGGCTGACGGGAGTGGACGTGGACATCGAGGAGATGCTGGACCGGCTCGGCGCGGTCATCGGGCCGCCGCCTGCGGGCGGAGTGGTCCCGGTTCCGTGGGAGCTCGGGCCCGAGGTGCTCGGTTTCCAGCTGCCCGCGGACTACCGGGCGTTCGCCGACCGGTACGGCATGGTCAGTATCAGCGACGAGCCGCACATCTACACACCATCGGCAGCGCCCAGTCCCCAGGTCGGGCAGCCGCCCGGTTTCGAGGGGTTCCTGTACAACACGACGGAGCCCTACGGACACTGCGCCTGGCTGGCCGAGGTCTACCGGGACGGGGACTACGACGAGTGCCCGTACCCGTTGTTCCCGGCCGAGGGAGGGTTGCTGAAGTGGGGCAACAACTACAACTCGGACCATTTCCAAAGTGCCATGCCCGCAAAGCGAGTGGACGCAGAGCCGGCGGGTCGAGAGGATGCTCCCGAAGATCGACCTGCCGGACCTGTTGTTCGGGGTGAACGCCTGACAGGCAGTCAGATTCGGTGGCGGTGAGTGCCGACACTGGGAGTGACGACGGACGCTCTTATCTTTCACTTAGAACGTTTCCCTAGCGTCTCGTTCATGATGATGCAACGTGGTGCGGTCGGATCTGTTGTCCTCACGGCCGTGACCTTGACGGCCACCGTCGGGGTGGCCGCCGCGGCTCCCGCCCCCGACAAGGCCGCCGCCTCGGTGTCCCATGGCAAGGTGACGGACAATCTGTACATGTCGCTCGGCGCATTCGAGGATGCCACGTCCGGCGAGGACCCGAAGGTCAAGGCCATGATTGACCGTACGGACATCGGCGGCGTACAGGTGGTGGTGCCCTGGAAGGCCCTTGAGGGGAAGAAGGGGGAGTACAAGTGGTCGCGGCTGGACAATGCCCTGAAGTATCTCCAGGGACGCCACAAGAAACTGTTCGTCCAGGTTCAGGATCGGTTCTTCGATGTAGCCGTGAAGGACGCCAATGTTCCCCAATATGTGAAGGACGAGGGCGGGGTCGCGCCGACGGTCGATGAGAACCCTGACAACCCCACCACCCATGGGGCCATGGCCGCGCAGTGGAACAAAGAGGTGCGAGCAGACTTCCAGACCATGCTGAAGGCGATGGCGGAGAAGTTCGACGGCGAGTTCGCCGGGGTGAACCTTCCGGAGACCGCGGTCGAGGTGGACACCAAGAAAGATCAGACTAAGTACACCTCGAAGTCCTACATCGATGCTGAGATCGACAACATGCGCTACGGCAAGAAGGTCTTCACCAAGACGCAGTTCATCCAGTACATCAACTTCCTGCCGGATGACGACGACCACAAGCGCATGAAGGAGATGTTCGACCTCGCCAGGGACAAGAAGATCGGCATCGGAGGACCGGACACCCTGCCGGACCGGAAGTACCAGATGGAGAACTCCTACAAGTTCCTCCACGAATACAAGGATGCCCTCCCCCTCGTCGCGATGGCCGTCCAGGAGCCCGACATCAACGCCAAGGACCCCAAGACCGGTAAGCCGTACACCCGCGAACGGTTCACGGACTTCGCCCACGACTACCTCGGTGCGCGCCAAATGTTCTGGACCACCGAAGCAGACTGGCTGCAGAAGCCCCCGGCATGACACGTGCACGAGTGCGGCCACTCAGACCGCGTTTGAGATCTCGTTCCGAGGCCACTCAGGGAGTGCTCTAGGGCGCGTATCGAGTTGTGAGCAATCTGCGGGAATCGCTGTTACGCCGAAGCTTGATTGGCCAGCTCGTCCGACTCTTAGTGGCCTTCGCCGACCAACGCGACGCCGTCGTGAGTATCCGTGCGGCTGGGTGGCTGAAGTTGGTGCGGGCGGCAAGGCCGGAGACCATGCCCAATGGGCAGTAGATCAGTCCTCCTCGGCAAACTCAGCGGCTTTTGGAAAGACGCTGGTGTTGATGTGCCCCGAGAGCCAGCCGACCAGGAACTCGACCGCACCCGCAGGATGCGCGTCGTAGTATCAGCCCCTCGGATTCCAGCAGACGACGGTCCACTCGTCCGGCTTCCCGTCAGTGAGCCAGCACACGCGGTCCCATTGTCGGTTCCTGCCTACGGCAGGAGTCCGCCAGGCTCTGGGTAGAAGGGGTACGGGCAAGCTTCGGGGTTACTCTCCCGGAAGTTGCGTTCCTGGCCCAACAGCCGCTTCGCCGGCCCGACCAGCAGGTCTCGCCCGCCAAAGGGCGTAAGGGGCGTCAAGAACTCGGCGAAGTGGTAGGCCCCGTAGGCCCCGACCAACTGCTTGAAGTCGGACGGGAGTCCGACGCCGAGTGCTGCCTCCACCTCGTCCCAGTCTCCGTGCGCCCACAGCGGTTGCGACGGCGGAGGAATGAGGCGAGTGAGGTCGTCGAACGCGGTCATAGGGTTGAGCTTAGCTTGACTATTAACCCCACCAAGATCATGTCTTGGTGGGGTTTGTCGTTCGCCTGACAGCCGGGCGGCCTTTGCGTGATCGTGTCTTCTCGCTGAAGTCGACAACGGATCCACCCAAAGGCCGTGATGGACAGTCTGCAAGATGACGCCGCGCGCGTCGGGGCTCTGGCCGGGTTGTCCCGGTTTCGCCGCGAGTTCTACGAGTGCCTGCCCCTGCGGCGGATGCCCTGTTCGAGCTGATGGACGCGGTCCTGTGCGCCGACGGGCCGGTCATCTCGCTGCCGGAGCTGTCACTGGAGCCGGTGCGCCGGCGCGGGCACGGGGCGATGTACGACGTGCTCGCCCAGGGGCGCATCGCCGTGTCCCGCCTCCGCGTGGCGCTGGCCGGCCTTGATCTGCCGCGCGGGACGGACCGGCAGCTGTCCATCGCGCTGGACGTCACGCCCTGGCCGCGCCCGGACGCCGAGTGCTCGCCGCAGCGGTTGCACTGCCACCGCCCATGCCGCTGCGACGGCGCGCGCCAGACCATCCCCGCCTGGCCCTACCAGGTCGCCGCCGCCCTCGGCGGTGGGCGCTCTTCGTGGACCGGCCCGCTGGACGCAGTGCGACTGGGCCCCCAGGACGACCCCACCGAGGTCACCGCGGCCCAGATCCGCGAGTTTCTCGCCCGTCTCGAACAGGCCGGGCAATGGCAAGCGGGTGACCCGCCGATCCTGTTCGTCATGGACTCCGGCTACGACCTCGTGCGACTGACCTGGCTGCTGCGCGACGCGCCGGTCCGGCTACTGGGACGCATCCGCGCGGACCGGGTGATGCATGGACCAGCCGGGAAGCGCCGCGGGCACCGGCCCGGGCGCCCGCCCCGCCACGGAGCGGAGTTCCGCCTCGCCGACCCGGCCACCCACCCCGCCCCTGTCCAGGAGTCCGCCGGCATCCACGACCGCTTCGGCGAGGTCCTCGCCCGCTGCTGGGGCCGACTGCACCCCAAGCCGGACCGGCGCGGCCCCTGGGCCGACCACGAGGGCGAACTGCCCCTCGTCGAGGGCACATTGGTCCACTTAGTGGTCGGCTCCGGAAGTCTTCGGGGGTTGATCATGCGACGAGGCGGAGTGAGGATCTTCCTGGTGATCGGCGGTGTGCCGGTCGAGCCTGGCCAGCAGATCGTCCAGGTCGGAGGTGGTGAACTTCCACTGGAACGGCTGTGCTGTGGCGTTGTAGCGGTCTTCGAAGGCTCGGAGCCGGTCCCCGACCTGGAAGAGGTCGGTGAAGTCGTTGGGTGAGACGACCTTGCGCTGGACGACGGAGAAGTAGATCTCCACCTGGTTCAACCATGAGGCATGGATGGGGGTATGCACCATCACCGCGTTCGGGAACGCGGCGGTGAGCCGGTCGGCGGCCTTCTTGCCTCGGTGGGAGGAGCCGTTGTCGACGATCCAGAACACGCGCTTCGCGCTGGCATAGGGCTCCTGGAACCGGATCGTCTTCGACAAGCTGCTCCAAGTCCTGCGGTTCGGCTGCTCCTACGAGGCGATAGCGGACTCGACCTGCTCGGCCGCCACGATCCGAGGCCGCCGCGCCGAACGTGCTCTGGGGCGGGGACATGACCGAGATCGACACGGGCGAGGGCAAGCTCTACCTGGCCACGGTCATCGACCTGTTCTCCCGCCGTCTGCTCGGCTACGCGATGGGCGCCCACCACGACGCCGAACTGGTCGGCGCCTCGCTCAAGACGGCCTCGGCCACCAGGGGCGGCGACGTGGACGGCGTGATCTTCCACTCGGATCGCGGCAGCGAAGGCGGATTCAACTGATCGTCGCAACACCTCGATCGAGGAGGTTGTTGTGGCTCAGGGAAGGGCTCGTGCGGCACTGAAGGCGGGTCGCCCGCCGT
>NZ_BAAATR010000113.1:0-4561 GCF_039533515.1 Kitasatospora cystarginea | reverse complement strand
ACCACGTGGTGGCGCGGAGCCTCGTCGCCGGTGCTCCGGTGGTCCGGTGCCGTGGGGGTGGGGGGTTGTTCCAGGACGATGTGGCAGTTGGTTCCGCCGAGTCCGAAGGAGCTGACGCCGGCGCGGCGGGGGGTGGGGCCGGACCATTCGCGCAGGTGGGTGTTGACGTAGAACGGGCTGTGCTCGAAGTCGATGCGGGGGTTGGGGGAGCGGAAGTGCAGGCTGGCGGGGATCACGCCACGTTCCACGCACAGGACGGCCTTGATGAAACCCGCGATACCGGCCGCGCTGTCCAGATGCCCGACATTGGTCTTCACCGAACCCAGGGCGCAGAAGCCCGTCTCGGAGGTCGACTCCCGGAAGGCTTCGGTCAGTGCGGCGACCTCGATCGGGTCGCCCAGTGAGGTCGCCGTCCCGTGCGCTTCGACGTAGCCGATCGAGCCGGCGTCGACCCCGGCCGCCTGCTGGGCTTCGCGAATCACGGCGGCCTGGCCGCTGACGCTGGGGGCGGTGAAGCCGACCTTGTCCGATCCGTCGTTGTTCACGGCAGAGCCACGGATCACGGCGCGGATCGGGTCGCCGTCCCGCAGGGCGTCCGACAGCCGCTTCAGCACCACGATGCCGACCCCACTGGTGAACACCGTGCCGGCGGCGTCGGCGTCGAAGGCCCGGCAGTGCCCGTCCGGGGAGGTCATCCCGCCGGGCTGGTGCCAGTAGCCGCTGCGCTCGGGGGTGCGGACATGGGCACCGCCGGAGAGCGCGAGGTCGGCCTCGCCGGAGAGGAGGCTTCGGCAGGCGTGCGCGACCGCGACCAGCGCGGTCGAGCAGGCCGTGCTCACGCTGACGCTCGGCCCGTGCAGGTTCAGCCGGTAGGAGATCTGGGACGCGGCGAAGTCCTTGTCGTTGCCCATGCCGGCGAAGGCCAGATCGAACTTGGGCGAACCCTGGTGGGGGAGCAGGTTGTTGAGGAGGTAGTTGCTCGTGCCGGTACCGACGTAGACGGCGATGCGACCGTCATGACGGAGCGCGTCGTAGCCCGCGTCCTCCAGCGCCTCGTGCGAGCACATCAGCAGCATCCGCTGCTGGGGGTCCATCAGCTGGGCCTCACGGGGCGTCAACCTGAAGAAGGCGGCATCGAAGAGGTCGACCCCGTCCGGAGCACCGGCCGCGGCGACGTACTTCCGGTTCCCGAACGCGGCCTGGCCGGGCGGCACCGAGGTGGGAGTGATCGACTCGACACCGTCGACGAGATTCGCCCAGAACGCCTCCACACTGTCCGCGCCGGGCAGCCGGGCCGCCATTCCGATGACGGCTATCGCTGTGTCGTCCGTGGTGCCGGCCGCAGTGGTGCCGGGTCCAGTCGCGGCGACCGCGACGGACTCGGCCGAGGACGGTGCCAGATGCTCGGCCAACGCCGCGATGGTCGAGTACTTGAAGAGATCGGTCACCGTCAACGCCACACCCAGACGCTGCTTGATCTGCCGACTGGCCGCGATCATCAGGAGGGAGTCGGCACCGAGCTCGAAGAAGTTCGCCTCACGCTCGATGCCCGACCGCCCGAGGAGGTCCTGCCAGACGGTCAGCAGAATCTCTTCCGTCTCGGCTCGCGACCTCTGGGCAGGTAGCGCGGATCGGTCCTCGGAGGACGCCTGGTCATGGCCACCGGCCCGGCGCGCGAACCGGTCGGGCAGACCGTTGTCCGACACGATCAGCCGGCGTCGTACGTCGTGGATCGCGCGCTCGAACGCCCCCAGTCCGGCAGCTGCGGTGAGCTTCACCCGCCTGTTCTGCTGCTCCAGCTCGATCATCATGGCCGGGAGGCGTTCGCGTGAGGTCATCCCGAGATCGCGCCACGCGTCCCAGCTGATGGCGATCGCGTTCTCAGGCGCCTCGGCCGATTCGGCCCACGCGTCGAGGAACGCGTTCGCCGCGCAGTAGTCGGCTTGGCCGACGCTGCCCAGCAGTGCCGCGGTGGACGAGAAGACGGCGAAGAGATCCAGGTCATGGTGGCGGAACACGTCGGCCAGGGCCAGTGTCCCGTCGACCTTCGGCGCCAACACCTCGCGCATGTCGTCGGACCGCAGGAACTGCGCGAGCTTGCCACCCACGAGACCGGCGGCGTGGACCACACCCTGGATGGGGCCGAAACGCTCTTCGGCCCGCTCCACCGCGACGCGCAGCGCCGGGCGGTCGGAGACGTCGAAGGACTCCAGGTGGACCTCCGCTCCCGAGGCTTCGAGAGAGCGCACGGTGGCGATGGCCCGTCGGACGGCCGGGTCGCCGGCAGGGTCCGCCTCGATCGCCGTCCAGTGCTCACGGGCGGGGAGCACGGTCCGCCCGGTCAGCACCAACCGGGCCTTGAAGTTCTCGGCCAGCCAGGTCGCGATCAGTGCGCCGATCCCGCCCAGTCCACCGGTGATCAGGTAGACACCGTGCTCCCGGAGGGGCCGGCTCGGAGCGGCCCCGGCCTCCGGGGCGACGCGGACGATCCCCTCGACGAGTCGGTCGTTGCGGCGGTAGGCGACGAAGGAGTCCGGCAGACCCGCGTCGAACTCGGCGGCGAGGGAGGCGAAGTCCTCGGCGTGTGCGGTTACGTCGAAGACTCCGGCAGCCAGCGCGGGGTACTCCAGGGGGAGCGTCTTGGCCGCTCCCAGCGCGATCCCGCCGACCGGAGACGCGATCAGGGCCTCGGAGGTCCGGGCGAGCCCTTCGACGACGAGCGCCAGTCGGGTGGGGGTGGTGGGGCGGTGCAGCCCCAGCGCACGGGCGAGGTGGATCGGTGCGTTCAGCCCGAACGTCTTCGCCCGCTCCAGGTCATCGCCGGTGTCGGTGGTCCAGAGGTACAGCACGTTCCAGGTGGCGGACGGGGTGTGCTTCTCGACGGCCTGGACCAGCCGTTCGAAGTCCTCGGGAGCGTCGGGAGAGATCGCGAACGACGCGCTGCCCGTCTCGGTGAAGGTCTCGCCGACCTCGACGGTGGTCACGAGCTCGCCCAGGTCGGCCAGACCGGGAGCCCAGGCACCGGCGATCCTCCCGCCGTCGGTGAACACCAGCCACCTCTCGGCGGTGGGCTCCTCGCGACGCGCGGGCAGCGCGGCCGGCTGGAAGGCGGATGCGTAGAAACGGGTGGCCGTGACGGAGGCGTCCACGACCTCCCGCTCGATCCAGTAGCGCTTGGTGTCGAAGGCGTAGGTGGGTACCGGGGTCCGTCGGGGGGTGTGTCCCTGGTGGAGTGCGGCCCAGTCGATGGTGATGCCGTTGACCCAGAGGTGGGCGAGTGCTTCGCGGGTGGTGCGGGAGTCGTCGGTGTGGGTGCGGCCGTTGCCCATCGAGGAGACCGCGATCCGGTCGGTGCCGGCTTCGAGCTCGTTGACCAGCAGTTGGGCAGTGGCGCCCGGGCCGACTTCGAGCAGGAGTGCTTCGGGGCGGTCGAGGAGCAGTCGTTGGATTGCGTCGGAGAATCGTACGGTGGAGCGGACTTGGCCTGCCCAGTAGGCGGGGTCGGTCGCCTGTTCGGGGGAGAGCCAGTCGCCGGTCACCGTGGAGACGATGGGGAGCTGCGGGGCCCGGAACTCCAGGGTGCTCAGCCGACGCTCGAACTCGCCGAGCATCGGGTCCATCATGGGCGAGTGCCCCGCGTGCGAGATCGTCAGCCGGCGGCAGCGGACCTCGCGCTCTGCCAGCGCCGCGACGACCGCGTCGATGGCGCCCGGGTACCCGGTCACGATGGTGCGCCGCGGGCCGTTGACCGCCGCGACCACGCACCTCGGGGCAGCCGACGGGTCGCCGAGTTCGGCGAGGAGGCGAGTGGCCTCGGCCTCGGACATGTCCACGGCAAGCATGGCGCCGGGTTCCTGTTGCTGCATGAGTTCGCCGCGCCAGCACACCAGTCGCATGGCGTCCGGCAGGGACCAGACGCTGGCGGTGGTGGCGGCGACGATCTCGCCGAGGGAGTGGCCCACCATGGCGGTGGGCTGGACGCCCCAGGCGCGCCATTGCTCGGTCATGGCGGTCTGGACGGCGAAGAGGGCGGGTTGCTGGATCCGGGTCTGTTCGAGCAGGGCGGCGGCCCTGGGTGAGTCGGAGTCCGGTCCATAGAGCAGGTCGCACAGGTCCAGGCCGATGTGGTCCTGGGCCAGTTGTGCGCAGTGGTGCATGACGTCGTGGAAGACGTTGTCGTGGGTGTAGAGGCGGCGGCCCATGCCGGGCCATTGGGTGCCGCCGCCGCCGTAGACGAAGGCGACGGTGGCGGCGGGGCGGGCGCGGCCGGTGATCCAGCCGGTGCCGTCGGTGAATTCGGTGACATCGCCTCCGACGGTGGCTGCGCGGTGTTCGAATGCGGTGCGCCCGGTCTGGGAGGTGAAGGCAATGTCCGGGAGGGTGGTGGGGTCGGTGTCGCGGAGGAACTGCTGCCAGCGGGTCTGGGCGCTGTGGAGGGAGCGGGCGGTCTTGGTGGAGGTCAGGACCACGTGGTGGCGCGGAGCCTCGTCGCCGGTGCTCCGGTGGTCCGGTGCCGTGGGGGTGGGGGGTTGTTCCAGGACGATGTGGCAGTTGGTTCCGC
>NZ_BAAATR010000112.1:0-4658 GCF_039533515.1 Kitasatospora cystarginea | reverse complement strand
TGGGTGGTCGAACGGAGTCTCGGGTGGATCATGCTGCGGCGGCGCCTCGTCCGCGACTACGAGACCCTCCCGGCCAGCTCCGAGGCCATGATCCACGGTGCCTCGATCGACAACCTCACCAAGCGAATAACGGACGAAAGCACACCAACCTGGCGAGGAACCTACTAGGGCATAAAGGGCAATTCGCCCACACTAAACGCCCTCTGAGACCCGGCCCCGGTGTGGTGGTACTGGGTTCACCATGGATGCGGATACAAGATCCATGGCAGGCCCGTGTTGAGGTGCTCTAACGTCGAGCCATGACGATTCCACCCCGGTTGGGGCGCCTGGCACGGCGGGCGCGGCGAGACACCGGCTTCCTGGCCACGGGTGTCCCGGTGCACCTGGCGCTGGTGCCCGTGTGGTCCTGGGACGCGACGACCACTGCCAGGACGGGGAACTGGGCGCTCGCGCTCCCGGTGTCTGTCGCCCTGGTCCTGAGCGGCGTCCCGGTGCTGACGGCGGTTCAGCGGTACCGGCACCGCGCGCTGCTCGGGGTGGACATCCGTCGCTCGGCGCCCGTGCCGCAGCGGTGGTCGCCGACCACGGCCCTGCGGTGGCTCTCCTCGCCGCGCGCCTGGCGCCAGGTCGGGTACCACCTGCTGCTGGGCCCGCTGGTGGCCTTGTCGGAGCTATTGGTGCTGGTGACGGCGGTGGTGGGTCTGGCGGGCGCCACCGGGTACGGCTGGGCGTGGGCGCTGCCGGTCGGGGTGCGGCGCGACTGGTTCGGCTGGGCGACGCTGATGCCGTGCTACACCGTGCTCGGCCTCTTTCTGCTGTCCCTCCTGCCCTGGCTCGCCGGGGTGGTGGCCCGGGCGGAGTCGCGCTCCGCCGCGGCGCTGCTCGGACCCAGCCGGGCCGATCGGCTCCAGGAGCGGGTCGCGTACCTGGCGGGCAGCCGCACCGACCTGATCGAGGCGGTCGATGCCGAGCGCCGCCGGATCGAGCGCGACCTGCACGACGGCACCCAGCAGCGGCTGGTCTCGCTGGCGGTCAACCTGGGACTGGCCATGGCCACCCGCCCCGACCTGCCGGGCGAGGCCCGTGAGGTGCTGGCAGAAGCGCACCTGGAGGCGAAGGCGGCGATCGCCGAACTCGGCGATCTGGTACGTGGGTTGCATCCGGCGGTGCTCGAAGACCGGGGCCTGGACGCGGCGTTGTCCGGACTGGCCGCCCGAGTTCCGCTGCCGGTGCGCCTGCGGGTCGAGCTGCCGGAACGGGCGGCGCCCGCCGTGGAGTCGGTTGCGTACTTCGTGATCTCCGAGGCGCTGGCGAACGTGACCAAGCACGCCGGCGCCTCGCGGGTCGAGGTGACGGTCCGACGGGTCGGGACGGTCCTGCGGGTGAACGTCACCGACGACGGGCTGGGCGGCGCCGACCCCTCCGGTGGTACGGGGTTGAGCGGGCTGGCCAAGCGGGTGGGCTCCGTCGACGGCATCTTCCGGCTCAGCAGCCCCGTCGGGGGACCGACGACCGTGACGGTGGAGCTGCCGTGCGCGCGGTGATCGCCGAGGACTCGGTGCTGTTGCGGGTCGGCCTGGTCAAGGTGCTGGAGATGGGCGGCTTCCAGGTCGTCGCGGAAGTCGGCGATGCGGAAGCGCTGTTGGCCGCCGTCGAGGAGCACCAGCCCGAACTCGCTCTGGTGGACGTCCGGATGCCGCCCACCTTCACCGACGAGGGCGTGCGGGCGGCCGCGGTGATCCGCCGCGGCTGGCCGCGCACGGCGGTGGTCCTGCTCTCGCAGTACGTGGAGGAGCGGTACGCCGCTGACCTGTTGGCGACCAACACGAGCGGAGTGGGCTACCTGCTCAAGCAACGCGTGGCCGATGTCCAGGACTTCGCAGCAGCGGTACGGCGGGTGGCCGAGGGGGGAACGGCGCTGGACCCCCAGGTCGTCGCCCAACTTCTGCTCCGCCGCGGCGACCCCCTGGCCGCCCTGACCCCGCGCGAGCGGGAGGTGCTGGCCCTGATGGCGGAGGGCCGGTCCAACGCCGGCATCGCCGAGGCGCTGACGGTCAGTGAGAGCGCGGTGGCCAAGCACATCAACAACATCTTCGCCAAACTCGACCTGCCGGTGGTCGATGCGGACCACCGCCGGGTGCTCGCCGTGCTGCGCTTCCTGGGCGCGTCCAGGGGCTGAATCCCGGGGGGCACGCCTGCCGTCATCACGGCGACGGGCTCGGCGCCGGCCCACGCTGCGCCGCGTCCGGGGGCACGGGGACGCTGACCGCGGTGGCGTTGGCGTCCCGGCTGCCGTTGGAGGCGTTGCGGCAGTTGTCCACTCCGATGCGGACTTCGACGTCGGGCCCGCTCGGGTAGGCGAACCGCACGTCCGTGACCGTGTGCGCGTTGCTGACACACCGCATCGCGCCCTTCGGCGCGGCGTCGAGCGAGGCGACCAGGGCACTCACCTGCGCGCTCGACAGGCGGCCAGAGCGGGTGAGTACCAGGGCGTCCGCTCTCCCCGGGGCCGGGGACGACGGCCGCTCGTAGAGGCAGACCCAGGCCGAGACCGATGAGGCCGGAACCATCGCGTCGGCGGCTCCTGGGCGCTGCGAAGCGTTCAACGGCCCAAGTTGTGCCGGGCACGGGCGATCGGCGCCGGCCGCCTCCACCTGCGCCGTGTCTCTAGGCCGACCTGCTGACATCGTGACAGCCGTCACCGCGACCGACCGCGACCTCGGCTCCGGCCTCGCCGCCGGCGGCGAGGCCGTGCTCGCCGTCGCGCTCGCATTGACCGTCCTCGCCGTCCGCCCCCGCCTGCGCGAGTACCGCTGACCGCGGGGCCGCCCGCCACCGCGACGCGTCGGAGAACGGCGACGCGTCGGAGATTTCCGACGCATCGTGGCGGCCGTGCCGACTGACGCTCGACTCCCCGCTGGGCCGGACCGCCTTCCAGGACACGGGCGCCGGCTGGCCGAAGGTCCTGGACCGGCTCTGTGCCGTCCTGGACGAGCCGTCTCCCTGAGCACCCGGGCCCGCGCCCGCCCCGGGCCCGCGCCCGCCCCGGGCCCGCGCCCGCCGCCGTGGCGCGGGTCCGGGCTGTCAGGGCGCGAAGCTCATGATCATCAGCTTCTGGGGATCGGGGAACGGCACGAAGTCGACCTTGGCGTAGACCCCGTGGGCGTCGAGGGTCGAGAGCATGACCCGCTTGAGCGTGTAGGGGGCGAGGTGGTCGCGGACGGCTGCCGCCAGCCAGGTGCCCAGGCCCAGGCCGCGGTGGTCGCGGTCGATGTAGACGTCGCACAGCCAGGCGAAGGTGGCCAGGTCGGTGACCACCCGGGCGTAGCCGGTCTGCGACCCGTCCGCCGCGTACACACCGAAGTTGACCGACGCCCGGATGGCCTGCTCCACCGTTTCGCGGGAGCGGCCGAGCGCCCAGAACGCGTCGGTGGACAGCCAGTGGTGGATCAGGACCGTGTCGAGGCGGTCGGGATCGGTGTCGATCCGGTATCCGTCGTCCCTGCAAGTGATCACGCCTTCGGACGGCAGCACCAGAGGCCCGCCCCGCACTCGGAAAATCGGCACACCGGGTCCGGCAACGGCGGTGCGGTGGTGCCGGGCGCGGGCAACGCCCCGCCGGTCGTCGGCGGCCCGTCACCGGGCGAGGCCCACGGGCGAGGTCCGGTGCTCGCGCAGCGGGCCCAGCCTCAGGCCGCGGGCCCGGCAGGTGTCGATCAGGCGGGGGAGGGCGCCGAAGGCGGAACGCCAGGAGCCCGGGGCGGCGGTGCAGTCGGTGTCGTGGAGCAGGACGGTGCCGCCGCCCGCGAGCCTGCGGGTGACCGTGCGGTGGACCGAGTCGGGGGTGGCGGCGGCGGTCCAGTCGCGGCCCCAGGTGCTCCACAGGACGGGGGTCAGCTCCAACTCCCGGGCAGCGGCGAGGGTGCCGGCCGTGAGGACTCCGTACGGCGGTCGGTACCAGGTCGGTTGGGTACCAGTCAGATCGGAGATGGTGTCGAGGGCCCGGGCGATGTCGTCGCGGACCGCGCCCGGAGTGCGCAGGAGCAGGCAGCGGTGCTCGTAGCCGTGGACGGCGATCTCGTGGCCGGCGGCGACCAGTTCACGTCCCAGGCCGGGGTCGCGGACCAGCATCCGGCCGAGCAGGAAGAAGGTGGCCCGGACGCCCGCCCGGTCCAACTCCCGCAGGAAGAACGGGGTGGAGGCCGGATCGGGGCCGTCGTCGAAGGTCAGGGCGATGTGGTCGGGGTCGCCGTACCCGCACAACTCGGGGGTGAGCCACGGCCGCACGGCGTTGAGGGCGCTGAGCGCGGGTGCGGCGTGGGCGACCGCGAGTGAGCCCGCCGCCAGTGCGCCGGAGATGGTCAGGGCCCTGGTCACGGGACTGATCAGGCTGCTCACGAGGCCAGCTCCCGGGTGTTGCCGCGGCGGAGTGCCGGCGGGATGGCGGTACGGGTGCCGGGTGCGGCGGCGGTCGCGCCCGCCAGGGCGGCTATCACGTGGTCCGCGGGGACGGCGGCCTCCGCCGGGCGGGCCGGGGTGGCGCGGAGTGCCTCGCGCAGCTGCGGGGCGAGTTGTCCGGGCGTGCGGATCCACGGGGCGAGCCCGGCGTCGTCGAGGGCCGCGGCGTTGGTGACGCCGTGGCCGGGCAGGCAGCGGTA
>NZ_BAAATR010000111.1:0-4888 GCF_039533515.1 Kitasatospora cystarginea | reverse complement strand
TGCTTGACGTGCTGCGTGAGGTGACTCCGCGGGCGGGTCGGGTGCCGCTGCTGTCCACGGTGACCGGCGAGCTGATCGACGGCTCCGGCATGGATGCCGGGTACTGGTACACCAACCTCCGTGCCACCGTGGAGTTCGCCGACGCGACCCGCGCGCTGCTGGAAGAGCACGGTGTCGGAACCTTCATCGAGATCAGCGCGCACCCCGTGCTGGCCATGGCGGTTCAGGAGAGCATCGAGGAGAGCGGCCGTGAGGCCGCCGCGTTCGGCACCCTGCGCCGCGACGAGGGCGGTGCCCAGCGCGTGCTGGCCTCCTTCGCGCAGGCATGGGTGCGCGGGGTCGCCGTCGACTGGCGAGCGGCCGTCTTCGCCGGCACCGGGGCCGAGCGCGTCGACCTGCCCACCTACGCCTTCCAGCAGGACAGTTACTGGCCCCGGCCGCTCACCGGCTGGCTGGGTGACGTGGCCTCCGCCGGTCTGGGTTCGGCCGACCACCCGCTGCTCGGCGCCTCCGTGGCGCTGGCGGACGCGGACGGTCACCTGTTCACCGGACGCCTGGCGCTGGACTCGCACCCGTGGCTGGCCGACCACGCCGTGGGCGACATCGTGCTGCTGCCGGGAACCGCCTTCGTCGAGCTGGCGGTCCGGGCGGGTGACCAGGTCGGCTGCGACCGCCTGGAGGAGTTGTCGCTGGAAGCACCGCTGATCCTGCCCGCCAAGGGCGCGGTGCAGGTCCAGCTGTGGGTCGGTACCCCGGACGACGCCGGCCGGCGCACCGTCAGTCTGTACTCCCGAGCCGAGGACGCGCCGGCGGAGGAGCCGTGGACCCGGCACGCGGCCGGTCTGCTCGGTACCGGCGTGGCCGCCTCGATGGATGAGTTGGCCGAGTGGCCGCCGGCGAACGCCGAGGCCGTCCCCGTCGACTCGCTCTACGAGGGCTTCGCCGCCGCCGGGTTCGGCTACGGACCGGTGTTCCAGGGCCTGCGGCGCGCCTGGCGGCAGGGCGGCGAGCTGTTCGCGGAGGTCGAACTTCCGGAGGAGAGCTGGGAGTTGGCCGGACGGTTCGGCCTGCACCCGGCCCTGCTAGACGGCGCGCTGCACGCGATCGGGCTCGGCGGAGTGCTGGAGGGCAGCGGGCAGGCCCGTCTGCCGTTCGCCTGGTCCGGAGTCTCGCTGCACGCGGTCGGTGCCACCGCACTTCGGGTGCGGATCGTCGCGAACGGCCCGGATGCGGTCGCGCTGCACGTCGCCGACGGCACGGGCGCGCCGGTCGCCACGGTCGAGTCGCTGGTGCTCCGGCCGGTGTCGGTGGACCAGTTCTCCGCCGCCCGCGCCGCCTACCACGACTCGCTGTACCGGGTGGACTGGACGGCGGTGCCGCTCGGCTCTCCGGCCGGCCGGAGCACCGAGCGGTGGGCCGTCCTGGGCGACGAGACCCTCGGCCTGGACCAGGCTGCCGGCTTCGCCGACCTGGCCGCGCTGACCGGGGCCCTCGCCGACGGAGCCGCGGTTCCGGACACCGTGGTGGTGCCGCTCCTGGGAGGTATCGAGGCGGAGCCCGGCACCGGGCTCCCCGCCGCCGCCCACCTGAGCACGCACCGGGCCCTGAGCGTGCTGCAGGACTGGCTGGCCGAGGACGCCTTCGCCGGCTCCCGGTTGGCCGTGGTGACCCGTGGCGCCGTGGCGGCCGGTACCGACGGGACGGTGGCGGACCTGGCGGGGGCGACGGTCTGGGGCCTGGTGCGTTCGGCTCAGACCGAGAACCCCGGCCGGATCGTCCTGGTGGACCTGGATGAGGAGGGGGCATCGCTCGACGCGCTGCCCGCGGCGGTCGGCAGCGGTGAGCCGCAGCTGGCCCTGCGGTCCGGATCCGCCCTCGCCGCCCGGGTGGCGAGGGTCCCGGTGGCCGACGAGGCGGACCTTCTGGTGCTGGACCCGGAGGGGACGGTGCTGGTGACGGGTGCGACGGGCACCC
The DNA here is from genome assembly GCF_039533515.1 of Kitasatospora cystarginea. Taxonomy (NCBI): domain Bacteria; kingdom Bacillati; phylum Actinomycetota; class Actinomycetes; order Kitasatosporales; family Streptomycetaceae; genus Kitasatospora; species Kitasatospora cystarginea. The sequence continues at coordinate 2,914 of NZ_BAAATR010000111.1, read as the reverse complement.
TCGGTGCGCTGTTCGCCCGGCACCTGGTCGCGGAGTACGGCGCGCGTAGGCTGCTGCTGGTCTCGCGGCGCGGGGCTCAGGCCGAGGGCGCGGCGGAACTCGCGGACTCCCTGCGGGAGTTGGGTGCGGAGCCGGTCTTCGCCGCCTGTGACGTCGCGGACCGTGACGCGCTGGCCGCCCTGCTCGCCGAACACCGCCTGACCGCCGTGGTGCACACCGCCGGTGTCCTGGACGACGGCGTGATCTCCTCCCTCACCCCCGAGCGCATCGACACCGTGCTGCGCCCGAAGGTGGACGCGGCCTGGAACCTGCACGAACTGACGCAGGATCACGACCTCGCCGCGTTCGTGCTGTTCTCCTCCGCCGCCGGTGTCTTCGGCGGCGCAGGTCAGGGCAACTATGCAGCGGGCAACGCCTTCCTGGACGCCCTGGCACAGCAGCGCCGGGCCGCCGGACTTCCGGGACTCTCGCTCGCCTGGGGCCTGTGGGCCGAGGAGAGCGGTATGACCGGCGACCTCGGTGACGCGGGCGTCGAGCGGATGGCCCGCGGCGGTGTCATCGCCCTGTCCTCCGAGGAGGGCCTGCGGCTGTTCGACGCCTCCGTGCGATCGGCGGAGCCGGTGCTGGCGCCGATCAGCCTCGACCTGGCCGGGCTGCGCGGGCAGGCGGAGGCGGGCATGCTCCCGCCGCTGCTACGCGGTCTGCTGCGCGGCCCGGTACGGCGCAGCGCGGACGCGGGCTCGCGGCCCGGCGGCGCCTCTCCACTGATGCAGCGGCTCGCGGCACTGCCCGAGGCCGAGCGCGACGCGGCCCTGCTGGACGTCGTACGGGCCGAGGCAGCCGCCGTCCTGGGCTATGCGGGCCCGCACGCGGTGGACGCCGACCGGGCGTTCAAGGACCTCGGGTTCGACTCGCTGACCGCCGTCGAGCTGCGCAACCGCCTGAACGCCGCGACCGGCCTGAGGCTGCCCGCCACGCTGGTCTTCGACTACCCAAACCCGGGGGCGCTCGCCGAGCTGCTCCGCACCGAGCTCCTGGGCTCGCTGCCCGACGCGGCGGCCGTCGCGGTGGCGGCGGCCGACGACGAGCCGATCGCGATCGTCGGGATGGCCTGCCGGTTCCCGGGCGGGGTGAGCTCGCCCGAGGAGCTGTGGCGGCTGGTGGCCGACGGTGTCGACGCCGTGTCGGGATTCCCCGCCGACCGCGGCTGGGACACCGAGGCGCTCTACGACAGCGACCCCGAGCAGCAGGGCACCACCTACACCCGTGAGGGTGGTTTCATCCACAACGCCAGCGAGTTCGACCCGGACCTCTTCGGGATCTCGCCCCGCGAGGCCGTCTCGATGGACCCGCAGCAGCGGCTGCTGCTGGAGACCTCGTGGGAGGCGTTCGAGCGGGCCGGGATCGACCCGAACTCGGTACGCGGCAGCCGCACCGGCGTCTTCGTCGGCGTGATGTACAACGACTACGGCATGCTGCTCCAGCAGTCGGCGGAGGCCTTCGAGGGCTACGTCGGCACCGGCAGCTCCGGCAGCATCGCCTCGGGCCGGGTGTCCTACACCCTGGGCCTGGAGGGGCCGGCCGTCAGCATCGACACCGCCTGCTCCTCCTCCCTGGTGGCCCTGCACCTGGCGGTGCAGGCGCTGCGAGGCGGCGAGTGCACCCAGGCGCTGGCCGGCGGTGTGGTGGTGATGGCCACCCCGGCTCCGTTCGTGGAGTTCAGCCGTCAGCGCGGCCTGTCGGCCGACGGCCGCTGCCGGGCGTTCTCGGCCGACGCGGACGGCACCGGCTGGGGTGAGGGCGTCGGCATGCTGCTGGTCGAGCGGCTGTCGGACGCGCGCCGCAACGGGCACCCGGTGCTGGCGATCGTGCGCGGTAGCGCCGTCAACCAGGACGGTGCCTCCAACGGTCTGACAGCCCCCAACGGTCCGTCCCAGCAGCGGGTGATCCGCCAGGCGCTGGCGTCGGGCGGGCTGACGGCCGACCAGGTGGACGCGGTCGAGGCGCACGGCACCGGTACGACCCTCGGTGACCCGATCGAGGCCCAGGCCCTGCTTGCCACCTACGGCAAGGGCCGTCCCGAGGACCGCCCGCTGCTGCTGGGCTCGCTGAAGTCCAACATCGCCCACACCCAGGCCGCGGCCGGTGTCGGTGGTGTGATCAAGATGGTGATGGCGATGCGGCACGGCGTACTGCCGCAGACCCTGCACGTCAGCGAGCCGTCCCCGCACGTCGACTGGTCGGCCGGCGCGGTCGAGCTGCTGACCGAGGCCCGGTCCTGGCCGGAGACCGGACAGCCGCGCCGCGCGGGTGTCTCCTCGTTCGGTATCAGCGGCACCAACGCCCACGTGATCATCGAGCAGGCACCCGAGGAAGCCGCCCCGGCCGAGCCCGCCGCTCCCACCGGGCCCACTGCCCGGGCGGCGCTGCCCTGGGTGCTGTCGGGCCGTTCGCAGGCGGCGCTGCGCGGTCAGGCCGAGCGGCTGCTGGCCCGGCTGGAGGCCGGACAGGCGGCGGACCCGGCCGACATCGGCTGGTCGCTGGCCACCACCCGCGCGGCGCTGGAGCACCGCGCCGCCGTGGTGGCCGCCGACCGGGCGGAGCTGCTGCACGGTCTGAGGGTGCTGGCGCACGGCGAGTCGACGGCGAACACGGTTCAGGGTGTGGCCGCTTCGGGGAACCGTTCGGCGTTCCTGTTCACGGGGCAGGGCAGCCAGCGGGCCGGTATGGGCCGTGAGCTGTACGAGACCTTCCCGCGCTTCGCCGAGGCTTTCGATGCGGTCTGTGCGGAGCTGGACGGGCACCTGGACCGTCCGTTGCGCGAGGTGGTGTTCGGCGGGGAGGAGTTGGACCAGACCGGGTACACGCAGCCGGCGCTGTTCGCGGTCGAGGTGGCGCTGTTCCGGCTGGTGGA
>NZ_BAAATR010000110.1:0-5011 GCF_039533515.1 Kitasatospora cystarginea | reverse complement strand
CCGGGCCCATCGCGGACAGGACCCCGTCCGGACCCAACTCCACGTAGGTGCGGACGCCTTCGGCCTCCAGGGCCTGGACCGCGTCGTGGAAGCGGACGGCCTCACGGACGTGACGCACCCAGTACTCGGGGGTACGGATGTCCTCGGTGATGTCGCCGGTGAGCGTGGAGACGATCGGGATCCGGGGAGCGTCGAAGGTCAGCCCCTCGGCGACGGCGCGGAACTCCGCGAGCATCGGCTCCATCAGCGGCGAATGGAACGCATGGCTCACCGTCAGCCGCTTGGTCTTCCGACCCTGGGCAGCCAGCTGCTCCGCGACCGCGACAACGGCTGCCTCGACACCCGAAATCACCACCGAGGTCGGCCCGTTGACCGCCGCGATGCCCAACTCGTCGGTCAGCAGCGGCAGGACCTCGTCCTCACTCGCCCGCACCGCCACCATCGCACCACCCGAAGGCAGCGCCTGCATCAGGCGGCCACGGGCGGCCACCAGCGCAGCAGCGTCCGCCAGCGACAGCACACCGGCGACGTGCGCGGCGGCCAGCTCACCGATCGAGTGACCCGCCAGCAGGTCGGGCCGCAGGCCCCATACCTCGACCAGGCGGAACAGCGCCACCTCGATCGCGAACAGCGCCGGCTGCGTGTACCCGGTCTGATCCAGCTCCTCGCCCGAGAACACCACCTCGCGCAGCGGACGCGCGAGATGCCCGTCCAGCTCCGCGCACACGGCGTCGAAAGCCTCGGCAAAGACCGGGAAGGACTCGTACAGCTCGCGACCCATCCCGGCCCGCTGGCTGCCCTGCCCGGTGAACAGGAACGCCGTCCGGCCCTCGACCACCGATCCCTGCACCAGGTTCCCGGCCGACTCACCCGAAGCCAGCGCGCCGAGACCCCGCAGGAATTCCGCACGATCCTCGGCGACGACCACCGCACGACGCTCCAGCGCCGCCCGACCCGTCGCCAACGAGTAGGCCACATCGACAAGTTCAAGCTCACCGGCCGACAGCAGCCGTTCGGCCTGCGCCCGCAGCGCGGCTTCGCCCTTCGCCGAAAGCACCACCGGCAGCACCGACGGCGACACGGTCGCCTCGGCAATCGCATCCTCGACGACCGGAGCCTGCTCCAGGATCGTGTGCGCGTTGGTACCGCTCACGCCGAACGCCGAGATACCGACCCTGCGCAGCTCGCCGGTCTCCGGCCACGGCTGGGCCTCGGTGAGCAGCGAGACCGCGCCCGCCGTCCAGTCCACGTGCGGTGACGGCTCGTCCACGTGCAGCGTCTGCGGCAGCAGACCGTGCTGCATGGCCTGCACCATCTTGATCACACCCGCCACACCGGCCGCCGCCTGGGTGTGGCCGATGTTGGACTTCAGCGAGCCCAGCCACAGCGGACGCTCGGCCGGACGCTCCCGGCCGTAGGTGGCCAGCAGCGCCTGGGCCTCGATCGGGTCGCCGAGCGTCGTACCCGTGCCGTGCGCCTCGACCGCGTCGACCTGACTCGTCGTCAGACCGGCGTTCTCCAGCGCCTGCCGGATCACCCGCTGCTGCGACGGACCGTTCGGCGCCGTCAGACCGTTGGACGCACCGTCCTGGTTCACCGCCGAGCCGCGCACCACCGCCAGCACCGGGTGCCCGTTGCGGCGGGCGTCGGAGAGCCGCTCGACCAGCAGCATGCCCACGCCCTCGGACCAGCCGGTGCCGTCCGCCGCGGCGGCGAACGCCTTGCACCGGCCGTCCGAGGCCAGGCCGTGCTGGCGGCTGAACTCGACGAACACGTCCGGGGTGGCCAGCACGGTGACGCCGCCGGCCAGGGCGAGCGAGCACTCGCCGCCCCGCAGCGCCTGCACCGCCAGGTGCAGCGAGACCAGCGACGAGGAGCACGCGGTGTCGACCGTCACCGCCGGGCCCTCGAACCCGAAGGTGTAGGAGAGGCGGCCGGAGACCACGGCGGCCGCGTTCCCGGTGAGCATGTAGCCCTCTACGCCGTCCGGCAGCTCGTCCGTCACCGCGCTGTAGCCCGATGCGGAGGCGCCGACGAAGACCCCGACCGGCTTGCCGCGCAGCGACGTGGAGTCGATGCCGGCCCGCTCGAAGACCTCCCAGGAGGTCTCCAGCAGCAGGCGCTGCTGCGGGTCCATCGCCAGCGCCTCGCGCGGGCTGATCTCGAAGAACGCCGGGTCGAACTCGGCGGCATCGTGCAGGAATCCGCCCCCACGGGCGTAGAAGGTGCCCTGGCGGTCGGGGTCCTCGTCGTAGAGGTCGAAGAGGTTCCAGCCACGATCGGTGGGGAACTCGGAGATGGCGTCGCCGGAGGTGGCGACCAACTGCCACAGGGCCTCCGGCGACTCCACGCCGCCGGGGAACCGGCAGCTCATCGCCACGATGGCGATCGGCTCCCTGGAAGCCGCGATCAGCTGCTGGTTCTGCCGGCGCAGGCGCTCGGCCTCCTTGAGGGAGGCCCGCAGCGCTGCAACGACTTTTTCGTTGGGCGTGGTCATCATGAGCTCCGCACTTCGAACGTGTCAGGATTCGTTGCTGTCGAGGGCGATGTCGATGAGGCTCGCCACGTCCATCGTGTCGATCAGGTCCAACTCATCGCCGCTGCTGGGGGTTGAGCTGTCGTCGCCGGGGTTGGCGAGCTTCAGCAGGGTCTCCAGGAGTCCCACCTCCCGGAACCGGGCCAGCGAGATGCGCTCCAGTGCCGCGCGCAGCTCGGCCTCCTGCGGGTCGAGGGCGCCTTCCCGGACGCTGTCAGGGAAGAGCTCGTCCCGCAGGTGCTCGGCGAGGGCCGCGGGCGTCGGGTAGTCGAACACCGCGCTCGCCTGCAGGCGCAGGCCGCTGGCCGCGTTCAGCCGGTTGCGGAGTTCGACCGCCGTCAGCGAGTCGAAGCCCAGCGCCCGGAAGGCCCTGGCCGGTTCGATCGACTGCGCACCCGGGTAGCCGAGCACCCCGGCCACCTCGCCGCGCACCAGTTCCAGCAGCGCGCGGTCCCGGTCGACCTCCGAGAGCCCGGCCAGCCGGTCCAACAGTTCGGCCTGCTCGCCGCCGGCGGCCTCGGCGTCCTTCGACTCGGCCGCCAGCAGCTGCTGGACCTCGGGGAGTTCCCCGATCAGCGGGCGCGGACGGGCGGCGGTGAAGGACGGTACGAAGCGCGCCCAGTCGACATCGGCGACGACGTGTGCGGGCTCGCCGCTCCGCAGCGCCCGCTGGAGTGCGATCAGTGCGGAGCCGGGCGCCATCACCGGCAGGCCGAACCGGCGCAGGTGCTCCTCCGCCGCTTCACCGGCCGCCATGCCGGCCTCGGCCCAGGGACCCCAGGCCACCGAGGTGCCGGCCAGGCCGCTGGCCCGGCGGGACTCGACCAGGGCGTCCAGGAAGGCGTTGGCGGCGGCGTAGGCGGCCTGGCCGCCGCTGCCCCAGATGCCCGCGATCGAGGAGAAGGTGACGAAGGCGTCGAGTTCGGTGCCGGCCAGCAGGTCGTCCAGGTGGACCGCGCCGGCCACCTTGGCCTCGATCACGGCGGCCAGGTCGGCCGGGGTGCTGTCCGTCAGGGCGGCGTCCGCGACCGCTCCGGCCGCGTGGACGACGGCGGTCAGCGGCTGCTCGATCGAGTCGAGCAGGGCGGCCAGCGCGTCACGGTCGGCCACGTCACAGGCGGCCACGGTGACGGTGGCACCCAACTCGGCTATCTGGTCGCGCAGTTCGGCGACGCCGGGCGCGTCCGGTCCGCGGCGGCTGGTGAGCACCAGGTGCTCGGCGCCGTTGCGGGCCAGCCAGCGGGCGACCTGGGCGCCCAGGGCACCCGTACCGCCGGTGATCAGGACCGTACCGCGCGGCGTCCAGTCGGCACCGTCCGTGTGGGCTGCCCGGACCAGCCGGCGGACGGACAGGCCGGACGGCCGCAGGGCGAGCTGGTCCTCGGCCTCGGCGCCGGTCAGGGCGACGGCCAGCAGCTCCCGGGTGCGCTCGTCCATGCTCTCCGGGAGGTCGACCAGACCGCCCCAGCGGTCGGAGTGCTCCAGGCCGACCACCCGGCCGAGGCCCCAGACCTGAGCCTGTGCCGGGTTCTGCAGCCGGTCCGCTCGGCCGGTGGACACCGCACCGCGCGTCACGCACCAGAGCGGCGCCCCGACCTCGGCATCGCCCAGTGCCTGTACCAGCAGGGCGGTGGCGGCGAGACCGGCGGGCATCGCGGGGTGCTCCGGGTGCGGGTCCTCGTCCAGCGCGAGCAGCGAGACGACGCCGGCCGTGGCACCGGTTCCGGCGAGTTCCCGGCGCAGGCGGTCCGCGAGCGCGGCACGGTCCGCGTCGGCCTCGGTGAGCGTCAGCTGCCGTACCTCGGCGCCGCGCTCGGTGAGCGTGGTGACAGTGTCCAGTACGGCGGCGTCCTCGGCGTGCCCGGCCGGGACGACCAGCAGCCAACTGCCGAAGACGGCGGCGGTACGAGTCCCGGCGAGCGGCTTCCAGGTGACCCGGTAGCTCCAGCCGTCCACCGCGGACTGCTCGCGGTTCCGGCGGCGCCAGGCCGTGATGGCCGGCAGGGCGGAGCTCAGCGGCTGGTCGCCGTCGAGGCCCAGGGTGGCGGTCAGTTCGTCGAGGTCCTCGCGCTCGACCAGCTCCCAGAACCGGCTGTCCACCGAGTCCGGGACGGCGGCGGGGGCGACGGGCGCCTTCGGCCAGTAGTGCTGGCGCTGGAAGGCGTAGGTGGGCAGCTCGGTCCGGCGGGAGCCGGTGCCGGCGAAGAACGCCTCCCAGTCGACGTCCGCGCCGCGTACGTGGGCCTGGGCGAGGGCGGTGGTGAGCGTCTGCGCCTCGGGACGGCCGGCGCGCAGCGCCGGGGCGAAGACGGCGTCGGCGGCCACGCACTCCTGGCCCATGGCGCTGAGTACGGTGTCCGGGCCCAACTCCAGGTAGTTGCGGACGCCTTCGCGCTCCAGGGTCTGGATCGCGTCGTGGAAGCGGACCGCCTCGCGGACGTGGCGCACCCAGTACTCGGCGGTGCGCAGCTCGTC
>NZ_BAAATR010000109.1:0-5113 GCF_039533515.1 Kitasatospora cystarginea | reverse complement strand
CGTGCCAAAAGTCAACGCCAGATATGTTGACATCCCCGGCCTCGGATCCTTGTGGTTCGTGGTTGGAGATTCCTTTTGAAATACACAGCGAGGACGCAGTGCGCGGGGCCGCCTTATTCCGGTGGTTGCCGTGCCGCTCAACGCGAGTGTGAACCGGCCGCTTTTAATTAAGCATGGCCGAGTAATCATTCACGGAGAGTTTGATCCTGGCTCAGGACGAACGCTGGCGGCGTGCTTAACACATGCAAGTCGAACGGTGAAGCCCTTCGGGGTGGATCAGTGGCGAACGGGTGAGTAACACGTGGGAAATCTGCCCTGCACTCTGGGACAAGCCTTGGAAACGAGGTCTAATACCGGATATGACCTTCCTCTGCATGGGGGTTGGTGGAAAGCTCCGGCGGTGCAGGATGATCCCGCGGCCTATCAGCTTGTTGGTGGGGTAATGGCCTACCAAGGCGACGACGGGTAGCCGGCCTGAGAGGGCGACCGGCCACACTGGGACTGAGACACGGCCCAGACTCCTACGGGAGGCAGCAGTGGGGAATATTGCACAATGGGCGAAAGCCTGATGCAGCGACGCCGCGTGAGGGATGACGGCCTTCGGGTTGTAAACCTCTTTCAGCAGGGAAGAAGCGCAAGTGACGGTACCTGCAGAAGAAGCACCGGCTAACTACGTGCCAGCAGCCGCGGTAATACGTAGGGTGCGAGCGTTGTCCGGAATTATTGGGCGTAAAGAGCTCGTAGGCGGCCTGTCGCGTCGGATGTGAAAGCCCGGGGCTTAACCCCGGGTCTGCATTCGATACGGGCAGGCTAGAGTGTGGTAGGGGAGATCGGAATTCCTGGTGTAGCGGTGAAATGCGCAGATATCAGGAGGAACACCGGTGGCGAAGGCGGATCTCTGGGCCATTACTGACGCTGAGGAGCGAAAGCGTGGGGAGCGAACAGGATTAGATACCCTGGTAGTCCACGCCGTAAACGTTGGGAACTAGGTGTTGGCGACATTCCACGTCGTCGGTGCCGCAGCTAACGCATTAAGTTCCCCGCCTGGGGAGTACGGCCGCAAGGCTAAAACTCAAAGGAATTGACGGGGGCCCGCACAAGCAGCGGAGCATGTGGCTTAATTCGACGCAACGCGAAGAACCTTACCAAGGCTTGACATACACCGGAAACTGGCAGAGATGTCAGCCCCCTTGTGGTCGGTGTACAGGTGGTGCATGGTTGTCGTCAGCTCGTGTCGTGAGATGTTGGGTTAAGTCCCGCAACGAGCGCAACCCTTGTTCTGTGTTGCCAGCATGCCTTTCGGGGTGATGGGGACTCACAGGAGACTGCCGGGGTCAACTCGGAGGAAGGTGGGGATGACGTCAAATCATCATGCCCCTTATGTCTTGGGCTGCACACGTGCTACAATGGTCGGTACAAAGGGCTGCGATGCCGTGAGGCGGAGCGAATCCCAAAAAGCCGGCCTCAGTTCGGATTGGGGTCTGCAACTCGACCCCATGAAGTTGGAGTTGCTAGTAATCGCAGATCAGCATGCTGCGGTGAATACGTTCCCGGGCCTTGTACACACCGCCCGTCACGTCACGAAAGTCGGTAACACCCGAAGCCGGTGGCCTAACCCGTATGGGATGGAGCCGTCGAAGGTGGGACCAGCGATTGGGACGAAGTCGTAACAAGGTAGCCGTACCGGAAGGTGCGGCTGGATCACCTCCTTTCTAAGGAGCACATAGCCGACTGCGAGCGAATGTCTCGCACGGTTGCTCATGGGTGGAACGTTGACTATTCGGCACGGTTCGGGATCGGCCACTAGTACTGCTTCGGCGTGGAACGTGGGTTTGTGACTGGGTCGTGTCGGGCACGTTGTTGGGTCCTGAGGGAGCGGCCGTTTGGCTGGTACCTCATGGTTGCCGGTCTCATGTGAAGGAGTCTCGTGTTCGGGGTTCTGGAGTGTGGGTGACTGGTCGTTGTTTGAGAACTGCACAGTGGACGCGAGCATCTGTGGCCAAGTTTTTAAGGGCGCACGGTGGATGCCTTGGCACCAGGAACCGATGAAGGACGTGGGAGGCCACGATAGTCCCCGGGGAGTCGTCAACCAGACTTTGATCCGGGGGTTTCCGAATGGGGAAACCCGGCAGTCGTCATGGGCTGTCACCCGCTGCTGAACACATAGGCAGTGTGGAGGGAACGCGGGGAAGTGAAACATCTCAGTACCCGCAGGAAGAGAAAACAACCGTGATTCCGGGAGTAGTGGCGAGCGAAACCGGATGAGGCTAAACCGGTATGGTGTGAGACCCGGCAGGGGTTGCCGTATCGGGGTTGTGGGAGTGAGCTTCAGTTGTCTGCCGGCGGCTGGGCGAGTCAGAAACCGTATGGGTAGTCGAAGGACATGCGAAAGGTCCGGCGTAGAGGGTAAGACCCCCGTAGACGAAATCTGTACGGCTTGCTTGTTCATTTCCCAAGTAGCACGGGGCCCGAGAAATCCCGTGTGAATCTGGCGGGACCACCCGCTAAGCCTAAATATTCCCTGGTGACCGATAGCGGATAGTACCGTGAGGGAATGGTGAAAAGTACCGCGGGAGCGGAGTGAAATAGTACCTGAAACCGTGTGCCTACAAGCCGTGGGAGCGTCGTCATCTTTTGGTGGCCGTGACTGCGTGCCTTTTGAAGAATGAGCCTGCGAGTTTGCGGTGTGTAGCGAGGTTAACCCGTGTGGGGTAGCCGTAGCGAAAGCGAGTCCGAATAGGGCGGTTGAGTTGCATGCCCAAGACCCGAAGCGGAGTGATCTAGCCATGGGCAGGTTGAAGCGTGGGTAAGACCACGTGGAGGACCGAACCCACCAGGGTTGAAAACCTGGGGGATGACCTGTGGTTAGGGGTGAAAGGCCAATCAAACTCCGTGATAGCTGGTTCTCCCCGAAATGCATTTAGGTGCAGCGTCGCGTGTTTCTTGCCGGAGGTAGAGCACTGGATAGGCGATGGGCCTTACCGGGTTACTGACCTTAGCCAAACTCCGAATGCCGGTAAGTGAGAGCGCGGCAGTGAGACTGTGGGGGATAAGCTCCATGGTCGAGAGGGAAACAGCCCAGAACACCGACTAAGGTCCCTAAGCGTGTGCTAAGTGGGAAAGGATGTGGAGTCGCAGAGACAACCAGGAGGTTGGCTTAGAAGCAGCCACCCTTGAAAGAGTGCGTAATAGCTCACTGGTCAAGTGATTCCGCGCCGACAATGTAGCGGGGCTCAAGCACATCACCGAAGTCGTGTCATTGCAGCAATACTCCTAACGGGGGCTGTGATGGGTAGGGGAGCGTCGTGTGCCGGGTGAAGCGGCCGAGGAATCGAGTCGTGGACGGTATACGAGTGAGAATGCAGGCATGAGTAGCGATACAAGAGTGGGAAACTCTTGCGCCGATTGACCAAGGGTTCCTGGGTCAAGCTGATCTGCCCAGGGTAAGTCGGGACCTAAGGCGAGGCCGACAGGCGTAGTCGATGGACAACGGGTTGATATTCCCGTACCCGCTTTGAAGCGCCAGCGCTGAACCCTCTGATGCTAAGCCCGTGAAGCCGCCTTGAGACCTTCGGGTTGATGGGAGTGGTGGAGCCGGTGGCCCAAGGTGGTAGTAGGTGAGCGATGGGGTGACGCAGGAAGGTAGTCCAGCCCGGGCGGTGGTTGTCCCGGGGTAAGGGTGTAGGCCGAGTGATAGGCAAATCCGTCACTCGTTAAGGCTGAGACCTGATGCCGAGCCGATTGTGGTGAAGTGGATGATCCTATGCTGTCGAGAAAAGCCTCTAGCGAGTTTCATGGCGGCCCGTACCCCAAACCGACTCAGGTGGTCAGGTAGAGAATACCGAGGCGTTCGGGTGAACTATGGTTAAGGAACTCGGCAAAATGCCCCCGTAACTTCGGGAGAAGGGGGGCCATTCCTGGTGATGGGTCTTGCACTCTGAGCTGGGGGTGGCCGCAGAGACCAGCGAGAAGCGACTGTTTACTAAAAACACAGGTCCGTGCGAAGCCGTAAGGCGATGTATACGGACTGACGCCTGCCCGGTGCTGGAACGTTAAGGGGACCGGTTAGTCTGGATTCGTCCGGGCGAAGCTGAGAACTTAAGCGCCAGTAAACGGCGGTGGTAACTATAACCATCCTAAGGTAGCGAAATTCCTTGTCGGGTAAGTTCCGACCTGCACGAATGGCGTAACGACTTCTCGACTGTCTCAACCATAGGCCCGGTGAAATTGCATTACGAGTAAAGATGCTCGTTTCGCGCAGCAGGACGGAAAGACCCCGGGACCTTTACTATAGCTTGATATTGGTGTTCGGTTCGGCTTGTGTAGGATAGGTGGGAGACTTTGAAGCAGCAACGCCAGTTGTTGTGGAGTCGCCGTTGAAATACCACTCTGGTCGTGCTGGATGTCTAACCTGGGTCCGTGATCCGGATCAGGGACAGTGTCTGGTGGGTAGTTTAACTGGGGCGGTTGCCTCCTAAAGGGTAACGGAGGCGCCCAAAGGTTCCCTCAGCCTGGTTGGCAATCAGGTGTTGAGTGTAAGTGCACAAGGGAGCTTGACTGTGAGACTGACGGGTCGAGCAGGTACGAAAGTAGGGACTAGTGATCCGGCGGTGGCTTGTGGAAGCGCCGTCGCTCAACGGATAAAAGGTACCCCGGGGATAACAGGCTGATCTTCCCCAAGAGTCCATATCGACGGGATGGTTTGGCACCTCGATGTCGGCTCGTCGCATCCTGGGGCTGGAGTAGGTCCCAAGGGTTGGGCTGTTCGCCCATTAAAGCGGTACGCGAGCTGGGTTTAGAACGTCGTGAGACAGTTCGGTCCCTATCCGCTGTGCGCGTAGGAGTGTTGAGAAGGGCTGTCCCTAGTACGAGAGGACCGGGACGGACGAACCTCTGGTGTGCCAGTTGTTCTGCCAAGGGCATGGCTGGTTGGCTACGTTCGGGAGGGATAACCGCTGAAAGCATCTAAGCGGGAAGCCTGCTTCGAGATGAGCACTCCCACCTCCTTGAGAGGGTAAGGCTCCCAGTAGACGACTGGGTTGATAGGCCGGATATGGAAGCCCTGTGAGGGGTGGAGTTGACCGGTACTAATAGGCCGAGGGCTTGTCCTCAG
>NZ_BAAATR010000108.1:0-5122 GCF_039533515.1 Kitasatospora cystarginea | reverse complement strand
GCCTTACCCGCGACAACCTGGAAACCCTCGCCGGCTTCCTCTACGACCGCATCGGCCGCCCCCGTGAGAACGGCGACCAGACCTGTCAGGTCGAGCCGCTGCGCCGCATGGTCCGCCACGCGGTCACCGGCCTTGAGGCCTACCTGACTGCCAGCGAATCCTCCCAAGGCACCTTGGGCTACCAGCAGGACACCGCCGACGAGCTGTGGGAGAGCCTGGAGCGGATCGCTTCCCGCTGGCGCGACCAGCCAGCCCCTACGCCGGCCCCGCCCGACCGCGACACACGGTGAGGAAAGCCATGGCCACCGCCCACCGCCCCCCGCCCGAGCCGCCACCACAGCACTGCCCCTGGCAAGCCCCACACGCGAAGCACGCGGGCCGGCTCCCAGTGACACCCCACGCCGACCCGCCTCCAACACCTCGCGCTGGGCCGCCCGGAAGGCACACCATGCTCGCCCCGGATATGAAGACATCCACCACCCGCATCGGCGACGCCCTGGTCTGCTCCATCGCCGGCTACGCCCACATGGACAACGAACAGCACCTGCGCCACGAACTGCGACAGGCCCTCGCCCGGCACCCCGCACTCCTCGCGATCGACCTGCACGCCGTCGACCTGTTCACCACCAGCGCCCTCCACACTCTGCTCACCGCCCGCCGGAGCGCACTCGCCGCGGGCGTGCCCCTCGTGCTTGCCGCACCTAGCCCGCAGGCACAACGGGTGCTGGAGATCACCCAGACCGACACCGTGTTCCAGGTGTTCCCGACCCTGACCGAGGCCCTGCACAAAAGCGCCCCTTCGAAACCGAGCACACCGCACCCGACCGCCCTGTGACCGAAGGTTCGCGAGGCGCGCTTCCGCTTCTGCCGCGTTCCAAGCCCCCTTGCACGACTCCTCCCCACCCTGTGGGGATGCGCTACGGCGACTACGCGCCGCCAGCGGCCCCGGTACCGGGGCTGGAGGAAGAGCCGACGACGGTACCGTCAGCGCACTCCGGCCCCGCGCGGACGCCCTGCGAAGAGCACGTTTCGAGACGCCGGCTGCCGGTAAGGCGGCAGGCCACTGAAGAACCAAGGAGGACCTGATGTCGACAGGGACCCTCATCGCGATCATCGTGCCCGTCGTAGTCGTGCTGCTCCTGATAGCCGGAGCGTTGTGGCTCGTGGCCCGCCGCCGCCGGTTGCGGGAACGGTTCGGCCCCGAGTACGAGCGCACCGTCCGCAGCTCGGGCAGCCGACTGGCCGCCGAGCAGGAACTGCGCCGCCGCGAACAGCGCCACCAGCAGCTGGAGATCAAGCCGTTGGCACCCGGCACCAGACAGCGATACGCGCAGGACTGGACGCAGGTGCAGCAGGAGTTCGTCGACCGTCCCGGCGAGGCCGTCCAGCGGGCTGACGGCCTGGTCACCGCGCTCATGCATGAGCGCGGCTACCCCACCGAGGACTACGAACAGCGGCTGCGTGACCTGTCCGTCGAGCACGCGAACACCCTGAAGCACTACCGTGCCGCGCATGCGGTCAACGCCCAGGCCGGTCGCGGTGACGCGACCACCGAAGAACTCCGCGGGGCGATGGTGCACTACCGCGCACTGTTCACGGCGCTCCTCGACGGCGGGCAGGCGGCGCGGGACGACGACGAGTCGCCACGGAGATGACAGAGATGAAGCCGCAGCGCTACGACGACACGGGACCGATGACGACCGAGGACATCGTCGCCACAGGACCACAGAACGAGGAAACCAGAGACCACCAGGACACAGCGCGGGCAGTCAGGCGCCTCTCGCTTCAGACCTACGCAGCCAGCTGGCCGTCTTCGACTCGCCGTGCCGGGCCCGCTCCTTGTTCACGGTCCGGGCCGCGATCTCGCTCTCTGTGCGGTCCCGGGCGCTGTCCTTGATGTGCTCGTACTGACGTTCACGCTTCTTGCTCGAACCGCAGGCATGCGGTTCCTCCTCGTTTCGTGGGTGTGCGCCATGGCGCCTACCCCGCACGTAGGTCTCGATCCGTTCGCTCGCCTGCGCGGCTACGGCGGGCGAGCTTTGGTCGTCGCGAGGTGTGACCGCGGGGGGATCGTCAGGGGGCTGGTGAGCGGAAGCTTGCAGGGCCGGCCTCGCCGCACGGTGTTGCTGGTGCCCTCCGATCGGGTGAGGCAGGTGAGGCGGGCTCACAGGGCGAGCACGGTGGGGGGATCACTGCCTGCTGGGCGGGATGGCCCCGGCCCTGACAGGACGAGAGGCGGATGCGCGATGGGGCATGGCGGAAATGTGCTCGCGGAGCTGATGGCGGATCACCGGGAGGTCGAGGAGATCTTCGGCCGCATCCAGGCGATGACCAGCCGCGGGCAGGAACTGCGTGACCTCGTCGACGAGGTCACCATCGAGCTGGTGCGGCACTCGGTCGCCGAGGAGCAGTACCTCTACCCGGCGGTGCGCGAGCACATCCAGGGCGGTGACCGGCTCGCGGACAAGGAGATCGCCGACCACGGCCGGATCGAGAAGATCCTCAAGCAGCTGGAGAAGACGAACACCGACGATGCGCAGATGAGCGCTCTGCTGCGGCAGCTCATGGACGAGGTCGCCGCCCACGTCCAGGACGAGGAACACAACCTCTTCCCGATGCTGCGCCAGGCCTGCTCCTCCGAGATGCTTGGTGATCTCGGCGAGAAGGTCCGGCGGGCCAAGGCCATGGCTCCGACCCGCCCGCACCCCGCCGCGCCCGACACCCCGATGGCCAGCAAGATCCTGGCGCCGGGTGTCGGTCTGGTCGACCGGGCCCGCGACTTCGTCACTGGCCGCGGAAGGTCCTGACCGCACCCGGCAGTCGGCGATGAGCGCAGCTGGGTCGGACCGCAGAGTGTCGGTCCGACCCAGGTGCCCGGTCGGGCAGGGCGTGACGCGGGTCATGCCATCGGCCGTGGTGGCCGCCTACACTGGTCGGCCACGAGCGGGGCAGCGCGGCTCCGCGTAGACAGCTCGCGCACCCGATCAGCCGGACCACGGGCGAGCCCGCCCCGAGGGACCGATCACCATGCCCACCGACCTGACACCTGTCATAGCCGCCTCCACCCGCTGGCTCCTGGCCGCCTACCCACCGCCAGCGGGCGCGCTCAGCCGGGCTCTGGCCGATGCCCAGGCCCGGCAGGCCACCGCGCTCGCGGCCGCTCTGTGCTACCCCACCAGCCTGGACGTGCAGCTGCTCCATCTCCTCGCCCCCAGCGGATCCCACCGGTTGGACTGGCTCACCGGATGCGAGCCGCACCCCGACGACACCGACACCGCCTGGCGGACCTGGGTCGACGAAACCGTCGTCAGCTGGGCAGCCTGCCTCCTGGCCGACCCCGCACTGGCCGCACGCGCCAACCAGGCCCTGGCCACAACCGAGCACCACACCGAAGCCGGCGGACTGCAACGCCTCACCCACCCCAGCACCCGCGACAGCGAAGCCACCGCCCTCCTGCGCCACCCAGACCTTCTCGAACCCATCGCCGTCCTGCACCGGCCCCAGCTCGTCGAACTGCTCACGGCCGAGGGCGCCGGATTGTCGTGATGCCACCCCTGTGCGGCACGTGCCGCACACAGCGCGCGTTGGCACGGCTGTCAGAGGATCTCCCGGCCGGCCTCCGGACGGGTGAGCGACCATCCCAACACCGCGGTGCGGACTGCGGCGCGGCGCCCGGACCGTCAGACTCGAGTGGCGTTGCGGCCCCACCGGGCCGCGGCCGGAGGTTGGACCGAGGCTGAGGAGTGATGGCGGGTGGCGTTGAGCGACCAGTACGCCCCGCAGGATCCGGCCGAGCAGTACCCGAGGCCGCCGCTGCCCGAGCAGACGCAACCACACCCCGGAAGCGGCGAGCAGATGCGGCCCCAGCCGGACCACGGTGAAACCTCCTACCGAGGCTCCGGCCGCCTGACGGGCAGGGTCGCACTCATCACCGGAGCCGACTCCGGGATCGGGCGGGCCGTGGCCTTGGCATTCGCCCGTGAGGGTGCCAACGTGGCCTTCAGCTACCTGCCCGAGGAACAAGGCGATGCCGACATCACCACCGGCCTGATCGAGCAGGCCGGCCGCCGCGCGCTGCCGCTCGTCGGCGATCTGCGCGAGGAGGAGTTCTGCACCAGCCTGCCCGAGCGATGCGCCGCCGACCTGGGTGGGCTGGACATCCTGGTGAACAACGCTGCCTACCAGATGTCGCAGCCCGACGGACTCGCCGCGATCAGCACCGAGCAGTTTGACCGGGTGATTACGACCAATCTGTACGGGATGTTCTGGCTCACCCGGGCCGCGCTGCCGCATCTGCGTCCGGGCGCGTCGGTTATCAACAGCGCCTCGGTGCAGGCGTACAAGCCCAGCGCGCATCTGCTGGACTACGCGATGACGAAGGCGGCGATCGTCGCGTTCACCCAGGGCCTGGCCCAGCAGCTGGCACCCGGGGGAATCCGGGTCAACGCGGTGGCGCCCGGGCCGGTGTGGACGCCGCTGATCCCGGCCACCATGGACGAGGAGAAGGTCGCGCACTTCGGCGAGCAGTCCCCGATGGGCCGCCCGGCCCAGCCGGCCGAGATGGCCCCGGCCTACGTATTCCTCGCCTCGCAGGAGGCCTCCTACATCACCGGGGAGGTCCTCAACGCCACCGGCGGCATCCCCCTGCCATGACCGTCCGAGAAGGACACGCAGCGGCGTAGCTGTTGCGCCCACACAGCGCCTCTGCCGACGTCGTGCCGCCAGCCGCTGCGCATGGGGCTGAGACTCCGGCTGCCCAGGTGCGGCAGGCCTGGCACCGGCAGACCCTGGGAGAGGAACCGACTGCGGAGGAGAGCGAGGGCGCGTAGCCGCGGGGCAGGTGGCCGAGGAGGCAGGCGGTGAGCTGGGCGCCTTGGCGACCGGTGGATTTCCGCCCTCGCCACAGATCCGGCAGTCGCGCCGATTGGCCCGGTCGGCGCACCGCGCGGGCTCGGCGGTGGCCCTGGTAGGAGGATGGGAGATGCCCACCGACCTCGGAGGTTGCTGGTGTTCGAAGCGAATGAGATCCGGGAATGGCGCGGTCACGACGTGGTCGATGCCGATCGCCACAGGATCGGCACGCTGGAGTCCGTCTACGTGGACACCGTGACCGACGAGCCAT
>NZ_BAAATR010000107.1:0-5212 GCF_039533515.1 Kitasatospora cystarginea | reverse complement strand
GGCCGAGGAGAGGTGCGCGGTGGAGGTGCCGCTGCTCGCGGTGCCCTCGCTGGAGGGGCCGGCCGCGCACGAGTCCGCGTGCCACTTCGCCGCGGAGCGCGAGGTCGAGCAGAGCGCTGCCTGACGATCCGCCAACCACCGGGTCCGGTTCGCACGTCGGTGCGGGCCGGGCCCGGTGGCGTTCGGGTGGCCCATCCGGGGGCATGTCGGTCGCGTCGCCGGGGCCCCTCGCCCCTCATGGGTTGTGATCGTTTCACAGACCCCGAGGAGGACACCCATGCCTACGGTCTCCCGAGTGCGCTGGGCCGTGACCGCTGCGACGACGCTGGCTCTGGCGGCCACCGGGTGTGGCGGTGCGGCCGGCGGCGGTGGTGGCGGCGGCTCCAGCGGGATCGTCACGGCATGGTGGGGCGATCCGCAGAACCCGCTGGAACCGGCCAACACCAACGAGGTCAACGGCGGCGCGGTACTCGACATGATCTTCACCGGCCTGATCGCGTACGACCCGAAGACCAGCAGGGCCGGCAATGCGATGGCCGCGTCGATCACCTCCGGCGACCAGCAGAACTGGACCGTCAAGATCAAGCCGGGCTGGCGGTTCAGCGACGGCACACCCGTCACCTCCTCGTCCTTCGTGGACGCCTGGAACTACGGCGCGCTCTCCACCAACCGGCAGGTGAACTCCAGCTTCTTCCAGTACATCCAGGGCTACGCCGACGTGGCCCCCGCTTCGGGAAGCCCCACGGCCAGGACCATGTCCGGCCTGAAGGCGGTGGACGACAACACCTTCACCGTCGCGCTCAGCCAGAAGTTCTCCGCATGGCCGCAGACCCTCGGCCACGCCGCGTACTACCCGCTCCCGAGGAGCTTCTTCTCCGACCACGCGGGCTATCTGGCCAAGCCCGTGGGCAACGGGCCCTACACGATCGCCTCGTGGACCAAGAGCCAGCGGATGCAGCTGCGGCCCAACCCCGACTACGCGGGCGACAACAAGCCCAAGAACGCCGGGGTCGACCTCAAGGTCTACACCGACACCAACGCCGCCTACGCCGACCTGCAGGCCGGGAACCTGGACATCGACAACGGCCTGCCGAACAGCGCGCTGAAGAGCGTCCAGTCCGACCTATACGGGCGGTTCCTGAGCCGGCCCGCCGGCATCATCCAGACCATCTCCTTCCCGCTCTACCGGCCGGGCTGGAGCACCGAGAACGCCAGACTCGTCCGCCAGGGCATCTCGATGGCGATCGACCGCGACACCATCAGCAGGGTCGTCTTCAACAACACCCGTACTCCCGCCGGTGACTTCACCTCGCCCGTCCTCGGTGCCTCCGGCGGCTACCTGGACGGGCTCTGCGGCGACGCGTGCAAGCACAACCCGGACCGGGCGAGGCAGTTGATCCAGCAGGGCGGCGGCATCCCCGGCGGTCAGCTGACCATCAGCTACAACGCCGACGGTCCGCACAAGGAGTGGGTCGACGCGGTCTGCAACAGCGTCAACAACGTGCTGGGGGACACCAGGGCGTGCGTCGGCCGCCCGGTCGGCACATTCGCGGACTTCCGCAACCAGGTGCACGGCAAGCAGATGACCAGCGCCTTCCGGACCGGCTGGCAGATGGACTACCCGCTGATCCAGAACTTCCTGCAGCCGGTGTACGTGACCGGGGCCTCCTCCAACGACTCCGGCTACGCCAACCGGGCCTTCGACGCCCTGGTGAACCAGGCCAACGGCGAGGCGGACCAGGCGAAGTCGGTCACCACCTACCAGGACGCGGAGCGGATGCTGGCCACCGACCTGCCGGCGATCCCGCTCTGGTACCAGAACGGCACGGTCGGCTGGTCGTCCCGCACCTCCGGCGTGATGCTGAACCCCTTCAGCGTCCCGGTCTACACCGAGCTCACCGTCAAGTAGCCGACCATCGAGGCCGGTTCGCCAGCGCGGTGGACCCGGCCGCCGCCTGATCGACGGCCGACTGGAGGTTCGCATGGGTCGCTATGTGGTCAGACGCCTGCTCCAGATGGTCCCGGTCTTCATCGGGACCACCTTCCTGATCTTCGTCATGGTGCACGCCCTGGGCGACCCGGTGAACGCGCTCTTCGGCGACCGGGCGCCGGACCCGGCCGTCGCGGCGCAGATCCGCGCGCAGTACAACCTGGACGATCCGCTCTGGCTGCAGTACGTGAAGTACATGGGCCGGCTGTTCCGCTGGGACTTCGGCACCACCTTCAGCGGCCAGAGCGTCACCTCGCTGCTGGCCACCGCCTTCCCCACCACGCTCAGGCTGACCGCGGTGGCCTTCGTCATCGAGGTGGTCCTCGGGATCGCGCTGGGACTGCTGAGCGGTCTGCGCCGGGGCGCACTGGCCGACAGCGGCGTGCTGGTGCTGACCCTGGTGGTGATCTCCGTCCCGACCTTCGTCACCGGCTACGTGCTGCAGTACCTGGTCGGGGTGAAGTGGGGCGTGGTGCCGGCGACCGTCGGCGACCAGCTGACCCTGGACCGGCTGATCCTGCCGGGCATCGTGCTGGCCTCGGTTTCGCTGGCGTACGTCGCCCGGCTCACCAGGACCACCGTCGCCGAGAACGCCCGGGCCGACTACGTGCGCACCGCCGTCGCCAAAGGGCTTCCGCGCGGCCGGGTGGTGGTGAACCACCTGCTGCGCAACTCGCTGATCCCGGTGGTCACCTTCCTCGGCACCGACCTGGGCGCGCTGATGGGAGGCGCGCTGGTCACCGAGCGGATCTTCAACATCCACGGTGTGGGCTACTACCTGTACCAGGGCATCGTCCGCCAGAGCACCAGCACCGTGGTGGGTTTCGTGACCATCCTGGTGATCATCTACCTGGCGGCCAACCTGCTCGTCGACCTGCTGTACGCGGTCCTGGACCCGAGGATCCGGTATGCCTGACCAGGAGAAGTACCACGAGGCGGACCCGTTGGCCGAGGCCGGCACCGAGGAGTTGGAGCTCCAGAGCGCGGTCGAGAACCGGACCTTCGACCTCGGCACCATGGAGGCCCAGTCGGTCCTGAAGAACGAGCGGCAGCAGGACGGGCCCGGCACCCCCGGCGCCGACGACCGGATGGCGGCCCGCAGCCTGTGGCAGGACGCCTGGTACGACCTGCGGCGCAACCCGGTCTTCATCGTCTCCGGGCTGCTGATCCTCTTCCTGATCGTGACGGCGCTCTGGCCCGGCCTGCTCACCTCCACCGATCCGCTCAGATGCGACCTGTCCAGATCCCAGCAGAGCGCCACCGCCGGCCACCCCTTCGGCTTCGACAACCAGGGCTGCGACGTCTACGCCAGGACGGTGTACGGCGCCCGTGCCTCGATCACCGTCGGCGTCTGTGCCACGGCCGGTGCGGCACTGGTCGGCACCCTGCTGGGCGGTGTGGCCGGCTACGCCGGAGGCTGGTTCGACTCGGTGGTGTCCCGGCTCGCCGACGTCTTCTTCGGCATCCCGATCCTGCTCGGCGGGCTGGTCTTCCTGTCCGTGGTGCCCAGCCAGTCGATCTGGATCGTGGTGGCCTTCATCGTGGTGCTCGGCTGGCCGCAGATCGCCCGCATCTCCCGGGGCTCGGTGATCACCGTCAAGCAGCAGGACTACGTCACCGCCGCCCGCGCGCTCGGGGCCGGCGGCGTCCGGACGCTGCTGCGGCACATCCTGCCCAACGCCGTCGCCCCGATCATCGTGGTGGCCACCATCGCGCTCGGCACCTACATCGCGCTGGAGGCCACCCTGAGCTTCCTCGGCGTGGGGCTCAAGCCGCCCACGGTCTCCTGGGGCATCGACATCTCCTCGGCCTCGGACTCCTTCCGGAACGCGCCGCACATGCTGCTCTACCCCGCGGGGGCGCTCAGCATCACCGTGCTGGCGTTCATCATGCTCGGCGACGCGGTCCGCGACGCCCTCGACCCCAAGCTGCGCTGAGGAGGGCCGACGATGGCTACCAGTGTGAGCAGCCGGCAGACCGATCCCCGGGCGGCCGAGTCCGGCCCCGTGGACGCCCCGCTGCTCCGAGTGCGCGACCTGCACGTGGAGTTCCGCACCAGGGACGGCGTGGCCAGGGCGGTCAACGGCGTCGGTTTCAGCGTCCGGGCGGGTGAGACGCTGGCGGTGTTGGGCGAGTCGGGTTCGGGCAAGTCGGTGACCGCGCAGGCCGTCATGGGCATCCTGGACAGCCCACCCGGCTTCGTGACCGGGGGTGAGATCCTCTTCAAGGGCCGGGACCTGCTGAAGATGGGGTCGGACGAGCGCCGGAAGATCCGCGGCTCGCAGCTGGCGATGATCTTCCAGGACGCGCTCTCCGCGCTCAATCCCGTGCACTCGGTGGGCTGGCAGCTCGGCGAGATGTTCCGGGTGCACCGGGGTGCCTCCCGCAAGGAGGCCAGGGCCAGGGCCGTCGAGCTGATGGAGCGGGTGCGGATCCCGGCGGCGAAGGAGCGGGTGAACGACTATCCGCACCAGTTCTCGGGCGGTATGCGTCAGCGCATCATGATCGCGATGGCGCTGGCCCTGGAGCCGGACCTGATCATCGCGGATGAGCCGACCACGGCGCTCGATGTGACGGTGCAGGCGCAGGTGATGGAGTTGCTGGCGGAGCTGCAGGCCGAGTACCGGATGGGTCTGATCCTGATCACCCATGATCTGGGGGTGGTCGCGGACGTGGCCGACAAGATCGCGGTGATGTACGCGGGGCGGATCGTGGAGACCGCCCCCGTACACGAGCTGTACGCGCGCCCGGCGCACCCGTACACCCGAGGTCTGCTGGACTCGATCCCGCGTCTGGACCAGAAGGGCCAGGAGCTGTACGCGATCAAGGGCCTGCCGCCCAACCTGCTGCGGATTCCAGCGGGGTGTGCGTTCAACCCGCGCTGCCCGATGGCGCAGCAGATCTGCCGTCAGGAGGTGCCGAGGCTCTTCTCCGTCACGGAGGAGGACGGGAGTGCGGTGGCCGGGCGGGGCAGTGCCTGCTTCTTCTGGAGGGAGACTCTCCGTGGCTGAGCCGATCCTTGAAGTCCGGGAGTTGGTCAAGCACTTCCCGTTGACGCAGGGCATTCTGTTCAAGAAGCAGATCGGTGCGGTCAAGGCCGTCGATGGCATCTCCTTCGAGCTGCGCAAGGGCGAGACCCTGGGCATCGTCGGTGAGTCCGGCTGCGGGAAGTCGACGCTGGCCAAGGTGCTGATGAACCTCGAGCGGGCGACCTCCGGTGAG
>NZ_BAAATR010000106.1:0-5308 GCF_039533515.1 Kitasatospora cystarginea | reverse complement strand
CGGGTCAAGGGCGCCGACCGCACCCGCAGCGACAAGGGCGTCGGGCTCGGCCTGTCCATCGTCCGCTCGGTGGTCCGGGCGCACGGCGGCGCCATCGAGGCCACCGCACGCCCGGAAGGCGGCCTGACCATGCGGGTGCGGATCCCCGGCGCCTGAGAACCCCCTCAGGGCCGCTGAACGGCCCACCTGTGCCCACTCACGGGCCCGCACCCGACCCGGTCGGGTGCGGGCCCGCTCTGTTCCGTGCGCGGACCATCCGGTGCCGCCCCCCGCCAGGCCGCCGAAACGGCATAAGCCCTGGCTGGGGGCGGCTTGTCTTTTGCTGCCGATACAACTTACGGTTACGTAACCTACGGAGCCGTAGGTGAGGCGCCGCTGCCCGGTTCCGGCCGGTCCGCCCCGGTTGCGGCCCCGCCCGACACGAGGGGGCCCGCCCCGGTTCCCAGTGCGTCCCCCCGTCCCTGCCCGCCCCCAGGAGCACCAGTCGTGACCATCGCACCCGTGCAGCGCCCAGCCTCGAAGGCCTGGACCGACGCCAAGCTGATCCTCGCGCTGGAGGAGGTGGTGGAGACCGAGCTCAACCGCCACCTGAAGGCGGCCAAGGAGTGGATGCCGCACGAGTACGTGCCGTGGAGCCAGGGCCGCGACTTCGACGGCGTGCTCGGCGGCGACGCCTGGTCGATAGAGCAGTCGAAGATCACCCCGCTGGGTCGGATCGCGCTGGTCGTCAACCTGCTGACCGAGGACAACCTCCCCAGCTACCACCACGAGATCGCCACCATGTTCGGCCGCGAGGGCGCCTGGGGCACCTGGGTGCACCGTTGGACCGCCGAGGAGGGCCGGCACGGCATCGCGATCCGCGACTACCTGCTGGCCACCCGCGCAGTGGACCCGGTCGAGCTGGAGCGGGCCCGGATGTCGCACATGTCGGCGGGCTTCGAGTCCGACAACGCGCACAGCATGCTGCAGTCCGTCGCGTACGTGGCCTTCCAGGAGCTGGCCACCCGCATCTCGCACCGCAACACCGGCCACTTCGCCGGCGACCCGCTGGTCGACCAGCTGTTGGCGAAGATCGCCAACGACGAGAACCTGCACATGGTCTTCTACCGCAACCTGCTGAAGGCCGCCCTGCAGCTCGCTCCCGACCAGGCCATGCGGGCCATCGCCGACGTGGTCACGGACTTCCGGATGCCCGGCCACGGCATCCCCGGCTTCGAGCGCGCCGCCGCCCAGATCGCCATCGGCGGTGTGTACAACCTGCGGATCCACCACGACGACGTGCTGCAGCCTGTGCTGCGCCACCTCAAGGTGATGGAGGTCGACGGGCTGGGTCCCGAGGGCGCCCGGGCCCAGGAGGAGCTGGGGCTGTTCCTGGAGGGTCTGCACGCCCAGGCCGTGCGCTTCGAAGAGCGGCAGGCCGCCCTGCTGGCGCGCCGGGCGGCCAACGCCGGGCGCCGGTGACGTCCGCCGCCGTCCGGACATCCTCGGACGGCGGCGGGTCCGCCGCCGGGAAGGTGACACACGACGGGCGATTTTCCCGAATTTTGCCTGAAACGTCCCAGATGTGACCAAGCTCACACCCGAATGCGCGATATGATGACTTGATTGCTCAGCGTGATCGATGGATCCTCTGTCGACTCGACCGGCGACGGTCGGGAGGCGGCTGCGCGGAATTGCCGGCCGGTCGTCAACGCCCTTGACTGCAAGGAGAGTTGCCGACCATCCGGAGGTCCGTCGGGTGCGCGGTGCGGCAGCCGCACGGACCGCTTCGCGACGACCCCGCAGCGCTGGGTGAGAAGGCCGGAGCCGTACTCGATCACTCCAACGGGCCCGCTACTGGGTGTCGATTGAGTAACGGGGCTTGAAGTAAGGCACAATCTCCGCCTCGGGTCGGGCACAAGACCGGCCCCCCATGCGTTACGTGCGCTGGAGATACCGCACACACCCAGAGGGGGAGAGCGAAAATGGCTACGGACTACGACACCCCACGCAAGACCGATGACGACCTCAACGAGGACAGCATCGAAGAACTGAAGGCTCGGCGGAACGAGAAGTCGGGCGGCAGCGTCGACGTCGACGAGTTCGAGGCCGCCGAGGGCCTGGAGCTCCCGGGCGCCGACCTGTCGAACGAGGAGCTGTCGGTCCGCGTGCTTCCCCGGCAGGCCGACGAGTTCACCTGCATGAGCTGCTTCCTGGTGCACCACCGCAGCCAGCTCGCCGGTGAGAAGAACGGCCAGCCGATCTGCCGGGACTGCGAATAGGCACCATGCGGGCCTGCCCCGGGGCCGACGGCTTCCGTCGGCCCGGCGAACGCCCCATCCGGCCTCGTACACCCCGGCCGGAGGCAGAAACCGCGGTCCTCGACGCCGCACCGGCAGGAGTCTCCTGCGCACGACCCCTTCACCGGAGTACTGGGACGGTCCCGCGCCAGCGGAACCGTCCCTGCTCCGTTTCCGGGCCCGGAGCGCTGGTCAGCCCTGGGCGGCCTGGCGGGCCTTGGCCAGCGCTGCGGCCAGCCGCTCCGGCGAACGGGTCGAGAGGTAGACGTAAGGCGTCGGGTCGGCCGGATCCGTGATCTCGACCCGCAGCGCGGTCGGGACGTAGCTGCGCAGCAGCATGAAGGCACGCGGATCGGCCTTCACCCCGCGCCAGGCCACCGCCGCGTCCCGGTCCAGCGGATGGGCCTCGCCGAGCGCCTCGACCGGGATCCGGGCCTGCCCGGCGACCAGCGAGCCCTGCACCACGCGGATCCGCGCCGAGCCGTAGCCGCTCAGCGCCGCCGCGGCCGCCACGATGCCGACCACCAGTCCGATCAGGGCGGCCACCGCGCTGAAGCGCAGCGCGATGAGCGCGAGTGAGAGGCCGGTCGCGAGCGGAAGCAGCCACCACGAGCGGGGAACGGTGAGGCGTTCGTCGTACATGCCCCCATTGTGTGCGCCGGCCGCGGCCGGCCCGTCCCCGCCCCCGGCAACCCGCTCCGTCTTCCGCCGGCATCCCCGCTCTGACCTGGGCGTCCGGGATATCCGATTCGGCCGCCCGGAGTCGGCAACCTCCTGTCCGTCCTTACCTACTCGGCGGTAGGGTCGCGCGTGTGAACGGACCTGTCGTCTCCCCGCCCGCACCTCGGGGCTCCGGTGAGCCCGCCGCCGGTGCCATCGTCCTGTCGCCGACCACTCCGCCCGCCGACGCGGTCGTACCGCCCAGGGCCCCCGAGGCCCCGGCTCCGGGCGCCCCGCTCGGTTCGCACTACGACCACTGCTTCGGCTGCGGACCGCAGCATCCCCAGGGGCTCCAGCTGAGCGCGGTGGCGGGCGAGGGCCTGGAGGTCACGGCCCGCTTCACGGTCAAGCCCAGCCACCAGGGCGGCCCCGGGCTGGCCCACGGTGGCGTGCTCACCACGGCGATGGACGAGACGCTCGGCACGCTGAACTGGCTGCTGCACACCCCGGCCGTCACCGGGCGGCTGGAGACCGACTTCCTCCGTCCGGTCCCGGCCGACGCCGAGCTGTACATCCACGCCCGGATCACCGGCGTGCACGGCCGCAAGATCTACAGCGCCGCCGAAGGCCGGATCGGCGGCCCGGACGGACCGGTGGCGATCCGGGCTCAGGCACTCTTCATTCAGGTGAAGCTGGAACACTTCACCAAGCACGGCCGTCCCGAGGACATCAAGCAGGCCCTCGACGACGCCGATCTGTTGAAGCGCTCCAGAGCTTTCGAGGTGAACCCGTGAGCCCCACCGTCCGCCAGCCGGTAGACGTCCTGATTACCCGGCTCGACTCCGAGCTGCCGCTCCCGTCGTACGAGCACCCCGGTGACGCCGGTGCCGACCTGCGCACCACGGTGGACGCCGAACTGGCGCCCGGGGAGCGGATCCTGCTCCCGACCGGCATCGCCATCGCCCTCCCCGACGGTTACGCCGCCTTCGTGCACCCGCGTTCGGGGCTCGCAGCTCGTTGTGGTGTTGCGTTGGTGAACGCCCCAGGGACGGTCGATGCCGGGTACCGTGGTGAGGTCAAGGTGATCGTCGTCAATCTGGATCCGCGCGAGAAGGTCAGCTTCCGTCGCGGGGACCGGATCGCCCAGCTGGTCATCCAGCAGGTCGAGAAGGCGCGTTTCCACGAGGTGACGGAACTGCCCGGGTCGGCACGCGCCGAGGGCGGGTTCGGATCGACGGGTGGTCACGCCGCGGTCTAGCATGCCCGCGGCTCGCAGTAGCCGAGCAGGTATTCGCTTCGGTCTTGGACCGGGGTCTTGGACCGGGAAGGACAGTGACCGTGTTCCGTCGTCGCCAGAAGAGCGAGGACGCTGTCGAGCAGCTCGCCGACGATGCCATCAGCGCCGACGAGACGGCCGAGGGTGTCGAAGGTTCCGCCGACTCCGAGAGCGAGAACGTGACCGAGCAGGACCCGGCGGACCGGGTCGGCCTGCCGCCGGCTCCGCGCCCCGACGGACCCTGGGACATCTCCGAACTGGAGAACCCGCAGGAAGGCCGAGTCGACCTCGGCGGCCTGCTGGTCCCCGGTGTCGAGGGCATGGAGCTGCGGGTGGAGGTGGCCGGCGACGCGATCGTGGCCGCCACCCTGGTCCTCGGTAACAGCGCTATCCAGCTGCAGGCCTTCGCAGCCCCGAAGTCCGAGGGCATCTGGAGCGAGGTCCGCGAGGAGATCGCCACCGGCATCACCCAGCAGGGTGGCCTGGTGGAGGAGACCGAGGGCCCGCTGGGCTGGCACCTCCGCGCCCAAGTCCCCGTCCAGCTGCCCGACGGCACCCAGGGTGCCCAGCTGGTCCGGTTCGTCGGCTGTGACGGCCCGCGCTGGTTCCTGCGTGGCGTGATCTCCGGCCAGGCCGCGGTGCAGCCCGAGATGGCCGGGGTCCTCGAGCAGGTCTTCCGCCAGACCGTGGTCGTCCGCGGTGACGGGCCGATGGCTCCGCGCGACCCGATCGTGCTGAAGCTCCCCGAGGACGCCCAGATGGTCGCCGACGGCGGCCCCGGTGACACCGAGGGCGAGGGCTCCCGCTTCGGCGGTGCATCGCTCGACCCGTTCGCCCGCGGCCCGGAGATCACCGAGGTCCGCTGATCGTTGCTCGCGTCGTCCCCGCCCGGACCCCGGGCGGGGACGATTTGCTTGTCGGAGGCCGGGCCCGTAGAGTTCCGGAGTCGCACCGAGAGGGGCGGCAAAAAGCGAGTTCGATGGAATTTGGTCCGGTAAACGGAGCGGAAAACATCTGATAAGCTGGAAACACGAAAGAACGAAGCGCCCGGAGGTTCCGCTGGAAGGCGGTCCGAAGGAAGCGTCCGTTCCTT
>NZ_BAAATR010000105.1:0-5612 GCF_039533515.1 Kitasatospora cystarginea | reverse complement strand
GACGAGGGCGGCCCGGCAGGCGGGACCAGTACCGAGGTCTGCGGCTGGACCGAGTTCGAGGTCGAGCTGGAGCACGGCCCGCCGACCCTGCTGGACCGCATCGAGGCCGTGTTCGCCGACGCGGGGCTGACCCGCTCACCGTGGCCCTCGAAGCTCTCCCGGGCTCTTGGCGAGTCCCGCCTCCAGGCCCCGACCGGTTCGGCCTCCGCCCAGGCCGCAGAATCGGCTGGAGCCCTCGTCATGGACGGCTTCCGGGCCCAGCTCGAGGCGCTCCTCACCCTCGATGCCGCCGTGCGCCGCGGCCAGGAGGACTCCGTACACCGCATGCGGGTCACCGCACGGCGGCTGCGCAGCCTGCTCAAGGCCCACCGGCGGCTCTTCCAGCGCGACCAGGCCGAGGTGCTGGCCACAGAACTGCGCTGGCTCGGGCGACTCCTAGGCCAGGCCCGCGACCAAGAGGTACTGGGCGAGGAACTGGTGGACCAGTTGGACGCGCTGCCCGCACACCTGCGTAGCGCTCTGCGCGGCCGGCTCACCGCGCGCTACGCCCAGGGCTACCGGCGCGCTTGGCAGCGGGCGGTCGCCGAACTCGACAGCGCACGCTACTTCGCCCTGCTGGAGCGGCTCGACGCCTTCGCCACCGACCCGCCACTGCGCCGTCGGGCCCACCAGAAGGCGCGTAAGTATCTGTCCGGCGTCCTGCGGCACGAGCAGCGGCGGGCCCGGAAGCGGCTCGACCGCGCTCTGCGCACCACACCGGGCCCGCAGCGCGACCAGGCGCTGCATCGCGCCCGCAAGGCCGCCAAACGCGCCCGGTACACCGCGGACCACGCACAGTCGCACATCCCGCACCGCACGGCGAAGCGAGTGGCGAAATTCGGCGCCCGGATGAAGCAACTGCACAAGGTGCTGGGCACTCACCAGGACACGGTGGTGGCCCGCCACGAGCTGGTCCGCCTCGAAAGCGAGGACACCGGTAGGGAGCGGCACGCCTTCGCCTACGGTGTGCTCTACGAACGCCAGCGGCACATCGCCGCCGCTGCGCGGTCACGCTTGCCGAAGTTGCGCCGCCGGGCGGGCCGCCGCAAGCTCACCCGGCTGCGCTGAACCTCCGCGCCGGCGTGCTACCAGTCACGCCGTGGTCTGCAGCCGCCTCCGGCCCGGCGGGTTTCCCGGGGCCGCGACCGAGTGCGGCCGACCCCGGGTGGTGAGCTGTCGCCCACCGGTCGGCAGGGGGAGGTTCAGGATTTCCCACGGCCGGTAACGAAGTCGCGGGCCCGGTCCACCAGACCCGCCCCAGGGGCGAGGATCTTGCTGGCCATCGGGGTGTCGGGGGCGGCGGGGTGCGGGCGGGTCGGCGCCATGGCCTTGGCCCGCCGGATCTTGTCGCCGAGATCGTCGAGCGCCTCGGGGGTACAGGCCTGGCGCAGCATCGGGAAGAGGTTGTTCTCCTCGTCTTGGACATGGACGGTGACCTCGTCCATGAGCTGCTGCAGCATCATGCTCATGTGCGCGTCGTCGGTGTTCATCTTCTCCAACTGCTTGAGGATCTTCTCGACGCGGGCGTGGTCGTCGAGCTCCTTGTCCGCGAGCCTGTCGCCGCCCTGGATGTGCTCGCGCACCGCCGGGTACAGGTACTGCTCCTCGGCGACCGAGTGCCGCACGAGCTCGATGGTGACCTCGTCGACGAGGTCACGCAGCTCCTGCCCGCGGCCGGTCATCGCCTGGAGCCGGCCGAAGATCTCCTCCACCTCGCGGTGGTCGGCCGTCAGCTCCTCGATCACATTCCCGCCATGTCCCATCGCGTATCTGTCCTTTCGCTGGTCCTGCCCGGGCCGAGTCCATCCCGCCCGGCAGGCAGTGATCCCCCAACTGGACAAACCATGTGAGCCCGACGCGAGCGCCTCACCCGGACGGAGGCGGTCAGCACCGTCCGTGCCGCGCCGGGCCGGGCCGGCCCATCGCGAGCATCTGTTCTTCAGATTCCCGGATTGCACCGGCGTCGCATCCATGCGAGGGACGACCGAGCCAGCTGGCTTCACGTGCACGGGCGTGCGAGCGTGCCGAGACCTGCGTTCGGGGTAGACGCCGCAGTGCATCCCCACGGGTGAGGAGTAGCCATGCCTGTCGGTTCGAGCAAGAAGCGTGAACGTCAGTACGAGCACATCAAGGAGAGCGCCCTGGACCGTGGCGAGAGCGAGAAGCGGGCCAAGGAGATCGCGGCCCGGACCGTGAACAAGGAGCGGGCACGGCACGGCGAGTCGAAGACCGCCAGCCGCTCCTCGACCCACGACATGTCCTCCTCCCGGCGCGGCGGACAGCGCTCGCACTCCGGTTCCGAAGGCCCCACCAAGGAGCAGCTGTACAACGAGGCCAAGCAGCGCAACATTCACGGCCGCTCGAAGATGAACAAGAAGCAGCTCGCCAACGCCCTCGGTCACTGATCGGGCCGACCGACCGCGGCAGTGGTGGTGGTTCGGCTGACCGGCGGGTCACGGATTCCAGGGACGATCCCGTGTCATGTGGTCCAGGCCGGTGAGCTGCAGGATGCGGGCGGCGAGCGACACCGGGGCCTTCATTCGGCGGTCGCCCGGACGTGGCGGAGCCCCGCACCGTGTTGGTGCGGGGCTCCATGGTTGGCGCGGTCGAGGGTCCTTCAGGCCGATGCCCTGGGTGACGGGGTTGTCGATGGTCGCGGTGTTCTACTTCTTCTCGGCCAGCGCCGCCGCCTGCTGCGCGGACGTGGCTTGCCGGATGGCGTCCTCGGCTGCCAGCGGCGTCGTCGGCGTCGGCCCCCGTTGCGGCCGCGCGGCGGCCGGTCAGACCTCGCCGGTCAGGTGCCGGGTCAGGCCGGTGAGTTTGAGGAGCCTGGTCACGGGGTGTCCGATGCCGCGCAGGATGAGCCGTCCGCCGCTGTGGTCGGCCTGGTTGCGGGCCTGGACGAGGGCGCCCAGGCCGACGCAGTCCATGAACGTCACCTCCGACAGGTCGAGCACGACTTCGCGGTGTGCCCGCAGCGCATCGGCCAGTTGGCGGCGCAGTGACGAGGCGGTGGCGAGGTCGATGTCGCCGCGCGCCGTCACTACGGCAGGTGCCGGGCTGTGGTCGTACATGGCGTGTGTCGCGGGCTACCAGTAGTGGGTTCGTCCGGCGATACCGTGGCCTACCGCGCCGAGGAGCCAGAGAATCAGGCCGAGAACGGCCAGGATGATGCCGATGGTCCACAGGATCGAGATGCCGGTGACGAAGCCGATGATGAGGAGGATCACTCCAAGGACGATCACGGTGGCCTCCGAAGGTTCAGATCTGTTTTGCGAATGCCCGCAGGTCGGGGCGGTGTGTTCAGCTGCTCAGCAGGCGGTTGAAGAAGCTGCGGTACTTCTGCAGGGCGAGCCGCAGCTCCTCGGTGTCGACCGGTTCCCCCTGGTTCCACTGACTCTCGAGCCGCTGCTTGTGGTCGGCGAAGGATTCGGCCAGTCGCCTCATGAGGTCGGCGACCAGTTCGTCGGCGGTGTGAACAGCCTCGCGGGGGTCGTCGACGAAGCGGGTCTGCACCTGCTGCCAGCGGGTGCGGAGCTCCTGCGCCTGGGCCGAGGGCAGTAGCGGTTCCGTCTCTTCCTGGCCGGTGGCGCCGCGGTCGGCGGCCTCTCCTTGCGCGGTCGTCTCATCGGGGGGCGTCGCCGTCTGCCCGCTCTCCGCGTCCGGTCTCTCGCCGGTGGCCTCGCCCGGGAAGACGGGCCGTTCCTGCCGCGTGTCGGGCGTGGCCTCGGATGTCGCCTCGGACGTCGTCCCGGGCTGGTCCATGGCGCCTGATTGTCGTTGTGTGCCGGTGGTCTCTGTTTCCTCGTCCTGTGTTCCGGTGGCGGCGATGTCCTCGGTCGTCATCCGTCCCGTGTCGTCGTAGCGCATTGGCTTCATTTCTGTCACCTCCGTGGCGAATCGTCGTCTCGCACGGCGTGCCCGCCGTCGAGGAGCGCCGTGAACAGCGCGCGGTAGTGCACCATCGCCCCGCGGGTTCTTCGGTGGTCGCGTCACCGCGACCGGCCTGGGCGTTGACCGCATGCGCGGCACGGTAGTGCTTCAGGGTGTTCGCGTGCTCGACGGACAGGTCACGCAGCCGCTGCTCGTAGTCCTCGGTGGGGTAGCCGCGCTCATGCATGAGCGCGGTGACCAGGCCATCGGCCCGCTGCACGGCCTCGCCGGGACGGTCGACGAACTCCTGCTGCACCCGCGTCCAGTCCCGCGCGTAGCGCTGTCTGGCGTCGGGTGCCAACGGCTTGATCTCCAACTGCTGGTGGCGCTGCTCGCGGCGGCGTAGTTCCTGCTCGGCGGCCAGTCGGCTGCCCGAGCTGCGAACGGTGCGCTCGTACTCGGGGCCGAACCGTTCCCGCAACCGGCGGCGACGGGCCACGAGCCACAACGCCCCGGCGATCAGAAGCAGCACGACCACAACGGGCACGATGATCGCTATGAGGGTCCCTGTCGACATCAGGTCCTCCTTGGTCCTTCAGTGACCTGCCGCCTTACCGGCAGCCGGCGACTCGAAACACCCGGGAGCCTTGGAACGCGGCGACGGCGAGCAGCGCGCCAAAGGTCGCGGCCCGCACCGGTGGACAAG
Organism: Kitasatospora cystarginea; assembly: GCF_039533515.1. Lineage (NCBI taxonomy): Bacteria > Bacillati > Actinomycetota > Actinomycetes > Kitasatosporales > Streptomycetaceae > Kitasatospora > Kitasatospora cystarginea. Next base: position 994 of record NZ_BAAATR010000105.1, on the reverse strand, counting down.
AAGCGGGCCCGGCGCGGGGAGCCGAGAACAAGAAGCAGCTCGCCGGCCTCCTGTCACAGGGCGGCCAGGTGCGATTTGTCTGGTTTCGAAGGGGCGCATTTGTGCAGGGCCTCGGTCAGAGTCGGGAACACCCGGAACACGGTGTCGGTCTGGGTGATCTCCAGCACCCGTTGTGCCTGCGGGCTGGGAGCGGCAAGCACGAGGGGCACGCCCGCGGCGAGTGCGGCCCGGCGGGCGGTGAGCAGCGTGTGGAGGGCGCTGGTGGTGAACAGGTCGACGGCGTGCAGGTCGATCGCGAGGAGTGCGGGGCGCCGGACGAGGGCCTGGCGCAGTTCGTGGCGCAGTTGCTGTTCGTTGTCCATGTGGACGTAGCCGGCGATGGAGCAGATCAGGGCGTCGCCGATGCGGGTGGTGGAGGTCTTCATGTCCGGGGCAGGCATGGTGTGCCCTCCGGGCGGCCCGGGTTGAGGTGCTGGAGGCAAGTCGGCGTGGGGTGTGGCGGGGAGCCAGCCCGCGTGCTTCGCGCGTGGGGCTTGCCGGGGGCAGTGTCGGGTGTCGCGGGGTTCGTGTGCGGCGGGCCAGGGCCGCGCAGGTCCGTCGAGCACCTCGGTCACTTCGCCGGGCAGCCACACCTGGGGCTGGCCGCAGAGGTCACACGGTGGGGGTGGCGGCTCGGGTCGAGGTGCTGGAGGCGGGTCGGTGGCCATGGTGCTCGTCACCTTGTGCTGCGGTCGGGTGGGGCCAAGGTAGGGGCTGGCTTGTCGCGCCAGCGGGAAGCGATCCGCTCCAGGCTTTCCCACAGCTCGTCGGCGGTGTCCTGCCGGTAGTCCAAGATGCCCTGGCGTGATGCGCTGGCGGCGAGGTAGGCCTCGAGGCTGGCGGACCATGCGGCGCAGTGGCTCGACCTGACAGGTCTGGTCGCCGTTCTCACGGGGGCGGCCGATGCGGTCGTAGAGGAAGCCGGCGAGGGTTTCCAGGTTGTCGCGGGTAAGGC
>NZ_BAAATR010000104.1:0-5850 GCF_039533515.1 Kitasatospora cystarginea | reverse complement strand
AACGACGTGTACGGGTCCTGGAACACCATCTGGATGTTCCGCCGCACCGCCTTCAACCCGGCACCGGAGAGCCGCGAGATCGCCTCGCCCTTGAACACCACCTCACCGGAGGTCGCCCGCTCGAGGTTCATCAGCACCTTGGCCAGCGTCGACTTCCCGCAGCCCGACTCACCGACGATGCCCAGGGTCTCGCCCTTGTGCAGCTCGAACGACACCCCGTCCACCGCACGCACCGCACCGATCTGCTTCTTGAACAGAACGCCCTGCGTCAACGGGAAGTGCTTGACCAACTCCCGGACTTCAAGGATCGGCTCAGCCACGGAGGGTCTCCTTCCAGAAGTGGCAGGCGCTGCGGCGGCCCGCCAGGTCGGCGCCGTCCTCGTCCAGCACCGGCTGCAGCAACGGCAGTTCGGTACGGCACCGGTCGGTGGCCGCCTCGCAGCGCGGGTTGAACGCGCAGCCGTCCGGAATGTGCAGCAGGCTCGGCGGCAGGCCCTTGATCGCGTAGAGGTCGCGGCCCTTCTGGTCCAGGCGCGGGATCGACTTCAACAGACCCTTGGTGTACGGGTGCGCCGGGCGCGCGTACAGCTCGTGCACGGGGGCGGTCTCCACGATCCGCCCCGCGTACATCACCGCGATCTTGTCGGCCACGTCCGCGACCACCCCCAGATCATGGGTGATCAGGATCAGACCCATCCGGTACTCGGCCTGCAGCTCCGCCAGCAACTCCATCACCTGCGCCTGCACCGTCACATCGAGCGCCGTGGTCGGCTCATCCGCGATGATCAGGTCCGGCTCCAGGGCCAGCGCCATCGCGATCATGATGCGCTGACGCATACCGCCCGAGAACTGGTGCGGATAGTCGTTCACCCGCTCCTTCGCCGCCGGGATCCGCACCCGCTCCATCAGCTCGACGGCCTTCTTCAGCGAGTCCTTCTTGGACATCCCCTCGTGCACCCGGAACATCTCGCCGAGCTGCCAGCCCACCGAGAACACCGGGTTGAGCGCGGAGAGCGCGTCCTGGAAGATCATCGCGATCTTCCGGCCGCGGATCTTCCGCCGCGCCTCCTCTGGCATGGTGAGCAGGTCCTCGCCCCGGTACAGCACCCTGCCGCCGGTGATCCGCCCGGGCGGGGTGTCCAGGATGCCCATGACGGCCTGCGCGGTCACCGACTTGCCCGAGCCCGACTCGCCCAGCACCGCCAGCGTCTCGCCCGCTCCGACGCTGTAACTGACGCCGTTGACCGCCCTGGCCACGCCGTCCCGGGTCACGAACTCCACCTGCAGGTCGTCGACCTGCAGCAGGGGCGCGCCCGTCTCGTTCTGCACCGACTCCGTCATCGCCCTGTCCCTGCCGTCTCCCGCTCCGGTCACATCCGTCAACTCCACGCCGCTCACCGCAGCTTGGGATCGAGCGCGTCGCGCATGCCGTCGCCCAGGAAGATGAAGCCCAGGGAGGTGAGCACCACCGCGAGCGAGGGAAGGGTCCACATGTAGTCGTACACACCGATGAACCCCCGGCCGGCGGCGAGCATGTTGCCCCACTCCGGCACCTCCGGGCTGACGCCGACGCCGAGGTAGGAGAGCGAGGCCTCCGCGACCACGGCGGTACCGACGTTGAACGTGCCGTAGATGATGACCGGCGCGATCGAGTTGGGCAGGATGTGCCGCAGGATGACCCGCAGGTGCCCGGCGCCCAGTGCGCGCGCCGCGTGCACGTAGTCCATCTCCCGGGTGGAGAGCACCGAACTGCGCAGCAGCCGCGCCACGGTGGCCCAGCCGAAGATGGCGAGCGAGAGCACCACCGGCCAGACCCCGCGACCGGTCACGGTGATGATGATGATCGCGCCGATCAGCAGCGGGAAGGCGAAGAACACGTCGGCGACGCGCATCGTCAGCGTGTCGTAGAACCGGCCGAAGTAGGCCGCGATCGCACCGAGCACGATGCCGATGGCCAGCGTCAGCAGGATCGACACCAGGCCGACTATGACCGCGATCCGGGAGCCGTAGATCACCCGGGAGAGCTGGTCACGGCCGAGGATGTCGGTGCCGAACAGGTGGTCGCTGCTCGGGGGCTTGAGCGTGTTCATCAGGTCCTGCTGCAGCGGGTCGTGCGGGGCGATCAGCGGTGCGAAGACTGCGGTGAGGATCAGCACCGCCACCAGCACCAGGCCCACCAGGGCCAGCCTGTTGGCGGCGAAGCGGTGCCAGACCTCCTGCCACTCCTTGACCACCTTGATGGCCGGCTCGGCCGAGGCCCCGGCCGAAGACGGATCCTTGCGCTGCCCGGGAACGGCCCTGCCCGGTACGGCGGTTGCCTTCGTCTTGTCGTCAGTCATCTCAGCGCCCTCAGCTCAGCCGGATGCGGGGGTCGAGCATCGCGTACAGCAGGTCGACGACCAGGTTGAGCAGCACGAAGATGGCGACACCCCAGGTCGCCACCCCGACCACGACCGGGTTGTTCTGCTGCTGGATCGCGGTGGACATCGCCATACCGACGCCGTCCCAGTTGAAGATGGTCTCGGTGATGATCGCGCCGCCCATCAGGCCGCCGAACGAGATGCCGAGGTAAGTCACCACCGGGATGACCGAGTTGCGCATCACGTGCTTGAGCAGCACCTCACGCCTGGGTACGCCCTTGGCGATCGCGGTCTTCACGTAGTCGGCGCGCAGCACCTCCAGCATGGTGCCGCGCATCAGCCGGGCGACCAGGGCCGCGTCCACGATGGCCAGCGTGATCGCGGGCAGGATGACCTGCAGCGGATCGCTGGGATTACCGATCACCGGCACCCATTTGAGCTGCACCGCGAAGAGGTTGAGCATCAGCATGCCGATCACGAAGGTCGGGAACCCGACCAGGATCGTGGTGATCAGCGTGACCACGGTGTCCACCAGCGAGTACCGTTTGAGCGCCGCCAGCGCGCCGACGGCGGCACCGATCGCCGCGTCGAGGACGATGGCGACGACGGCCAGCTTGGAGGTGTTGACCAGCTTGGGGCCGAGGATGTCGGAGACCTGGCGGCGCTGGGTGTAGTCCTCACCCATGTCTCCGTGCGCCAACTTGCCGATGTACGTGCCGTACTGGACGATCAGCGGCTTGTCGAGCCCGTACCGCTTGTGCAGCTCGGCGATCACGGCAGGGTCGCGGGAGCGCTCGCTGCCGGCCAGCGAGCCGACCGGGTCACCGGGGATGACGAACAGGCAGGCGAAGAGGATCAGCGTCGCGCCGAGCAGCACGATCACCATCTGTCCGAGCCTTCGCAGCAGATACCTACCCATGGCATGTGCCTCTCTATGGGGTCGTGGCAGAGCGGCGTAGCCCTCTCCCCCGTACACCGCCGGGTCCGGCAGGCGACCGGGGGGCCGTCGCCCCCGCCTGATCGAGACGGGGGCGACGGCGTTGTGCTCGGCCCCTTCGGTCAACTGCACTGGGGCACGTACGGATTCAGGAGCGGACCACGCCTGGCGCGAAGGGACGGGCTACTTCTGCGAGACCGTGGCCAGGGTCGGGTTCTCGTTGAAGTCGTAGGTCAGGTTGGCCCACTTCTGGGTGTTGGCGACACGCTGCTGCTGGCGGGTGAAGAGCGGGATCAGCGCCTGGTCCTCACCGATCGCGAGCTTCTCGGCCTGCTGGTAGATCTTGTCGCGCGCGGCCTGGTCCTTGGTGCCGGTGGCCTGCTGCAGCAGGGCGTCGAAGGCCGGGTCGCTGTAGCGGCCCGCGTTGTCGCCCTGGGCGTCGTGGGTGGTCGGGTCCTCGTTGATGGAGGCGGTGGCGAGCAGCGGCGCCAGGTAGTTGCCGGGGGTCGGGTAGTCCGCGCCCCAGGCCGCCCGGTACATACCGGTGGCGTCCGCCGACTTGTCCTTCTTCAGCATGTCCTTGAACGGCATGCCGTCGATCTGGACGTCCAACCCGAGCACGTCCTTGAGCTGCTGGGCGACGGCCTGCACCCAGGCCTCGTGCCCGCCACCGGTGTTGTAGCCGAAGTACAGCTTGGTCCCGGGGGTCAGGCCGGCCTGCGCGGCGAGCGCCTTGGCCTTCTCCTTGTCCTGCTTGACGCAGCTGGCGCAGACGCCCTCCTGGTAGGCGTCCTTGAAGGCCGAGGGCACCAGCGTGGTGGCCTTGTGGCGGAAGCCCTTGAACACGCCGTTGACGATGGCGTCGCGGTCGATCGCGTAGGAGATCGCCTGACGCGCCTCCTTGGACTTCAGCGGGCCCTGGAAGGTCACCGGCAGCAGGTAGTTCATGCCGTTGGACTCCCAGTCGTACCACTCGTTCTTCGGCCCGTAGGTCGCCTTGGCGACGGACAGCTGCTCGGTGGGTATCCGGGCCCAGTCGAACTGGCCCGCCTGGAAGCCCTGGTACTCCAGCTGGTCCGCGTTGGCCGAGTTCAGGATGGAGATCTCGATCCGGTCCAGGTGGGCCTTGGTCAGGCCGTAGCTGTCGTTCCGGACCAGCGTGATCTTGCTGTTGTGCTGCCAGGGCCCTTCCATCTTGAACGGCCCGTTGCCGATCGGCATGTCGTTGAAGGTCTTGTTGGTGGCCGGGCCGGCCACCTTCGGCATCGGGCTGAACGCGGTGTGGAAGGTGCGGAGGTCGAACTCGCAGTCCTTGATGGCCAGCTTGACCACCAGGGTGGTCGCGTCGGGCGCCGACAGGCCCCGGAAGGTGGTGGCCGAGCCGTCCTGGAGCTCCTTGAAGCCGTCGATCTCGTTCATGTGGTACGCCACGTCGGAGGCCGCGTCCTTGGCCGCGACCCGAGCCCAGCCGCGGACGAACGACTCCGCGTCCACCGGCTCACCGTTGGAGAAGGTGGTCCCGCCCTTGATCTTGAACGTCCACTGGCTGCAGTCGTCGTTCGCGGTCCGGCTCTCGGCCAGCGCGTTGCTGACCTTGCCATTGACGTCGACGCTGGTCAGGCCGGTGAACAGGTTCTGGGCGACCAGGGTGCCCTCGGACTCCTGCACGTTGTACGGGTCGATTGCAGTAGGCTCGACAATGCCCAGTCGGAAGGTTCCGCCATCCTTGGCCGGCGCATTGTCGCTCGCCGTCGGCTTTCCGCCGCCGCCCGAGCCACCGCCATTGCTGCAGGCGGCCACCGCCAGGATCGTGGTGGCAGCCACCGCCGTCCAACGCATTGTCTTGGTGAGCCTCATTCAACTGCCTCTCGATTCGGGGCGTGGGAACGAAGGACCCTCCATAGCCCGGCTTTCCAGGCATGGCGGAGGTCAACGTCAGGACGCAGATGCCTAGTTGGCGATGCGACCGTCGACGCGCGCAGAGCAACTATCGAGCCCGCCGACCCCGTTTGGAATCTTCCTCACATCTCTTTTCTGTTACACGGCGCACACAAGCCGGACCATTGACTGACAGAGCGATACATATCGCCCAAGGAATTACTCATTCCATCCTCCGAATAGCGGACACGATTATCCGGATGTCGAGGTTTTATCGGGGAAGAAAACCCGGAAAAAGATCACCGAAAAAAGATCGTCTCTCGCGCATCGCGTCCCCTGCACCTCGCCGGAAATCGCGCCGCGCTCTACCCGGTCTCGCGCCCTGCCGCGCTCTACCCGATCTCGCGCCCTGCCGCGCTCTACCCGATCTCGCACCCTGCCGCGCTCTACCCGATCTCGCGCTCCGCCGCGCTCTACCCGATCTCGCGCTCCGCCGCGAAGTGACATGCGGAGTCATGCGCGGCCGCCCCGGTCAGCCACTCCCTGACGGTCAGCGCGGGCACCTCCACCGCGCACCGCTCCTCGGCCTTCCAGCAGCGGGTGCGGAAGCGGCAGCCCGAGGGCGGGTTGGCCGGCGAGGGGATGTCCCCGGACAGGATGATCCGCTCACGCCCG
>NZ_BAAATR010000103.1:0-6106 GCF_039533515.1 Kitasatospora cystarginea | reverse complement strand
GGGCCCGGTGGCGGGCTCCAAGGGGTCGGAAACGGCCGGTCTACGACGCGGTGTCGTAGGAGCGTCGCCCGTCGGGGTTCCCGGGGCGCGTCGTTCTGCCCGCCGCCGTGGGGCTGAAACCTGGCCTTCGGGCCCGTTTTCGAGTTCCGTGATCACGGCTCTGAGCTGGGCTGATGTGGGACCGGCCGGTCGGTGGCGGCCCCGGCGGCCCCGGGGTGGCCGTGGTGGCGGGCGGGTGGCCGCAGGCCGGGTGGGGGTGGTCCACTATGCGGGGTAGTGGAGTGTCTGCCGCGTGTGGCCACCGTCACGGGCAACTTAAACCTATTTGCCCGATTTTCTCCTTTTTGGGCGGCCCTAGGGCCCCGAATGCCCCCGCCGGAATGTGGCCCGGGCCACAGAATGCGCCGGATCGCCGAAAACAATGTGGCCCAGGCCACAGGCAGAAGTGCGCCAAGGACCGCGAATACCTGCCCCGGCGCCGACCGCGAGCGGAACGGGGTGGAGCGGGGCGCCGGGTCAGGAACGCCGGTCGCAGCCCAGCCCCGACGGCCGGTAGGATCTCGCAGCTCTCACCCTGCGACCGCGGACAGCAAGCCGACCGCCGAAGGTCGGGGCCGTGCGATCGTCACCCTGGCGCCAGGCCCCTCACCGCCAGGGGTGAACACGATCTCGCCCACCGGGCCCCCGGACCCCAACACCAGCCCGGGACCCCAGCCCGATGGCACACTGACGCTTCCAACCCTCGCCCTTACCAAGGGAGATGTTCGAATGACCGAACTGAACGCCCCTTCTGAACTGCGAGCAGGCCGATGCCGCTGCGGGGACATCACCTACGAGGTCACCGGCGTTCCGGACGACCCGCACCTGTGCTCCTGCGAGCACTGCACTCACCTCTGCGGTGGCCCCGCGATGGCCTGGGTCGGCTTCCACAGGGAGGCGCTGACCTGGACCGGCCCTGGAGGCGAGCCGACCTGGTACGCCACCTGGCCGACCCTGCACCGCGGATTCTGCCCGCGATGCGGGACCCCTCTCGTCTCCATCACCGATGACTCCCCGATGATCATGGTGACGGCCTTCAGCCTCGACGACCAAACCGGCCTCGAGCCCCTCGGGCACAGCTTCCGCGAGAAGGCCGCGCCGTGGATGACCATCACCCTCGCCCACGAACCGCAGCCCCGGTAGCGCCGGCCGCAGCGGCAAAGCCCGGGGGCAACACGGCGGTGCAACTCCATACGCCTAGAGATATCAGGTCATGCTTGTGGCTGTATTAGACGTATCCGTGCTGGCCACTTAGCGTTTGGCGCATGACAGAGCGACGTGCGATCCTCAGCGGCTCGACCTTCGAGGAGCAGATCGGCTATGCCCGTGCCGTGGTGGACGGCGACTGGGTGCATGTGTCCGGGACGACCGGGTTCGACTACACCACCATGACGATCTCCGACGACGTGGTGGAGCAGGCCGAACAGTGCCTGCGCAACATCGAGGCCGCGCTGGCCGAGGCGGAGTGCACCTTCGCCGACGTGGTGCGGGTGCGCTACTTGGTGCCCGAGCGCGAAGACTTCGAGCCCTGCTGGCCGGTCCTGCGCCGCTACTTCGGCGATGTCCGGCCGGCCGCCACGATGCTCATGTGCGGTCTCGCCGACCCCCGGATGAAGATCGAGATAGAGGTGTACGCACGGCGGGCCACCGCGTAACAGCCCGATCTGTTCCGGGGAACGGGGGCTGCGTGGCCAACACGTGCCCGACGACGGCCGGGGCGATCCGACACACCACGAGTGGACTCGGCCGGAGCCGCGGCTGCCCGGTGGCGGACGGGCGGACGGACGGGCGGCGGAGCGATCACCGTGTCGGGGTTCCCGATCGGCTGGCCGCATCGTCCTGGACGAGCTCCGCGCCCAGCGGCAGGCCGGACTGCTCGCTGTGCGCGATCGACTCGGCTTTCTAGCGCAGCTCCAGGCCGAGTTCCCGCTCCAGCTGCGCACTCTGCTCCGGCGTGGCGAAAACGAAGTAGCTGTCGTAGTTGCTGTCCCTCAGACGCACGAAGTGGACGAGGTAGAAGCGGCGGGTGTCGTCACCGGGGTCGGGATCGACATGCCCGATGAACTCCGTGATCGCCAAGTGGTCGAGGTACTCGTCCGACTGATGCTCGACCCACTGCGTCACCAACGCGCCGTTGCGGACGAACTCCAGGACCTCGTGTCCCTCCTCGTCCTCAACCAGCCGGGCGCCGGTGATGGTGACCGCGCCGCCGGTGAGTGTCGCGGCCCGCTCCAGGATGCCCGCGTAGCTCTCCTCCAAGTCGTCCACATCGTCCCCGTGGGCCGAGATCGCCACGCCGAATTCTTCGAGAGCGCTGGGCACTTCATGGGGCGGCAGTTCGTTGTGCGCGAGGTCCGCGTAATCGGCGAGGACACTGTCGACCTTCTCCTGGGACACCATGCCCATGCGCTGGAGCAGCGCCCCCACGTGTGCGTACGACGAGCCCCTGAACCACGGCAACACGTCCACGAGCCTGTCCGCAGGCCGCCCCGCCTCCGCGACGAACAAGTCGCGCAGGCACACCAGTGGAACAGCCGCACCCCCGACCCGCTTGTCCGGCTGATCGACGAACGGGACATCGGTCCACCCGTTCTCCCGTGATCCGGCCTCCCCGGGCTCGGCATCGGGATCGAACGGGATGTACTGCCACACCGCCCCCTTGACCTGCCGGATCACCTCGCCCAGGTACCAGCAGGCGCCCTGCACGAACGGCTCGTCCCGCGCGGCGTCGAACTCCTCCACGGTGGTGAACCGCCGCCTCAGGACTGCTTCCAGCCAGTTCAGCGTGTCCGGGTGGAAGCTCCACCGCCACGCTCCCTCGAACGCGTCCTCGGCCCAGGCGGAGAGCGCCTCTCTCCGGTCGTCCAGCCATGCCGTCAGAGCCGGATCCTCTGCCAGCGGCGCTCTGGGGTCGACGTACGGCGTGTGCTCCTTGACGGGCTCCCACCCCGGAACGTGCTGTCGTCGCGCCGTCACGGCATGCCGGAGCCGCTCGACCTCTTCGGCGAACGCGGTCCCCGTACGCTCTCGCAGAGCGTGGGCGATCAGCAGCATCGGTGCGACTGGAGACAGTTCCAGTTCCAGGTCCGGCCAGACGACAGGCTGCCCCGGAAGACCGTCGATCTGCCGGGTGTTCCAGGCCCAGGCACCGCCGGCGACACCGAGCAGGACTTCGCCGAGATAGGCCATCGCACTCTCCACGAACTCCCGCCGCTTCCCGGTGTCCTGGACGCGGCCGTGGTGCTCCAGCAGGACCGCCTCCAGAGCCTCCAGCGACGCTGGGGAGTAGTCGAAGCAGAAATCCGCGGGGAGGAGCACCCTCTCCAGGACCCGCAGCTGGTAGGGCAGGTCGCCGATCCACTTTCGAAGCAGATGCTGCGGGGAGACTTCTGGCTGTGCCTCAAGAACCACCATGCGGCCACTGTAGAGGCGGGCAACGACAACGCTGGTGTCGTCGAGTCGCCACATCAGCGGGCCACCGATGGCGCCGTGTCCCGGACCGGTTCGGTTTCCCGCGGGGCCTGCGCCGTGGGCGGCGAGTGGTCCGGTGAGGCTGCGCCGGGTGTGTCGTATGCCCGGGAGCCCCGGGGGCCCGGTAGTATCCGGTGTCAGGGAGCCGCAGACGGCCCCGGAAAACGCAGCCACGGACGCCCCGCCCGGCGAGAGCCAGGCGGGGGCGTCCGTGAGGCGGATGAGCGCCGACCGCGGCGTGGTCCGGTTCTCGGCGATGTTCCGGTGCCGGTCAGGCCACCGTATCGCGATCCCGGACCACGCTATCGCCGGTCACGGAGAAGGTCTTGACCGAGCACGTTCCCGATCCGTCGAGGCGTCCACGGCCCCTCGACCGCCCTTTTCGCGATCGTCAAGACCATCGTCGCTCAGACCTTCCAGGGAAGGCCTGATCAGTCCCGGTCGCCCCCGCCCTCACCACCGTGGCCGCCCTCGTCACCGTGGCCGCCCCCGTGGTGGTGGTGGATGACCCGGAAGCTGGCCAGCACACCGTCCTTGACGAAGACACCCTTGACGCGGTGCACGTTCACGCCGTCGGCCTGGCTGTGAGGCCCGACCGTGGCGATCGGAGCGCCGTTGTCGCACACTGCCCCGCGGAAGACCTCGACAGTCTTGTGGCTGTCGTTGCGGATGTTCAGGGTCTTCGCGCCCAGGCCGCTGATCACGGTGATGCAGCCGTCCGTGTGGGCGGAGTAGGTCCGCTCGTTGATCTGGATCCGGCCCTCGTGGTGGCGCTTGTGGTGCCGGTGCTCACGGTGCTCGTGGCCCTCGTGGCCCTCGTTGCCCTTGCGTCCGTTGTTGTTCTCCTTCCCGTCGTTACCGGAGGGTGCCTGCTCGGGAACGGCCACCTGCTGGACGGCCGGGGCTGCCTGGCTCGCCGGCTGCGAGGCGGCCGAGGCGTAGGTGAGGCCGGTCGCGGCCAGAGCCGCGGCGGCGCCGACGGCCGCGGTGATAGCGGTGGCGCGGGTGATCTGCATGGAACTTCTCCTGTTTCCTGAGCGGTCGGCTAGGCCGCCGACCCCGTGATCTGAACGTAACGACGGCACTCACATCGGGCATCTCGAAGGCCGCCACCAGAGAGCCGAATGAGGTACCAGGACAAGGCGTCGCCCTCCTCAGGAAACGTCAAATCATCTGCAAGGCAAGAGAATTGAAATGAGCTTAGCCCTTCGGATTGAACCTGACACCAGCTCACACCATCGGCGGCCGGAGCGTCTGGAACCGCCGACACGATGAGATAAGTCGGCGTCAGGGAAACAGGCGGCGCAGGAACAGCGACCCGCTCGCCGACGCCTGCGCCCACACGCCCCTCCCCGCCGGCCCGTAGACCCGCCCGCCTGGCCGGTGCGACCCAGGACGCGATCCACACGAACGCCCAGAGCCCGGCCTGCCACGCAGGCGGCGGGCCCCGTCCCCCGACGATCTGGACCCTGCAGCCGCACGCGGCATCCCGGGCGACACCGACGGCCCAGCCGCAGGCGACCACCACAGCGACCAACGCAGCCCCCGATTGCACCGCAGCCGTCACGAGCGCCCCCAGACGAGAGGCCCGGTCTGGCACGGATCAGCTCGGGCTGCCAGACGGAGCGGCCCAGCCGATGGCACACCAGATCGAGCGGGACCGGCACGGGCCGCCCCGACGAGACCCCGACACCGTGCGTCCAGTCCAGCGGCACCTGCCGCAGAAGCTCGAACGCCGCCCGCAACGGGAGGTCGGACAGCCGCCAGAGCACCGGATGGCGGCTCACCAGACCGTACGCCGCGATCCTGAGGCTGCTCCAGGTGCCACGGCTCGAGGGCTTGCTGATCGCATACGCCTGGGTCGTCTGCGCCGCTGGGGCACCACCGCCACGACGGTCGGCCTCCGCCCCGGCCCGCCCACCGGTGACCGAACGGTCGGCCAGACCGGCCTGGCCTGCCTCTCCCTTCCCGAGGACGTCCTCCGCCTGATGCTCGAGTGACTACCCACCACGCCCCTGGCGGCCCGGCGGCTTCCGCGCGGCCCGCCAGGGAGACGGCCGGCGTCCGGGATCACCCCGGTTCCTCGAATGACGCCGGTAGCTCTACGGTCGTTGCACGCCCGGGCAGACCGCGGCGGCGAAGTCGTCCGCGAGCACGGCGATCTGGGCCCGGCCCTCGATCCTGGCCAGCCACTGCTGCGGCAGCAGCCCGTCGCCGTGACGGGCGCCGAGGAGATTGCCGCAGATCGCGCCGGTGGAGTCGCTGTCACCGGAATGGTTGACCGACAGCAGCAGCGCGGACTCGATCGGCGTGTGATCCTTCCAGAACGTGGTGCGGGCCAGCGCCGCGTAGACGGCGATGGCCAGTGCCTCCTCCGCGATCCAGCCGCCCCCGAGGCTCTCCACCGTCATGGGTGTCGCCGGGCCGGCCGCGGCGAGCTCAACCGCCTTGCGCAGCAAGGTGGTTGTCTCCTCGTGGCCCGGGTAGCGGGCCAGCAAGCCCATGCTGAGCCGGACCGCGTCCTGGAGGGACTGGCCGGTCACCAGGTGGCTGATCATGGCGGCGAAGGCCCCGGAGGCGTAGTAGCTGGTCGGGT
>NZ_BAAATR010000102.1:0-6213 GCF_039533515.1 Kitasatospora cystarginea | reverse complement strand
CACAGCAGCCTCGGCTACCGCAGTCCCGCCGAATACGAGACCGTCCTGGCGGCCTGACCACCACACCAACGGTGTCCGTCAAAGCGGAGCAAGCTCAGGGATGTCCACAACCGGCTGATCGCCGAGAACGGTCGGCTCACCGCCGCAGGCCACGAGCGCTGGCCAGTCTGCCGAGTCGGAATGACCGGCGACACCGGCATGAAGGACTTCAACTGGGCAATGCTGGAGTTCTTCGCCCACGCCGGCCGCAACAGCGGCACCGCCAACATGTTCGCCTACCGAGCCCTGGACTGCGTGATCTCCTGCGAGACCAGGCTCCTCATCGTCGACGACCTCCAGTTTCTTCGGTTCCGCAGCCAGTCAGGGACGGAGCTGAGCAACCACTTCAAGTTCATCGCCAACGAGTTCCCGGTCATGCTGCTGTTCATCGGCTACGACCTGCGAGACAAGGGGCTCTACCTCGACCCGCAGCTGGAACGGCGGGTCACCCGCCTGGGACTGAAGCCCTTCGACATCGATAACGAGGGCGGCCGCGCTCAGTGGCGGCGGCTCCTGCTGAGCCTGGAGCAACGACTCGCGCTGGCCGACAAGTATCCGGGCATGCTGGCCGACAACCTCTCCGATGATCTGTGGGCCCGCAGCACTGGCCACATCGGCTCTTTGATGACCCTGATCCGGCGGGGCTGCCAGCGCGCGATCCGTACCGGCGAGGAACGCCTCACTCGCGAACTACTGGCCCAGGTCAAGCTCGATGAAGCCGCCGAACGGCTTCGCAAGGAATGGGAAGAGCTGTTCCGGTCCGGACGCAAGACCACCATGCCGGCCGGTTCCCGGAGAACAGTCCGGTGACCGCGCCGCGCAGTTTGCCGATCCGCGTCGAACCGTTGCCGGGCGAGGCGCTGGACTCATGGTTACGTGCGCTCGCCCGGCGGAGCTCCATCAGCATGCGCGACCTGTTCATCGCGGCAGGGCCTCCATTCCCCACCCGCACCGATCACGCTGGGGACTACACGACCTTCCTCACCGGAGAGGAGGCCGAACGGCTCGCTCAGACCACCGGCACCAGCGCCGATCTTCTGCACGCCATGACCCTGCGCTGCTACGACGGTTTAGCGCTGGCCCTGCACGACACCCGTCGGGTGGTACGTCGTGTCAGGCTCTGGGGCCGAGGCGTCGGTTCTCGATACTGCCCACGCTGCCTGGCGGAAATCGGCGGCAGGTGGCCCCTGCGTTGGCGTCTCACCTGGTCGATCGCCTGCACCCGCCACCAGGTCCTGCTTGCCCACGCCTGCCCGGCATGCGGCCGCTGGCCACATCGTCGCAGCTTCTTCACCCACGACGTTCACCAGCACGAATGCTCGGCGAGGAAACCCGGCGAGTCGACAATCTGCAGGGCGGACCTCACCCAGACTTCGGTCGTCGCCCTGGCCCCAAACAGCCCTGTCCTATCAGCACAGGAATGGATCAACGGACTGCTCGATCGGATCGAGGCCGGCGACCGAGACTCCAGCCTTCGAGACGCCTTCACCGACCTGACCGCGATCGCCACGCGCAGCCTCCTGCGGGCCGAGCCGGGCGACTTCCTGGACTGCGGACAAGAGATCGAACAGGCTCGCCTGCGCTACGGAACCAGCGCGCTCTACGCGCCCATCGACGCCGCTGTGATGGCCGGCCCCCTCGCCCGCGCTGTCGAAGTTGCACGCGATCCGCTCGGCGATGCCAGCTTCACAACGATCTCCGTCCTGGCGGGCCGAGAGATCGCGATGCGCCGCAATGGCCGCCTCATCGACAAGTTCCGCCGCAGCATCGCGAGAGTCGCCTCCCCTCTCCTGCAACAGCAGTTCTTGAGAACCCTCGACTCCCACCTGGCGGCCGGCCCCCGCCTGCGCTACAGGACCTGCACTACTCGCCCCTGCACCCCGGTGCCCGGCGACAGCAGGGTCACACAGCGGTCGCGGTTTCTGCCGCAGCTGCTGTGGCTGAACTGGGCTCTTCTGCTACTTCCGCCGACCGCCCTGCCCAGCCAGCGCATCGACTATCGTCTCTGGCGCGCGGCTCTGGCCGCGACGGTGTTGTTTCCCGGCTGGTGGCAGGAGCGATACGACCTGGCGGCTGAGAGTCTTCATGGGCGGCGCCCACTCCGGCTCGCACGCTTCCTGCCCCAGATTGCCCAAGGCGGCACCGACGTGCTCACGGCAATCTGCCTGCTCGCCGAATACCTGGACGAGCAGGCCGTGCCCATCGACTACGCGCGACGCCGAACGTTGAACGGAAACGGACTGCTCCCGGAGGTCACCTGGCTCATGATCTGCAACGAGACCGGAACGCACCCCGAAGATCACTATCGGCTACCGGCCGTGCGCCGGTTCCTCTATCGGCGGATGACCGGCTCCGACCTCTACTCGCCATCAAGATCGTTGAATCTGGACTCCAGCTCCCGATCTCAAGCCATGCCAGTAATCCTGACGGCACCCCTTCTGGACGCGCTTGATCGGCACGCTGCGGACTACCTCACCTCGCACGACATCAGCGAGCCCGTGACATGGTCGCCACCACTCGCCTTGGTCGACCACCTCGACCTGCCCGGTCGAGAGCTGATCCTTCCTGACATCGCCGAAGCAGCCATGCTCATGCGGACCCGCCGGATGTCGCCGACAGCCGCGGCGCGCGCCCTCGGCGCCAGCCCCGAATGCCTCAGGCTGGCCTTTGAGAAACGACACGTCCCAGAAGGAGCCGCTTGGTTCACGGACGACAACCGTTGCGGCATCGCGCACACCGACGCGGAATGACTGACCCGACAGGCCACCGGACCCTCGGCAAGGGTAGGTCTAGGTGTTGTAGTTCGACATCGAGCCGCGGAACCTGCACTCCTCGTGGTCACTTGCCCCAAAAACCCTCAAAGAACCCTTCCGGCATGAATGGAACCTCCTTTCCGTGAGCCTCCAAGCTAAACTGCTTCGAATAAGAATTCAGCCCCTCGGCGCACAGGGAGGCAATTTGATAAACGCCAGCGGCATTCTTGTGCAGGATCGGAGTGATGTCCGGGTAGCCAGAGAGCGAAGACTGGTCGGCCAGGTATTGCCTATATTGATCCCACCTGACCTTTAGGTGGGCTAGTTTTTCTTGATATGGCTTGATTGGCTCCCCGCGGGTCCAGTGCGCCAGGGCTGAGATTAGATAATAGAGGCCGCCAAGCGCATAGAAAGTTGGACCACCAAGGGAAATGCCCAGTGACGCAATGGTTGCTGAGCCATCCATGCGCTTCGCAGTTCCACCTCGCGCTAGCTGCAGGCTGATTGCGGCTCTATCGGCGTCCAGTTCCTTGGCCAGTGATGTATCTCGCAAGTCATGGCGCCTCAGCAAATGGGCCAATTCGTGAGCTACGACAAATGACCCGACGGCATCGTAGGTGGCCCACATCAGGTTGGGCATGAAAGTCAGATCGCGGATGATTGAAGGCTGTTGGGCGGGTGTTTCGCCCCTTGCTACTTTGATTGCCTGCAGGACGAAGTCATTGACGATCTTGGCCACTCGCTTCGGCCGGCGCGTGCGGATTTTTGTGAGATTTGCAGGACCCCAGAGGGAAATTCGATTCTTCTGGCTGGGGTCAAGCTTCATGATGCTGACGGACATTTCCAGAAAGTACTGGACTATATCCATGAATCCGCGCGAAACAAAAATGAAGTCGAGATCGCCGGAAGGCTGGGCGTAGGAGATGAAATCTCGATTGACCGCGGCTCGTGCCGCTACCGGCCTGGCGTCAACTAGGTGCGGATGGCCGGGATCAACGTCTGCGATTAGTTCCAGGACGTGATACTGAAATATCACGTCCATGGACGTGCGGTAGGCCGCCCTCTCTGTCGCCCATGAGTATCCGAGCCTGTTGGCGACGTTTGGGTATGCTTTGAGCAGCTTGGTTGTGGCTGCGAGTAGCGCCTCATATCCATCTGGCCAGTCGCATGCGGCAGGCGGGTTGTAATCGTCGTCAGCAAAGATGGCGGCGTTTCGGACCCGGGCCGCTACCTCGTCACTGGTTAATGCCACTGCCGACTCCGTGTCCCCAGGGAACACTGCAGTAGCTGGCTACACCTGACCGGACTATAAGGACTGCAACTGTCGCTGCCGGGACAACGCCAAACTGGCTCGCGAGTAGATCTGCAATCGCTCCGGTCAAGGCGATCTTGTCATCGTCCTGCGTGATTTTCTTGATCTTTTCACTGCCGCAGATAGCCTGGCGGGCGGCCTCTTGCAGTCTGACGAGGATCCTGGCGCCTCTGTTGAGAGCATCTTGCGGGAAAGAGCCGTGCGCGCTCAGTCCCAACTCTGTCAACAAGTCGTCGTCGGACAAGGTCATCAGCCGCACGATCTCATCTTGTTCGATGGTGCCCTCCCGAGCTTGTGCCGTTCAAGTGACGGACAGTCATGTTACAAGCTTGCGTAGCCGAGTTGGACATGTGTGGCCAAGGTTGCGAACTGCTGATCAGCGCGGCTGCTGTGCACGAGCCAACCGCTGGCCCTGTGAACGACCCTTCGACTGGGTGCAGCCAGCGCGACAGGATTCGACGCACCGACGCGGACTGACTAACCCGACAGGTCGGCCGGACTCTCAGCAAAGGGCAGGTCCAGGCGCTGTCGTTCGACATCGAGCCGCGGATCCTACACGCCCCCTGTCGCGTGGGGTGCTGTCGCGTGCTGTGACCTGCGCGGATGGGCGCTTCCCCTCGTGGGTGGTCCGGGCGCGACAGCACGGTTCGGCAGGCCGCCGGACGCAACGCGGGATGCAACGCGGATGACCTGTGACAGCGAAGTCGGGACGGTCGTCACCGAGGTTGGGAACAGCGCCGGTTTGTGACAGCGAAGTTGGGAAGCACTGGCGCAATCGGCGCGCCGAGGCCGACGATCGGTCGGTGGCCTCGTGGATCCGCGCTGTCGAGCACGAGTTCAACCGGACGGCGTGACCGGGGACCACATGCCGAGCCACTGCTCGGCTCCCCAGGCCTTGAACCGCTCTACCTCAGTGAACCCCAGCTTCGCCGCGAGACGCATCGAGCCGACGTTGGCGGTCTGGGTGGTGAGCACCACCGGCTCGCCGGGAAGCGCGCCGGCGAGCCAGCCGAGTGCCGCCGCGCACGCCTCGGCGGCGTACCCGAATCCCCACGCCCGCGGCAGGAACAGGTAGCCGAGATCGGCCTTCCCCGCGGCAGCCGGGCGACGGTGCCCCGTTGCTCTCCTGAGTAGGATCTGGCCGATCATCGCCCCGTCGAGATCAACGACGAAGCTCCCGGGCCACCGCTCGGGCGCCCCGGGCATCTCGCGCTCAAGCTCGTCACCCGGCCGGGGGCCGCCGAGGTAGGTGTGCACCTCTGGCGAGGCGAGCAGCTCGATGAACGCCGCACGGTCCCGGGTCTCGGGCTCACGGAGTACGAGCCTCTCGGTCCTGATCGGCTCAGGCGGCCAAGCCACGGATCCAAGCTCAGTCATGACGGGCAACCTATCGCACGCCCGTCGGCAGGAGCCTCAGACGACCGACGAGACCGATCAGTCCCAACTTCGGTGTCACAAACTAGCGTTGTCCCAACTTCGGTGACAACCGTCCCGACTTCGCTGTCACATATCACGGATGTCACGGATGTCCTGTGCCACCGAACATTGATCGCTTGCCATCGAAGATTGACGGATGACAGTTCGTGTCACTGAGGACTGACCGCCCATGTTCCGATGCCCGTGGAAACGTCCGGGTCGACGTGAGGAGGAATCGGTGCCGCGTGCCGCTTCGGCGTCCCTGGCGCCTGATGGATAGCCGAAGCGGAAGGCGGTCGGCGATGGATGCTGAGTGGACCGGCGGCTGGAGTTGCGGCGGCTCCGTGCCCGCGTGAGCTGCTCAGTACCGGCGCAGTAGCGGCCAGAGTGCCGTCCATGCCCGGTCCGGTCCTGCGCAGAGCACCACGGCCGCGTGCTGCTCTTGGTTTGCCGTGTCGTGCCCGTTGTCGACGCGCGTGACCGCGTGGCAGTCCGTGAAGTGTTCCTCCACCTTGGCGTGGTCCGCCGGGTGGACGAGCAGCACCGGTCCCGTGGCGGTGGCCGGTGGTGGGCCCCAGGCATGTAGTCCCATGTGGCCGGAGTACGGGGATGGCAGGCCGAGGGCGGGCCCGTACTGCGCGAGGGCTCCGGCCTCGCCGTAGTTCGAGGTCAGCAGCACGGCGGTGGCCCGCT
>NZ_BAAATR010000101.1:0-6343 GCF_039533515.1 Kitasatospora cystarginea | reverse complement strand
AGCGGTCACCGCGCCGGCACAGCTCGACGATCTCGGCCTTGAACTCCGACGTGAACGAGCGGCGAGGGCGCGGCTTCTTCCCCATGCTCTCCATGATGGACATCATCCTTACCGGGACCGAAGCCCCTGATCAGGGGTGTCCGTCAAAGCGAATCAAGCCCACCTGGCGAACGCCAGTGCGGCGGTCGTCTTGCCTAGCCCGGGAAAGGCATCCAGCGCGGCGGCGCCCTTGGCCTCTTGGCCGCCTTGGTCGAGGCATGCGTCGAAGATGTCGTTCAGGTCCTCATGGAGCAGGTCCACCTGTTCGGTCCGGACCGGGCGGAGGCTCGCGTGCCAGCGTCGTCGCCGCCTGTTGTGGTCGGCCAGCGCATCCCCGCTCAGCAGCTTCAGTTGGGCCGTGGTCAGGTTGTCCGGTGGCGTCGGGGCCGTCGCCTCAGCGAATGCGGCGAACCCCTCTTTCTTGGTCAGGGTCAGGTTGTCCAGCCGCAGGTCTCGCCACTGCCGGTCTTCTGTCTCGGCGTGCCGTCGTCGGCTCACAGGTCCTCCAACGCGTCGGCGTAGAAGGTGGCTTCGTCGAACTCCTCGAACCGTGCGTCGACGCAGTCAGCTGGCTCGTCCACGAAGTCGGCCTGGTCGTCGTCCCCGACAAGGAGTTCAGCTGGCCGGCCCGCTTCCTTCACCGCCGGGAGATCTTCCAGTTCGATCCCGAACGCGGCCTGGTCCCGGGCCATCCGCAAGGCCATCCGCCGCTCAGCCAAAGTCATGGCGAAGCCCAGGTTCCAGCGTTCCAGCAACGCCTCGGCCACGAGCCGCTCATTAGGGAAAGAGTGCCGGGCTGCGGCCAGTTTCCAGCCGTATCGGTGGGCGTCTCGGCTCATCGGCATGTCGAGCCCAGGGGCGTGCTCCCAAACAAGGGCGTGCCACTCGCGGTCCAAGTCCCGGAAGTAGACGCGGGTAATGTCGTCGGGGTTGACCTGGAAAGGCCAGAGCCCAGTGCGGTAGGGGCTGGGTCGGCCGTCGTGGTAGAGACCCTCGCCGTTGTAGCGGCGGCCGTTGATCTCGACACCGTAGGGCTGGATGGTCCTCCACTCGGTCTCCAGGAACTCCAGCGCCAAGTACGGGTCCCGCGGGACCTCGATGTAGCTGGCCCGGGCCATCCCGTGCTCGAACATCTGCGCTGGCGACATCCTCAGACCGGGAATGCTTGGCTCGACCAGACCGGAGTGCGGAGCTCTATGGTAGTCCGCGGCTACCCACTGCCGGATCTTGTCCGCGAGCTCGTCCAAGAAGAAGAACGCCTCGTCCTCCGGACTCACACCGCGCGAGAAGATGTCCGGGCCCTTGTAGCCAGGCAGAGCGTGCAACAGATCCTGTCTCAGGGTCTTGAAGAACCGTTCGATCGGCCCTTTGTCGCGGCCAGTCCGGAGCCGAACCGGCTGGATCGAGATCCCCATCCGAGTGCAGACGCTGGTCAAGTGCTCCGACACGAAGATCTTCCCGTGATCCACCACAATCGTTTCCGGGACCAGCGCCGGCCCGGCCCTTCGCGCCATTGGCCCGTCGATCGCGGCCGGATCCACCAGGACCGATCGCGGAATTCCGTGTTCGGGCCAGACGGCCTGGGCTGGCCAGCTCGGCAACACCTTCGGCGGACGGTATGCCTGGTAGAGCACGGCGGCGGCGTCAACCGACTTGGTGGACACCGGCGTCAGACGCAGCCCCGTGATGCAGCGCGTGTACCAGTCCATAGCGACGGTGAGTTCGCAGTTCACCCAGCGCAACGTCATCGGGTCCAACGCGAACACGTCCAGCCGCGTGGTGTCCATCAGCAGGTACTCGCCCGGCCTGGTCGGCCGCAGCTTGCCGTAGGCGCCCTTCGGGCGAGCCGCGATATCCCGATTCCGCTTGGTGCTCAGCCGGAACGTCGGGTGCTGCCGCTCCAGTTCCTCCAGCACCTCATAGCCTTTGCTCCGCCCCGGGATCTCGACGACGCCCGCTCCGAACCGCGCGATCACCCGGGCCCGGGTTCGGTCCAACACTGCCTTGCGCATCGGCTGTGCCTGATCCAGGTGCTCGACCATCACCTCGACTGCGGTCTCCACCCATCGGGGATCGCAGCGCTCCAGCACCGACCGCACTCGGACGGAAGGCGCCAGACCTGCCTCTCCGTCTTGCTGGAAAGCGTGGACCCAGCGTTCGATCGTGCGCGCCGTCACCCCGACCTCGGCAGCCTTCGCCTCGTAGCGGGCCATCAGCGGCAAGGCCGGATCGTATTCCGGGCGAGGCTCCCCGTCACGGGCCAGCTCAGCACTGCCGGACCTGTAGCCCGTACGCACCTCACGGACGTGCTCTGTCCTCTCCCGCAGCCGCTTCCGCTCGGGAAGGCTGAGCGCCGACACAACGACTGAGGCCAGATCCTCATCGTCCGCCGACGACGGTCCTGGACCGTCGGGAACGACCCGAGCTCGGTCAGAGAACAGCAGTTCCTTCACAGCGACCCGCAGCATCCGACCGAGACGGTCTTTCAAAACCACCTCGTTGCCAGCCGCGGTGGCCACCGTCTCAACGACCTCCACCGCCTCACCGTCATAGACCAGCCGGGCGCCCACGCCCAAGCGCACCGTCCCGGCCGTCATCGCGCGCACCGCACGACGTGATCGCCGCTGAGAGGCCGGTCCAATTCGGTGACCAGGCGCCCGGACCAGAGCAGATGGAACACCGCGGCGCGAACCAGCCCCGGATCCCAGTTGGCGACGGCGCCGAATGCCGACTCCAACGTCACGCCGTCCAGATCGGCGCGGCACAGATCCTCCAGAAGACCCGCGTTGAACAGCCAGTCCCTGCGGTAGCCAGCCAAAAAGCGGATGTTGTCCACCTCCGCAGCTGGCGGTTCACTCCACACCTGGTAGCGCCACCCCCGCGCCTCCACGACGGTTCGACACCAGCCGAACGTGAACGCGACCTCGGGGCGAGACAGCCTGTCCGCCGGCTTGACGTCGACCACCACCGGACCAGCGTCGGCGAGCAGCAGAAAGTCGGGGATGTGTCGACGAACCGCTCCATCGACCTGGACCGTCACCAAGAACGGCTGAGCGATGATCCGCGACACTCCCGGATCGAAGTCGGCGTACAGCAGCCGGGCCAGTTCCAGCCGGGACTCGTAGATCACATGCGCTCGCTCGGTCGCGGACCAGTAGGAGCCCGAATAGTGCTTCTGGCCGAGATACCAGCGGAACGTACGCCACGGTCCGGCGGCCAGCAACCTCTCGATGGGCGCCTCAGTGAAGCCACCGTTCACCAGCTCGGCACCGTCTGGATACTTGGCCCGTACGGCCGCCGTAGCAACAAGGTCGTGATCCAGCACCAGGCCCCCATGCGGCACCCCTGATCCAACAGTCGACTCGCAACACACTGCTGACCCGTGAGCTCACAGGGGTACAAGCCGTAGCGATGCCACTCGAACGGGTGATGCTCCTGACCTGCCGATCCACGTGCCACGTCGAATCCGGCCTCTCCTCGACATCGCAGCGCGGATTTCGACATCGAGACGCGGAACCTACACGTCGTGCACTACGAGCGCGGCTAACCGTCCTGCACGAGCCTTATCCAGGGTGAATCGCCGTTGTGGCAGGTCAGAGCTTGATCGCCGTGTCAGGCAAGTCAGGCAAGTTGCTCGACGTTGGGTAGCGCGGCGGGCCGCCGACAGGGATCAGGCCGTCGAGGACGTCGACGACGAACTGGGACGCGGGGCATGGCTTCGAACTCGTCTCGTGAGTCGTCGTTCAGCACCGTGTGCGTTTCAGGTGACGGATGCTCAGCGATGGCTGGGCCTGCCGGTCAGTCGATGCCTTCGATGATGCGGAAGTCGCGCTCGACGCCGTCGGGGAGGGCCACCAGCGCCTTCTGGTATGCCTCGCTCTCGTATGCCGCGACGGCCTGTTCAAAGCTGTCGAACTCGATCAGAACGACGCGTTGCGTGATTCCGGCCTCGTGGGCGACGACTCGACCGCCACGGGACAGGAGGCGCCCGCCCCCAGCCCGGACAGCCGGACCGGCCAGCTTCTCGTAGGCAGTCAGCCTCTCAGGGTCGGAAATGGCGGGGTAGACACTGACCCAGTAGCCCTTAGCCATGGAAACCTCCTGTGTTCGGCCGGACACGTCCGACTTCGAATTGACACTCAGATCGATCGATCCCGGCATGCGCAGGTTAGGGCTTGATGTGCGGTCGAGGGAAAGACCGGTACGGGATAGACTCAGAACGGATCGTTATCAATCGGCAGGGAGGGCACGTGGCGCCGGATACGGTGAGCCTGCGGTACTTCCTGGTGCTGGCGCAGGAGTTAAACTTCACCCGCGCGGCCGCACGGATCGGTATCGCACAGCCCGCACTCAGCGCCCGGATGCGCCGATTGGAGGCGGAACTCGGTACGGCCCTGCTGGTCCGCAACACGCGTAGCGTCGTATTGACCACAGCCGGTGCGGCTTTGGCGGAGTCCGCGCCGCCCGCGCTGGCGGCGCTGGACAGGGCATGGGACACCGCCCGGAGCGCGGCGGCCGGTGAACTGGGCACGCTGCGCATCGGATACAGCCTCAGCGCCGGGGCCGAGACGGCACCGGCCCTGGTGGACAGGCTGATTCGCGGCAACAGCGGACTCGAGGTCGGCGCGGTCCCGATGGCGACACCGGAGATCTCCCCCGCGGTCGCCGACGGCCGCATCGATGCCGGGATCACCCGAGGTGAACAGCCGGGCCGTGGCGTGCGCCGGTTCCTGCTGCGGCGTGCGCGCATCGGGGTCCAGCTGGCGCAGCACCATCCGCTGGCCGAACACCCGGAGATCGAGATCGCCGACGCGGCCGCGTATCCGCTGCGACTCCCGGACCGTGCGGCCAACCCCGTGATCCACGATCAGCTGTCCGCACTGTTCCGAGACACCCGACCACACCCCCGATTCCACACGCCCGCAGTCTCTTTCGACATGTCTCAGCGCGACCTGCGCGACGGGGTCACCCTCGCCCCGGCCGGAGAAGCCGCGGCCACGGCACAACCGGCCGGTCTCACCTGGCGACCGCTGCGGGGCGCGCCCAGCCTGACGTTCCACCTGGTCCTCCCACGCGAGCAGTCGCCACTACACCGCCGCATCCGTGCCGTCGCCAAAACCCTTGCGCACGAGCTGCACTGGCTGCCGGACTGACGCGCAAGAGGTCAAGCGGGACGGACGTCTGCGGTGGCGAGGCCGAAGACCCTGCGCCCGGCGGACTTCGCGGTGATGACGACGACGGCGGTCTTGCTGAATGTCCGACACGACCTCGCTACGCCGGCGGATCAGCATCCGAAAGCCTGAGCACGAACGCGCCTTCGAGGTACCTGCCGAGCGGCTGTACCAAGCACTCCAACGGACCCGAGCCGACTGGGCTGCCGACTGCGCGCGATGGCACCGAGACCACGAACTTGCCTAACAGACCCTTGGATATCAGTCAGAAGGCATCCGCAATCCGCTTGCGGTATATGACTTTTCGCTGTTCAGGCATGGTGTGCGGGGTTGGGCGGCAGGGTTTCGGCGTCGGGTTGTCGAGGTCGGAACGGAGTATGTGATGCCGCCGTCGCCGTTGGGATTGCTGGAGGAGCGTCGGGAGGCCGCTCGGGCGCGGGTGGAGGATCTGGAGGCCGAGTTGGAGCGCCTCGAGGGTGAGCTGGAGGCGGCGAGGGCGGTGTTGGAGCGTCGGGTGGTGGCGGTGGAGGAGCTGGCCGAGGCGCTTGCCCCGGCCGGGGATGTCGCGGGGCCGAAGGGGGCGGTGGTGCGGGTGCCGCCGAAGGGGGCGGTGGTGCCGGCGTGGCGGGAGGGTCTGGATCCGGTGGACGCGCTGGCGCCGGACTACCGTCGGTTGGTGGAGGCGGTAGGGTCCGGCGGGCGGGGCGTTGTCGGCCTGACCATGCGGGAGGTGGCGGTCGCGGTCGGCCGGGAGCCGGTCGCCGCGGTGACGGAGAACCTGCGGCAGAAGGCGAGGCGGCTGGTGGAGCGGGGCTGGCTGGAGGTCGACGGGTCCGGGAGCCGGTTCATGCCGCGGCGGCGGGCCCGGGCCGCGGGGTGCCATTCCGGGCCTGGCGGCGGCGGTGGCGGGCGAGGCGCCGACTCATGACCATGGTCATGGACCACAGGATCACGGCCTGGGCGCTGTCGGCGCGGGTCTCGTAGTCGCGGGCGAGGCGGCGTGTGCGCATGAGCCAGCCGAACGTCCTCTCCGCCACCTAGCCCCGTACTTCGCAGGTCACCGTTTCAGGTCTGTGGCCAGCGGGTTCGGGTGACTTCGATGCCGAGGAGTTCGAGGAGGTGGAGTTGGACGC
>NZ_BAAATR010000100.1:0-6442 GCF_039533515.1 Kitasatospora cystarginea | reverse complement strand
CTCCGGCGGCTCGTCGCTGACCGCCAACTGGCTGCTGACCGCCGTGCTGATCAAACTCTCCGACGCGGCCGGACGAGCCGAGCTGGAGCCGAACCCGGAGCAGATCCCGCCCGTACAGCCGACCATGGCCGCGCCCGCCGCACCCGCACCCGCGCCCGCCCTCTGACCCTCCCGGCGATCCTCCACCGGCGGGCCCGTCGTCCGGGCGCCCGGCCGCTCGGTTCACGCCAGGCCTCGACTAACGCATGGCAGGACCACATCCCATTAACAGGCTCTGCCCCCGATCAACGGCCCGTCACTCCCCCGCGCAGGGAGCGGCGGGCCGTTCGGCATCCCCGGCTTGCCTCAGCGCCCCGCCGACCCGCACGTCATGACGTCCCCGACGGCCGCCCGCCCGGCCGGGGCCCCAGCACCGCCGCGGCCCGGGCGGCGACAACGGCGAACCCCTTGTTCGGTTCGCACTTCACCCTGCGTGCCGACGGCACCGAACCTCCGTCCCTTCCCACGGCGATCCCGGCCCACCGCGCCGGCTCCCTACCCCGCCGGCCTCCACCTGGTCCGTCCGGGCCGCCACATCACCCCCGCCACCCACGACCCCGCCGACTTCCCCCCGCGCCTCTTCCGTCCCGGGACTAGTCGACGCCCGCGGCACCGCAAGGGCGATGCGGAGCGGGCGTGTTCGCCGCCATGGGAGCCCAACTGTCCGTCAGCTCTGCTGGTACAGCACCGCCCCGGTCCGGCACTCCGGATCCGCGAACACGTAGAGACAGCCCTCGCCGCCCCACACGTCGGCTCCGTCGTTCATCGAGAGGAACCGCATCGTCCTTCCGCAGCGCGGGCAGTGGGGGTACTCGGGATCCTGGATCCACTCCGGCCGACCGCCGAGCGTGGACCCGCCCTCGTGCCAGGCCGTGCCGCTGCCGTCCGCCGGCCGAGCGGGCCCGAGCACCAGCCGGGTCGGGTACGGATCCCAGCCGTCCAGCACCGGGCCGTTCCACTCCGGCCGTTCGTTCTTCGTCGACCAGCGGCAGCCGCCGGCGCCGTCGTACTCACTGAGGATCGTGCCGAAGTCCGTGCAGCACGGACAGGCGAGCACCTGCACGTGGTCGTCCGTGGGCAGTGCCAACGCCCGCGCGACCGCCGAGCCGGACGGCAGGTCGAGTGCGTACGCCAACTCCATGCCGCACCAGGGGCAGTGCTGCCCGGACCCGTGGCCGAAGAGCGCTTCCCCGGCCTCCTCCGCGTCCACGGCCAGCAGCTCGAACGCCTGCCGCGCCACGAGTTCCCGCCGCTCCCCCGACGGCTCCAGCTCCCAGCCCGCCGCACGGGTGTGGGCGCCGACATCGCCCGACTTCCGCCAGCGGACGAACGCCTCACGCGCGACGTCCGGATCCCCCTCGGCGACACACTCCCGCAGGAGGTACTGATTCCCGTCCGCCGAGTCGGCGAGCTCGACCAGCGCCCTGGTGGTCGGCCCGTCCGCACCTCGCCAGATCTCGCTCCGGCTGAAAACCCGCGCGGCCAACAGCCGTTCACGGTGGGGCGCCACCCGCCCGGGCTCCGCCGCCACGGCCTCCGCCAGCTGCCACACCGCGTCCTCGTCCCCGCCGCAACCCGCGGTGACCAGTGCGTTCAGTTCGTCCTCCGTCAGCACACCGGCACCTAGCCAGCCCGACCGACAGATCGGGCCGCGGCCGTCATGGCAGGCAAGCACGCCGGATACGACCGGAAGCCCGCCGTGGGCCGACCCCTCCGACGATTTCCCGATCAAGCACCAGAGCCCCGAACCGATCATGGTTCGAGGCTCTGGTCAGCGTGCCCCAGGCAGGATTCGAACCTGCGACACCGGCTTTAGGAGAGCCGTGCTCTATCCCCTGAGCTACTGAGGCGGGGCTTGTCCCGGACCTCGCACGGAGCTCGGGATCCGAGCCGTGGTCGGCCTGTCGACAAGGCGTCGAGCGTCGTGCTGCCGGGGCTGCGGGCTCGTCGGCCGTGGGTTTCCACGGGTCAGAGTGCAGCGCCCGCCGGGACGCTCGATCCACAGGGTACCGGATCGCGGGTCGGGCGGGCGCTGATGTCGTGGGACTGGTGGGGTGTGATCGTCAGGTGGTGCGCCGGCGGGCGGTCGTGGAGGGCCCGGAGGTCGGCGGCGGGCGGTCGTGGAAGGCCCGGAGGTCGGCGGCGGGCGGTCGTGGAGGGCGGCTCAGAGGCCGCCGGTGAACAGCAGGCGGTTGGGCGAGGTTTCGGCCGCCGAGAGCACGTCCTTGGTGGCCCGGGCACCGATCCAGCGCCGGACCTCCTCCGTGTTCGCGAAGGGGCGGACCGCTTTGTGGAGCGCCGCGACGCCGGCCACGTGCGGGCTGGCCATCGAGGTGCCGCCCCGGCGGTGCCGCCGCCCAGCTTCGCCGAGAGGATCTCGTGATCCTCGCAGCGGGCTGCCCGGGCTCGGCCGCCGTGACCACGCCGTCCTGCTCGAGTGCCGCCACGGCCGGCAGGTTCCGTACCGCCGCCAGCTGGAACGGGCTGAGGTCGGCGGCGAAGCCGTGCAGGACGTGGGAGTAGGTGAACCTCGGGGTGATGCCGGGTGCGGCCCTGGTCACCGTCGCCAGGTCGACGTCGTCCTTCACGGTGACGATGTAGCGGCCCGGGATGGCGGTGGACGAGGTGTGGAGCGGCGCGGGCCCGGTCCGGCTCCGGAGCGGGCTTGGCCACGGCTCCGGTGGCACCGCAGAGCGGGACGAGCAGGAGTGGTGCGCCCGAGGCGCAGCGCGCGAACAGGCGCATTCGATGCTCCGTTCAGGTCGAATGACCATCGCCATCCGGCCCATTTCGACCGCGGCCCATTCGGACTTGAGTGCCCATCGGCCACTCGGCGCAGGAGCCGGACGGCCGGCGGCCGCGGCGGAATGGGTACGCTGAGGCGCCGATGGAGCCGGGATCGGGGGACCTATGACCATCAGGAGCGGACTGACGGCGGCCCAGCTGATCGATCTGCTGGGCGACCGTGGGAGTTTCGAGTGCTGGGACACCCCGATCACGGCGGCGCCCGCCGACGAGGGGTACGCGGCCTCGCTGGCCCGGGCCCGGGCGCGGACGGGGCTGGACGAGGCGGTGACCACCGGGCGGCTGCTGGTGGACGGGCGGCCGCTGGCGGTGGTGGCCTCGGAGTTCGGCTTCCTGGGCGGCTCGATCGGGGTCGCCACGGCCGAGCGGATCACCCGGGCCGTGGAACGGGCCACGGCCGAGCGCCTGCCGCTGCTCGCCCTGCCCGTCTCCGGCGGCACCCGGATGCAGGAGGGGTCGGCCGCCTTCCTCTGCATGGTCCGGATCACCGCCGCGGTCCAGGCCCACCGGACCGCCGGGCTGCCGTACTTGACGTATCTGCGCAATCCCACGATGGGTGGGGTGTTCGCCTCCTGGGGCGCACTCGGGCAGCCGGTGCTGGCCGAGCCCGGAGCGCGGCTGGGCTTCCTCGGGCCCCGGGTGTACGAGGAGCTGCGCGGGGTCCGGCTGCCGGAGGAGGTGCAGCGGGCCGAAACGCTCGCGTCCGGCGGGCTGGTGGACGCGGTGGTGCCGCCGGACGAACTGGCCGCCTTCGTCGGGCGGTTGCTGGCCATGCTGGACCGCCGGGGCGATCCGGCGGCGGACGGGGCGCCGGCGGGCGGGGCGCCGGCGGACCGGCCCGCGGCGGACGGGCTGGACGACACCTGGGAGTCGGTCCGGCTGACCCGGAAGCCCGGCCGGCCCGGGATGCGGGAGCTGCTCGCGCGGGCCGCCGAGGGCGTACTGCCACTGACCGCGCCCACCCCGTGCGAAGGCCGGGCGGCGGGCGCACTGGTGCGCGCGTTGGCCGAGTTCGGGGGCCGGCCGGCCGTGGTGGTCGGCCAGCAGCGAGCGACTCCCGGCACCGAGCGTCCGTTCACCGCCGCCGATCTGAGGTGCGTCCGGCGCACGGCCACTCTCGCCGAACAGCTCGGACTCCCCCTGGTCACGGTGGTGGACACCGCGGGGGCCGAACTCTCCGTCCAGGCCGAACTCGACGGCGTGGCAATGGAGATCGCCCACTGTCTGGACACGCTGATCGCCCTGCGCACCCCGGTGCTGGCGGTACTGCTCGGCCAGGGCTCGGGAGGCGGCGCGCTCGCGTTGCTGCCCGCCGACCGGGTGCTGGCGGCCCAGCACGCCTGGCTGGCACCGCTGCCGCCGGAGGGCGCCTCGGCGATCGTCCACCGGGATGGCGAGCACGCGGCTGAACTGGCCCGGACCCAGGGCATCGGCGCGCACGACCTCGCGGCGGCCGGTCTGGTGGACCAGGTGCTGCCCGAACTCCCGGACGCCGCGGCGGAGCCGGACGCCTTCTGCGAACGCGCCGGCCGGGCGATCGCCCACGCACTCGGCGAACTGGCCGCCCAGCCGGAGCCGGTCCGGGCCGCCGCCCGGGCCGCGCGCAACCGCCGCCTGGGCGACCTCACCACCGCCGGTTGACACCGCCTCGCGGGCCCGTCCGGCTCCCGTATCCTGGCCGGGCCCGCCTTGCGGACTGACTTCCAGTCAGCTTCACAGATCGCCTTGACTTCCCATGCTCATCGAACCTTTGAGCTCTCCCGGGCGCGCGCTTCGCAGCGTCTGGCTATCGCCCGCCCTGGTCACCCTGCTGCTCGGCCTCTACCGGATCACCACTCCCGAGCTCTGGCGCGACGAGTTCTCCAGCTGGAGCGCGGCGACCCGGCCGTTGCCGCAGTTGTTCGCGATGCTCGGCAACGTCGACGCCAGCAACGGTGCGTACTACCTGGTGCTGCACGCCTGGACCGGTGTCTTCGGCGACTCGGTGCTCAGCCTGCGGCTGCCCTCCGCACTGGCGATGGCCGCCGCCGCCGCCTTCACGGCGCTCGCCGCGCTGCGGTGGTTCGGCAGCCGGGTGGCCGCGGTGGCCGCCGGACTGCTGCTGGCGGACCTCCCCAACGTCTCGGCGTACGCGCAGGAGGCCCGCTCGTACGCGATCGTCACCTGCGCCGTGGCGGCGGGCACCTGGTGCCTGCTGCGGGCCCTGGAGCGGCCCTGCCCGGCGCGCTGGGCCTGGTACGCGCTGTGCACGGCGCTCGCCGGGGTTTTCCACCTGGTCTCGTTGAGCAGCCTCGCCGGGCAGTGCGTGGTGGTGGCCCTGGCCGTCCGGTCGGGACGGGACACCCGGGCGCTGCGGTGGTTCCCGCCGGCGGTGTTGGCGGCGCTGCTGCCCACGGTGCCCGTGATGTTGCTGGGGCAGCGGCAGTCTGGACGCCAGCTGGAGTGGATCGCCGTCGCGACCCGGTACCGGCTGCGGACGTTCTGGCCGGAGCTCCTCGGCTCGTCCGGGGTGATGTGCGCCTTCCTCCTGCTGGCGGCGGCTGCCCTGGCGTGGCGCGGCCACCGGTCGGCGGCGGTCCAGGCGGCGGCCGCGGCCGTGCTGCCGGTGCTCGGGGTCTGGCTGGTCTCGCAGGGGCGCACCTCGTACTTCGTCGACCGCTATCTGCTCTTCACCCTGCCCGCCTGGGCCGCACTCGCGGGCGGCGGCGTCGCGGCGGTCCGCGCCGCCGCACAGGCTCTCGGCGTCCGGGTGGCACTCTGGGGGACGCCGGCGCTTCGCGAGGACGCACCGCTCCGAGGGCGCAAAAAACAGCGCGAGCGCCCCCGCGCCAACGCGGACGCCGGGTCGCGCAATGCCCCACGCACCCCAGAGGGTGCCGGGCGGGTCACGAACTCGCGCAGGGGGGCGGCCGCACCGTTCCCTGCGCCCTCCCGGACCCCGGCGCGCCTCCGGACGGCCCCGGGGCTCGCCGCCGCACCGGCGCTGGCCGTGGTCGCCGTGGTCGGACTGCTCGGGCTGCCGGAGCAGCGGGCGGTGCGGTACGTGACCGCGCGGACCGAGACCGACTACCGGGGCGCGGCGCGCCTGGTGGCGTCCGGCTACCGGGCCGGGGACGGGATCGTGGCGGTGGCCGGGCAGAAGGCGTGGATGATGGTGGGCGCCGGAGTGGCGTACCACCTGCCGGACGGCGTCCGTCCGAGACCGCTGCTGATCGCGGAGACCGCGGCACGGGCGGAGGACCTGTTCCCGTCGGAGTGCCCGGTTCCGGTCCGCTGTATCGGTGACGTGAGCCGTACCTGGGTCGTTACCATCGGCACTGGCGACGACCCGTACCAGGCACTGCCGGCCGGCCAGGCCGGTGCCCTGCGAGCGGTGTTCACCCCGAGCGAGGTCCGGCATGTGCGCGGGCTGACGGTGTCGCTGCTGGTGCGCGCAAGAGGGCGCGCGTAACGGCCCGCTGCCACTCCCGCCGCTTCGAAAGGCACAACGTGACTGCCCCCGAGGAGACCCCCAAGGAGAGCACCTTCGCCGATCTCGGCCCGGTGCTGGTGATCATCCCGACCTACAACGAGGTCGAGAACGTCGAGCGGATCGTCT
>NZ_BAAATR010000099.1:0-6854 GCF_039533515.1 Kitasatospora cystarginea | reverse complement strand
CCGAGCGAGAGCACCCCGCCACACACCGGGAAAGACCGTCAAACGCGCCGAGACGCTCGACCAGCACTACGGCCGCACAGGTTAAAGATCAAGCTAAGCTCAGCGGTTGAGTTGGGTGATTCAGTCGGCTCATATGAGCCCCGGGTCTCCGGTAGAAGTCGGCACTGGATTTAGGCCGTTCGTGAAGGGAACGCACTCGTCGACGGGTGGTGTTTTCCGGCGAGTTCGGGAGCCACTGATCGGGTGACGCATTCAGGGATAGCGGGGTGTCCGGGAACGCGGAGGTGGGGCGCCGGTAGGTTGTGATTGCGTGTCCTCCGCCCCGCCTCCCTGACAGTTGCGCGGCGGGAAGAGGACCCGTCTCCTTGCTCGCTCAGATGTCGGGCGACGCTGCCGCCCGACGGCTCTGCCGGTCCTCCGCGAACTTCCCCACCGGCAAGCCCCTGGGTCGGTGCCGGCTCCCCGCGAGGCCGCGGTCCTGAGCACACGATCCGCACCGTGATTGCGATGCTCAGGTCCCGCTCAGAGGTGAGAACTTCGTCCGAAGCAGATCGGTGAAGATGCCGATGGGGTCGTCCCAACCCTTGTCCACCCAGTCGCCGTTGACGTTAGCGGTGAGCATGTGCGCTCCGTCGCGGGTGCCGTAGCTGTAGGACCATGAGCCCAGGAGCGCACCACCCATGCCCCAGACCGTTTCCCCACCGGGCAGCCTCACTGAGGAGATGCCGAGACCGTAGGTGGTATGGGGGAGCCAGCCGCGGGTCGGCAACGTGGTGAACATGTCGCGTTGCTGGTTGGGCGGCAGCACGCGGCCGCCGAGCAGGGCACTGAAGAACCGGTTGAGGTCCTGGGCGGTGGAGATCATGCCGCCGGCTGCCCAGAACATGGCCGGATCAAGCTCGGTCGCCTCGTAGACGGGGGCGTCAGAGTCGGTCTGGAACAACTTCGTGTAATGCCGGGAGTGCGGCTCACGGATCGTCGGGTCGCTGCCGTGTGGCAGGTAGGTTCCGGTCAGGCCGAGCGGGTCGGCGATCCGGTCGGTGATCTCGTCGGCGAGCGCCCGGTCGCTGGCCCGTTCGATGATCATGCCTGCGAGGACGTAGTTGGTGTTGGAGTACGCCCAGTCCGATCCCGGTGCGAAGGTGGCCGGATGCGACATGGCGATCTGCGCGATCGACTCGGGGGTGTGGATCTCGTCG
Organism: Kitasatospora cystarginea; assembly: GCF_039533515.1. NCBI lineage: Bacteria > Bacillati > Actinomycetota > Actinomycetes > Kitasatosporales > Streptomycetaceae > Kitasatospora > Kitasatospora cystarginea. The sequence goes on along the minus strand of NZ_BAAATR010000099.1, from coordinate 5,655 downwards.
CGGTTCAGGGCTTCCTGGTCATCGGTGTAGTTGAAGATCCCGCTGGTGTGGTTGAGCAGCATCTTGATGGCGACCGTGCCGCCGTCGTGGCCGTTGCCGCGGACTATGCCGGGCAGCCACCGTTCCACGGCATCGTCCAGGCTCAGCCGGCCTTCAGCCGCTAACTGCAGCATCACAGTGGCCACGAACGACTTGCTGATGCTGCCGATGCGGAACCGGTCCTGCGGTGAGCGCTTACGGCCGGTTGCGGTGTCAGCCGTTCCCGCCGTACCGGACCACCGCCGGTCGCCGTCGCGGATCTCGGCGAGGATGCCGGGAAGGCCCCCAGGAGACACGGCCTGGTCGAGTAGGCGTTGGATCCTGGCGTGGCCGTCGGCCGCTGAGGCGGGTACGGCTGCAGCTCTGGCGCCCTCGTTCCCGGTCGCTGCGGCGTGCGGTTGGCCGCCGTCGGTGTAGGCAGCACATTGGTCCATTGAACCTTCTCCTTGCTGGTGGGTAAGCCGTGTAGGCCGTGCGGCCCCTGTCCACGCCGGATCGGCGGCAATAGGCCATCTCTGGTGGTCATGCGTCTTCGCTGCTGAGCGCCTGCTGCACGCGGTTCACCAGTTGGTCCTGGTCGACGGCAGCCAGGGCCAGAGCACGTGGCACGGTGCCGACCTGGGCCTGCAAGATCCCGAGCAGCAAATGTGCTGGCCGCAGCTCCTTCTTGCGGCGGACAGAGGCGAAGCTCCGCTCCAGCGCGAGCCTGGCCGATGCGCCGATCTTGGGTTGCCCGGAAACGGGGCTCGGCCGAGGAAGGGCACACGCGGCGGGAGAGACCCCGACTGCCCGCAGGCTGTGCTCGAACTCCCAGTCCAGTGCGTCGCGGACCGCTCGGCGATCGAGCCCCGCCGTGGTCAGTATCCGGTGCGTGGTGGCCTCATTGTCAGCGGCGATCGCCAACAGGAGATGGTGGGCCTCGATCGTCGCCGATCCGTCCTCACGGGCTTCCTGTATCGCCCGCACGATGATCGCATGCAGGTACCCGTCAATTGCGGACATCGCTGCGCCTCCTCAACTCGACCCCAGCAGCGATGAGCCGCTTGGCGTGCTTCTTGTGAACGGCTTGGCGCGTCACACCGAGCGCCTCGGCGACCTGCGGCCAGCCCCAGCCCGCCCGCATGGCCTGCTCGACCGCAGCGTCCTCCAGCTGATCGGCAAGGCGCCGCAGCGCCGCGACAGCTGCCAAGGCGTCAGCAGGATCTTGCGGCACGGGGCTCTCAACGGCAGGCATGCAAGCAACTCTAGTTGACTAATCTCGCTAGTCAACCCAAGTTGCTTACTGCTGGGGCGGGGTGAGTCGCGGCGAGCACTCGCCGCCACCTGTCCGGATGTCGTCAAACGATGGCGGGCTCAAGTGATCAGCGCATCACTGCTGGTCAGTAGGGCTCCGCCGCGAGCCGCTCCACTCGGCCGTGGCGGCGGCGACTTCCGCTTCAGTGGCACCGGCGACTCGATCGCCTGGCGTACCGTCCGCCGCGACACCTTGAACCGAGCCGCCAGCTCCCGCCCCGACGGCCCCTGCTCACGATGAGCCCGCCGAATCCTCTCGAACAGCCACTCACACGACCTGTGCACCACCGGTCTCCCTGACCTGGACGGTGATCAACGGGCACAGCGTGACGGCCGAACGGCCCTCCACCCCCATTTGCTCCACACGCGGCATGTCGCACACCATCACACCGGGTGGAGCCAAACTCACCGGAAAGCCACCGGCACCCAATCCCGCCGGAACCGTGGTGCCCATCCAGCCCGAAGAAATCAACGCCGCCGAGCTCAGCTTTCACTCAGGGGCAAAGCCGCTTCTTTAGCTGGGCGTTTCGTCGGAGAACGTCGGACCGACGGGGAAGCGGATGGGACTGAGCAGGTAGGGTGCCCGGCCCGGAGCTGGCTGGTTGGCCAGCCAGGGGCCCAGCACCGTGAGCAACTGATGGGTCACCTGGGCGAGTTCGTCCGGGCTGAGCCAGAGCGTGCCCTGGCGGTAGGAGACCGCGTCCGCGATTGGGTCGGCGCCGTCGCGGTCGAGGTAGGCGTTGAACTCTGCGATCAGCACAGCCATGGCGGCGGCAAAGCCCCGGCGGTGATCGTCCGGCGACATCGCGGCGGCCGCGTCGGCGTCGACGACGGGGCGGTCCTGGCGCAGCCGGTAGTGCCGCTCGACAGCGCCGCGCACCCGTTGCTCGTCGGCCACCTCCAGGAAGCCCGCCTCGGCCAGCAGGGCGACGTGCCGGTACATGGTCACCTTCGGGACCTCGGGCATGCGCTCGCACAGCTGGGAGGTGGTCAGCACCCGGCCGCCGGAAAGCGCGTGCACCACGCGCAGACGCACCGGGTGGAGAAGCACTTCGGTGGTGTCCATGACTCAACTATTTCACAAGCGATACTATTATCGAAGTTGGAAACGTAGTCTGCGGAGGGGAACATGCGTCAGGCATCGGGGCGGGCAGTGCAGGTGAACGGTCGGTCCGTCTACGTGGAGGAGTCCGGCAACGGGTCGGACTGGGTGCTCTTCGAGGCAGGCCAGGGCCTGGGACGCACCTGCTGGGACCCTGTGCTGCCACTGCTGACGGATCGGGCGCGACTGGTCGCCTACGACCGCGCCGGCTTCGGCCGCAGTGGCCGGACGGCGGTACAACTGGGCATCGACGACATGGTCGCGGACCTGGTCGCCATGGCTGCGGCAGTTGTCCCCGGCCGGTTCGTGCTCGTTGCGCACAGCATGGGAGGGCTGGTCGCGCGCCGCGCCGTGGAGAGTCTGGGGCCGCGGCTGCGAGGGCTGTTGCTGCTCGATCCGACACTGGAGAGCGCGCCCGTCTACGACACCTTCGACCGGACCGCCAGGAAGGTCGACCGCGCAATGGGCGTGACGCAGGCACTCGTCCGCTTCCGCAGGCTGGCCCGCATGGCCAGCGGAAACATCGGCCGCGTCTTCCCGGTGGACACCTACGCGACCATGCTCGCCGAGGACTTCGTCCCGGCCGGTATCGCGCAGACGAGGAAGGAGTTCAAAGCCGTTGCCGCGGCCATCCCCCAGTTCCGCGCCGAACCGCCGGGCCTCCCGACGTGCCCGACGGTCCTGCTCTCAGCATCCCGCCCCGTCAGGGGCCGGGAACGACAACACGCCGTCATCACCGAGCACCAGCGGCGTTGGGTCGAGACGCTGCCGGACGGGCGGTTCGAGAAGGTCGACTCGGCTCACTTCATCCAGGCCGAGCAGCCGGGGATCGTCGCGGAGAGAATCACAAGCCTCCTCGACCGGCCCAGCCGGACCGGCGCCCGGTCGGCCTGACGGCACCGAGGCGCCCACACAGAGCGCCGGGCGGCGCCTCCGCGCCAGCGAGCCCGACCGCCTCTCATCCGTGGCCCCGTTCCATTGCACAGATACAGCGAGGTGAACTCGAACTATGGATGCTTCACAGCCCACTGAGGCTACGCCCGGCGACCCCGGCGCGCGCAAAGGCATTCCCACCGACTCAGCACTGCGCGCATCCGATGCCGACCGCGAGCGAGCCGTAGACGTACTGCAAGCCGCCACCGCCGACGGCCGGGTCTCCACCGGCGAACTGGAAGAGCGTCTGGAACTGGTCTACAGCGCCAAGTCCAAGGACGAACTGGCCTCCATCGTCAAGGACCTGCAGCCAGTCCCCTGGTCGAGCGGAGCACCGGCGTCGACCAAAGCCGTCGGCGTCCTCAGCAATTTCGTCCGTACGGGGCGCTGGCTGGTGGGAGACAGCCATCGCAGCACCGCGGTCATCAGCCGCGGAGTGATCGATCTCCGTGAGGCCCAGTTCACCGGCCCGGAAACGACCATTCACGTCAACACATGGCTCGGCACCGTCTACGTCGTCGTCCCCGAAGACGTCGAGGTGCGTGTCGAGGGCACCGGCATCCTGGGTGGGTTCAAGCAGGACCGCGAAAACGCCGACTACTCGGCAGCCCACCGGATCAACATCACCGGCGTCGCCGCCTGCGGCAACGTCCATGTCGTCCACCAGCTCCCCCCAGCCGAGGAGCGCCGCCTCCAAGAGTGCGAGTCGAGCATTTGATCTGCGCAGCCGTTCACGGCATGACTCCCCGTGTGGGTGGTGGCCCCCCTGAATGGCGGGTGCGAGTGCCCCAGCCGTGGGCGCTGCCGCCTGGTCGGACACCGGTGTCCGACCAGGCGGCAGCGCGAGAGGGCGACTCGGGGCCGCGCGGTGTGCCGGCACCGAACTAGGCGCGTGTTCCCGCCCCGAGCCGCCGCAGGTCAGCGGAGGACGTGCGGGTTGAACCCGTACACGTTGATGACCTGGATGACCTGCCAGCCGCTGTCCCACCGGTAGAACCGGTGGCCGTCGTAGCGGTACCGGTGGCCGTGGTCGTTGCTGTACCAGTAGTTGTCCTGGCGTTCCCAGGAGCGGTGGCCGTCCCAGCGGCTCGTGTGCCCGCTGCCGTAGCGGTCGAAGCGGTCGCCCTCGTGGTCGCGGACCTGGAAGGCCGCTGGGGAGACGGAGGCGGTGGTGTCGTGGTGGACGGCCTGAAGCGGTGCGGCCGAGGCGGTACCGCCAGCGAGCAGCAGCCCACCGAGCGTCGCGGCGAGCGCGGCGGCCGCGGTGGCGGCCCGGCGTCCGACGGACTTGTTCATGATCTTTCCTCCTTGATCAGCCCGGAGTCATGGGGTGACGGCTCCGGGCGGTGCCCTGCGGTGGCGGGGCAAGAACGACGCTACCGGCAATCATGTTGAAACTTGTACATCTGCACTGTGGGGTATGTCATGCCCATCGGGCCGACAGGGCGGGGAATAACGGGGGCTGAGCGTGCGAGCCACGTATGGGGTGGCGGTGGGTGTGCGATTTGGGGTGGGCCGTGTGACACGGCTGCCGCTCGAACCTTTGCGCGCCGGAGTTCATAGACCACTTTGAGAGCCGACTCGGGCACATGATTGGTGCCTGGTCTCCACCCGCAAGCGCTGCGCAGGGCACTCCTCAGGTGGCGTGCTTCCGCGAGGGCCAGCTCCCAGGCACCCAGGCGTTCGCGACGATTGACCTCTCTCGTACTCCGTTGTGGCACCCGACTTCGGACCGTCACTTCCACCTGGAACTGCTGGCCTGCGAGAACATCAGCCGCACCAATGGCTACGGGCGCGTCCCCGAAGTGCTGGAATACGTCGCCGGGCAGCCGACGGCGAGCGGTGAGGCGATCCTTCACGGCGACGTGGTGGCGCTTCCCGCACCATTGCCCGGCGGAACCATGACGTCCCTCTATGCGGGGTTGCCCGCCTACTTCGACGACGACTTCTCCTCGGTCACCATCGAGAACGGCATTGATGTCGCCGTCGTCTGGCTGATCCCCATCACGGCGGAGGAGACCGCCTTCATTCGCGATAGAAGACGCGCTCGTTCGCCAGGACCCCGATCTCCTCGATCCCGGCCGTCCCCCAGCTCGAAACCCGACGCCCGGCAGCGCCCCGGCGCCGCCAGCCTCCCCCGGCAGCGCGCTGCGCGCCCAACTCGCCGACCCGCTGCGCCCAGCCGACAGCATGAGCTTCCCCCGAGATGCGGCGGATGGTGACAGCGGGTCAGATGGGCCTCATGAGAGGACCCGAGGCCATGGCCGCCCCGAAGAAGTACCCGCAGG
>NZ_BAAATR010000098.1:0-6956 GCF_039533515.1 Kitasatospora cystarginea | reverse complement strand
CGCACCGGCCCCGGCGGCCGGCCGCTTCGCCGCCGCCGGCTTCGCCGCGGCCCGCCGCGCAGGCGCAGGCGCAGGCGCGGGCGCGGGCCGCCCGGCCGTCGCGGTGCCGTTCACCTCGTCGGCCTTCGCCGGCTCGGCCGCCCGCTCGTCCCAGCCCGCCTCGAACAGCCCGGCGGCGCGCGCCTCGGGCTTGCTCTCCGGAGGAAGGTGGGGCTGCTCCTCCACCTCGCGCAGCTTGCTCTCCAGGTAGCTGAGCACCACGCCCACCTTGACCACCTGGTCGCCGACCCGCTCGAAGACCTTCTCCACCTCGCCACGGGCCACCCCCACCGCGAGATCCAGACCGGCCCGGCCGGCCGTCACCGCCTCCCCCGCCAGCGTCTGCAACGACCTGGCCGACGGCGGGAACTGCTCGCTCACGGTCCGCTCGATCGCCGCGACGTCCACGCCGCCGCGCTCCAGCAGTCCGGTGGCCGCGCCCACGACCCGCTTGCCGGTCTCCTCGGCCAGCTCGGTGGCCACCACCACGACTCCCCGTACCGCATCCCGCAGCATCCCGAGTGCCTCCTTAGTGCCTCGCACCGACTGCGACCCCGGCCCGGTGACCACGCTGTGCAGCCGGACCTGGCCCACCACATCCACGACGCTACCGCCTCGGATCCGCCCTACGCTGCCGCTGCCGCCCGGCCGGGTTCCGGCACTGCTGCGATAGCGTGGACGGTCGGCGCCTTGAAACAGGAGGCGGGCAGACGGGAGACCAGCAGTCATGGCCACGATCGAGCAGTGCCGGCAGGCGCTGGAGCAGTTCAGCAGCAACCTCGGCAACGCGGACGGCGACGCCCGCAAGGCCGCGGCCCTCGACCGCTCCCTCACCTGCTGGATCACCGACCTCGACCTGACCTTCTCCGGCCGCCTCAAGGACAGCCGGATCACCGACATGGTCGAGATCCCCGGCCCGCCGCCCGCCAAGGCCGAGATCCGCCTCTCCATGACCGGCGACGACCTGGTCGCCATGGTCGGCGGACAGCTCAACTTCGCCGCTGCCTGGGCCGGCGGCCGGGTCCGGCTTGAGGCCGGCTTCCGCGACCTGCTGCGCCTGCGTTCGCTGCTCTGACTCCCCCGGGGGTCGGCCGGGTAGGGCGCCGCTACAGCCCCAGCTCGGCGAGCGCCTTGCTGCCGTCCACCGCCGAGCCGCCCGCGTCCGCCGCCGTCCAGGCCGCCGCGCACAGCGCCCGCAGACCGTCGTACGGGGCCTGTCCGCCGCCGCTCAGCCGCAGCTCCCCGTTGTCCGCCCACGCCTGGTACCCGCCGCAGCCGTAGCGCCCATAGCCCAGCGCCGCCACCTCCGGCTGGCCGGTCAGCAGGCCGCGCAGGTCGGCCGCGACGTATGTGGGCCGGTGCCGGGCCGGGGCCGCCAGCAGCTGGGCGGGGGTGGTGACACCGGTGAACACCAGCAGGCTGTCGACACCGCCGTTGTAGGCGCCCTCGATGTCGGTGTCGAGGCGGTCGCCGACCACCAGCGGATGCTTCGCGCCGGTCCGGATCACCGTCTCCCGGTGCATCGGCGGCAGCGGCTTGCCCGCCACCTCGGGCTCGACGCCGGTCGCGGTGCGGACCGCCGCCACCAGCGTGCCGTTCCCGGGGGCGATGCCCCGGGCGGTGGGGATCGTCAGGTCGGTGTTGGACACCACCCAGGGCAGCCCGCCCGCCACCGCGTAGGAGGCCTCGGCGAGGTGCTGCCAGCCGACCGACGGGTCGTAGCCCTGGACCACCGCGAGCGGCCCGTCCGCCAGCGACCGGACCGGCACCAGGCCGCGCTCGACGAGCGCCTCCTCCAGGCCCGCGCCGCCGACCACCAGCACCTTGGCGCCGGCCGGAACCATCGAAGCCACGAGTCGGGCCGCCGCCTGCGCCGAGTTGATCACGTCGGCGGCCTCGGCCGGGATGCCCAGCTCGGTCAGGTGGCCGGCCACCGCCCGGGGCGGCCGGGAGGCGTTGTTGGTCACGTACGCCAGCCGCATCCCGGCCGCGCGGGCCGCCGCCAGCGACTCCACCGCGTGCGGGATCGCGTGCGCTCCGGCGTACACCACACCGTCGAGGTCGAGCAGCGCCGTGTCGTACGCCTCGGTCAGCGGGCGGTCACAGCCCCCCGGAGCGGTACGTGCCTGGCCGGCTGCGGTGTCCGTCATCAGTCCTCTACCTCATCCTCTTGCTCATCGTCGTACCGGCCGCACTCGGCCCGGCCCGCCCCGCGGCGTCACCCGGCCTGCCCGTCCTCCGGCGGCGCCGAGTACCCGGGCGCACCTGGCAGCAGCGGTCCGTAGGCACCGGCGCGGGCCGCCAGCGTCGCCCTGGTCTGCCGCAGCGCGGCCCGGTAGTGGTCCGCCTCCGGCCGCATGGCGACCGCCAGGGCCAGGTGCTCGACGGACGTCTCGAAGTCGCCCAACCGGGCCGCCGAGACACCCCACCCGAACTGAGCGTAGTCGTCCGTCGGATCGGCCAGCGCCACCGCCCGGAAGTTCTCCAGCGCCGACTCGAACAGCCCGGCGCTGAACTGCGCCCTCGCCAGCGTCTCCCGGATGCTCCGCGAATGCGGCTCCGCCTCGGCCGCACGCGAAAGCAACTGCTCGGCCGCCGCCGGGTGGCCCTGTTCCAGCAGCCGCGCCCCGCGCCGGAACCAGTCGTACACGCCGCCCTTCGGCGCCCCGGGCCCGCCCTGCGCCGGAACGTCGGCGCCCCCGCCGTTCGCCTGCTTCTGCCCGTCACTCATCCCGTACCCCGTCTCCAATCCGAACCCGGCCCCAGGTGCCGCCGTCGGTGCCGGGCACGACCCGTTCCCGACGAGCCGGCCGTGGCACTGTGATCTACGAGATCTCCCAACAACGCGTACTTGGTTACGATGCCCAGAATGAGCACACCCAGTGCAGACACAGGAGCAGAGGCTCCAGCGGGCGGCCCCGGTGACCCCGGCCACGTCGCCACTGCGGGGCTGTCCCTCTCACCGTTCCGCGCCCTGCGATACGTCCCCGACCGGGTCGGTACGCTCGCCGCGGTCACCTCGCCCCCGTACGACGTGGTGGATCCTGGGCGGCGGCTCGACCTGGAGACCGCCGACCCCCACAACATCGTCCGGCTCATCCTTCCCAGGCCCGAACCCGAGGACACCGGCGACCGCCCCGACCGCGACACCCGCTACCGGCACGCCGCCCGGCTGCTCGCCGAGTGGCAGCGCGAGGGCGTCCTCGCCCCCGACCCGGAACCGGCCCTGTACGTCTACGAGCAGCGCACCGCCGAGGACGGCCCCGGCGGCGGCGCCCTGCAGCGCGGCCTGATCGGCGCACTGGCGGTCAGCGGCCGGGAGGCCGGCGTGGTACTGCCGCACGAGGACGTGATGCCCCGCCCGGTCGCAGACCGGGTCGGTCTGATGCGGACCACCCGGGCCAACCTGGAACCGCTGCTGCTCACCTACCGGGGCAACGGCGGTGCGGCCGAGGTGATCGAACGGGCCGTCCTCGGCGAGCCACTGCTCACCACGACCACCAGCGACGGCACCCACCACCGCCTGTGGGCCGTCACCGACCCCGCCGAACTGGCCGCGGTCAGCCGCGACCTCGCCACCTGCAGGGCCCTGATCGCGGACGGCCACCACCGCTGGGAGATGTACCTGCGCCTCCAGCGCGAGCACCGGCACCTGCCGCTCAGCCCGTGGGACCGTGGCTTGGTACTGCTGGTCGACACCGCCCGCTACCCGCTCCGGGTCCGGGCCATCCACCGGGTGCTGTACCGGCTTCCGATCACCGAGGCGCTCGCCCGGCTCGGCGACCACTGGCAGCTCAAGGAGGTCCCCGGCCCGCTGGAGACGGCCCTCCAGGCACTGGCCGAGGCCAAGCAGCACGCCGGCAACGCCTTCCTGCTGACCGGCGGCGACGGCATGTACCGGCTGCTCATCGAGCCGGACGAGGAACTGGTCGCCGCCACCGTGGCCACCGGCAAGCCCGAGGAGTGGCGCCGCCTGGACGCCACCGTCCTGCACGCCACCCTGCTCGACCACGTGTGGCGGATCCCCGACGGCCCCGACGACATCGGCTACCTGCACAGCGCCGAGGCCGCCGAGCGCGAGGCCGCCCGGAGCGGGGGCACGGCGGTCCTGCTCCACCCGGTCAAGGAGAGCGTGGTCCGGCGGCTGGCCGAACAGGGTGTGATGATGCCCCGGAAGTCCACCTCCTTCGGGCCCAAGCCGGCCACCGGGCTGGTCCTGCGCAGCCTCGCGCTCGGCTGACGCCGCCCGGCGGGCCGGCTTCGCGGGTCCCGATCCGGTGGCCCGGCGGTCTGGTCCGATGGGACCTGGCGAATACGCCGGAGGCCCGGCCGGTACGCACGGGATGTGCGTACCGGCCGGGCCTCCGGCGTTGTGCGTGCGCGGACGCGGGGCGGACTACTTCTTGGCCTCGCCCTCGACGTCCTCCTCGATCTCGACGTCGTCCTCGTCGTAGTACTCCTCGACGTCTTCCTCGTCCTCGAAGATCACCCGGTCCTCGCCGGTGTCGTCGATCGCGATCTTGCGACGGACCGGCTCCGCCTCGGCCTCAGCGCCCTGCCCGGCCTCCTCCAGCTCCGGGTCGAGCGCGTCGACGAACTCCAGGCCGTCGATCTCGGCCAGCCGCTCGGAGGCGTTGGTGACACCGTCGGTGTCGGCGTCGGCCGCCTTGGCGAACCAGTCGCGGGCCTCTTCCGCCCGGCCGGCCGCGATCAGCGCCTCGGCGTAGGCATAGCGCAGGCGGGCGGTCCACGGGTGGATCGAGCTGGATGCCAGCTCCGGGCTCTGCAGCGTCACCACGGCGGCGTCGAACTGCTCCATGTCGCTGCGGGCACCCGCTGCGACCAGGCGCATCTCGACCTGGCCGGCCTTGTCCAGCTGCTTCACCTCGGGCTCCCCGGCCATCGCCAGCGCCCGCTCCGGACGGCCCAGACCACGCTCGCAGTCCGCCATCACCGGCCACAGGTCCGCCCGCCCGGTCATCCGCCGCGCCGCCCGGAACTCGGTCAGCGCCTCGGAGTACCGCTGCGTCATGTACGAGGCGAAGCCCGCCGCCTCACGGACCGAGGCGACACGCGAGGCCAGCCGCAGCGCGACCCGCGAGTACTTGTACGCCTCCTCCGGCTCGCTGTCGAGCAGTCGGGCGACCATCACCAGGTTGCGGGCGACGTCGTCCGCGAGCGTCTTCGGCAGGCTCTTCAGGTCCTGGCGCACATCCGCGTCGATCTCGAAGCCCGTGACGTCGTCCGGGATCGGCAGCCGGTGGACCGGCTCGTGGTTGCCACGGCGGTCGTCGTAGTCCCGGCGGTCGTCACGCCGGTCGTCCCGGCGGAAGCCACCGCCGTGCGAGCGGTCGTCACGGCGGAACCCGCCGCCCCGGCCCTCGCGGCCCTCGTGCGGCCGGCCGCCTCGGTAGCCGCCGCGGTCGTCGCGGTCACGGCCATAGCCGCCCGACGGACGGTCATCCCGGCGGAAGCCGCCACCCTGCGGACGCTCGTCCCGACGCGGACGGTCCTCACGGAAACCACCCGACGGACGCTCGTCCCGGCGGAAACCACCGGAGGGGCGGTCGTCGCGGTCACGGCCGTACCCGCCCGACGGACGGTCATCCCGGCGGAAGCCACCGCCCTGCGGACGCTCGTCCCGACGCGGACGGTCCTCACGGAAACCACCCGACGGGCGGTCGTCGCGGCGGAAGCCGCCACCCTGCGGACGGTCATCCCGGCGGAAGCCGCCGCGGTCGTCACGGTCACGGCCATGGCCGCCACCCTGCGGACGCTCGTCCCGACGCGGACGGTCCTCACGGAAACCACCCGACGGACGCTCGTCCCGACGGAAACCACCGGAGGGGCGGTCGTCACGGCGGAAGCCGCCGCCCTGCGGACGGTCATCCCGACGGAAACCACCGCGGTCGTCACGGTCACGGCCGTACCCGCCCTGCGGACGGTCATCCCGGCGGAAACCACCGGAGGGGCGGTCGTCACGGTCACGGCCATAGCCACCCGACGGACGGTCATCCCGGCGGAAGCCACCGCCCTGCGGACGCTCGTCCCGACGCGGACGGTCCTCACGGAAACCACCCGACGGACGCTCGTCACGGCGGAAGCCACCGGCCTGCGGACGGTCATCCCGGCGGAAACCACCGCGGTCGTCACGGTCACGGCCATAGCCACCCGACGGACGGTCGTCGCGACGGAAGCCACCGGCCTGCGGACGGTCATCCCGGCGGAAACCACCGCGGTCGTCACGGTCACGGCCATAGCCACCCGACGGACGGTCATCCCGGCGGAAGCCACCGCCCTGAGGACGCTCGTCCCGACGCGGACGGTCCTCACGGAAACCACCGGAGGGGCGGTCGTCACGGCGGAAGCCGCCACCCTGCGGACGGTCGTCACGGCGGAAACCACCGCGGTCGTCACGGTCACGGCCATAGCCGCCGGAGGGGCGATCGTCGCGACGGTAGCCACCACGGTCGCGGTCGGAACGATCGTCGCGACGGTACCCGCCACGGTCGTTCGACCAGCCCCCGCGTGACCGGGGCTCGTAGCCGCCGCCGTCGTCCGATCGACGCTCGGGACGGTCCTGGGGCGGGTTCGACATCGTGGTGACTCCTGTCTGCTGCTTCAAACTCCACCACCCCGGTTCCGGCGACACGTTCGCCCCGCGGCGGTGCGGTGCCGGCCACGTGACCGGACACCATCTCCATTGTCCGGCATCCGCTCCCGTACCGCGTTCGGGCGGTACGGCGGACTGGCCGGGTCAAACACGTTCTGACACGCAAAAAAGCCGTGGCCCCCAGCGAGTCGCTGGGGGCCACGGCTTTGAATAATTGTTCGGCGGCGTCCTACTCTCCCACAGGGTCCCCCCTGCAGTACCATCGGCGCTGTGAGGCTTAGCTTCCGGGTTCGGAATGTAACCG
>NZ_BAAATR010000097.1:0-7007 GCF_039533515.1 Kitasatospora cystarginea | reverse complement strand
GGCGTGCGCACCCCCGAACAGGGCGCGGCCATCGCCATCAAACTCGCGACCCTGCCCGACGACGGCCCGACGGGCCAGTTCTTCGAGGACGCCGGCGCAGTGCCCTGGTGAAGTGCACGGCGGTCATCACCCGCGCAGCCACCAGGGTGAGGCCGCTTCGCGCACGCGTCTCGAACAGGTTCACCGACTGCTTCGGCCGCCCCGGCCGACGCTCCGGTGCTTGGGGCAACGCTCCGCACCGCTACTGGTTCCAACATGGATGGCAATTCACCGCAGGTTGCAAGCAGCGTGACCATTTGGTTCCAACCATCGTGACCCGGGGATCCGCATCGCAAGGTCACCACACCCCCATGGTTCCAACTACCGCGTCCCGTCACAGTCACTGAGCCGGCACACGATAGGTGGGACCTGGCCACGCATGTTGGAGCCAGGGCTCATGAGGCTCTGGGCGGGAGCTCCATGCGCGACGGAGCGGGAGACGAGCACTCCATCGTGTTCTCGGCCGCCGGGGCCTATGTGCGCGGCTTCGGCCACGAATCGCCAATGAGCCCGTATGGCAACGATGGCGCCGCCTCCATCTGCGCGCGAGCAAGGCGGGCGGTCTGCGTACGCCATGGAGTGCCGGGCGGAGATCCTCGAAGCTCGTGGCGAGCACGAGCAGGCTGACACCCTTCGGGCCCGCGCGGCCGAGGCCGAGCGCCTGTACTGACCGAGGGTGGAGCGGGACCGCAGTTCAGGCTGCAGGAGAGCCAGAGGTGCAGACGCCCATCGAGGGCGCGGAGCGCATCGCCACTCGCAACCCGCTCACCAGTGATGACACCCGATCAGACGCGGACGCGTGCCCGCCGACTGTCGAAGCCGGGCTTCTGAGAGTGTTCATAAGGTGGCAGCTCAGACCCCATCGCCGATAACCCTTGGGGTCGTTCATGTCCTCGTTGGATGAGTTGCGGGCCCTCCTGGACACCCCTCCACGGGGTATCCAACACCAACAACTGGAGAGACGTTGAACAGCACGTAGGCTGGGTTCGACCAGGGCCTAGCGGGCGTCGGACAGGTCGCTCGGATACGCTCGACGATCCGCCATAACGACGGCATACTACGGAATCTCGCCTTCGGTCAGCGGGCGCGGGATCCAGGGGACAATCGTGCTCCAGCCCGGCTTCCTGGGATGAAACGGATGAAGTGCACAGTTGCAACGGACATTCGTACGCCAGCGGCATTCCCGTCACCACTACCCCTGGAGTTACCACCGGAGCACTGACCAGGCGGTCCGGAAATCGGGATTAACTGGTTCTTTCAAGCGTGAAACGCCCAATCAAGGCGTGTATCGAAAGTGCCTGGTGAGGATGGCGGAGAGCCCATATGTGATCCAGAATGATTGGATGGTCACGCTTGAGACTTCCCGTTTGATCCTGCGTCGCTGGCGCGAGGAAGACGTTGCGCCCATGGCTGCCGTCAATGCCGACCCCGAGGTCATGCGGTGGATCCGTGACGGCAGCGTCCGCGACGAACAGCAGACTCGCGGCGGGATCCAGGCATGCGAGAGCGAGTGGGAGTCGCAGGGCTTCGGCCTGTTCGCCGTGGAGATCCGGTCCACTGGCGAGCTGGCCGGGTTCACCGGGCTTTCGGTACCCGACTTCTTGCCGGAGGTACTGCCGGCGGTTGAGATCGGCTGGCGGCTGGGACGTTCCCACTGGGGGCAGGGCTTGGCCACCGAGGCCGCTGCGGCCGCTGTACGGTTCGGGTTCGAAGAGCGAGGGCTGGAGCGGATCGTCAGCATCGCTCAAGTGGGCAACGACGCCTCCGAACGGATCATGACCAAACTGGGGATGCATCCGGTCCGTGAGACCGTCAATCCCACCTGCGGTCGGCGAGTACGGGTGTTCGAGTTGTCGTCGGACCAGTACGTCACAACCACTCGTTGATGGCGGCAACGAGGACGGTAGCCTCTTGACGCGCTCTCCCGGCCGAAGCCGGGAGATTCTGGCCAGTACCGTCGGAAGCGGCACGACCGTTCACTTGGTGCCAACAAGCGTGTCCCACCGGCCAGAAACCACCAGCTCGCCGAACCTCACTGGTTCCAACTAACGTATCCAGGCTCACGACCGGAAGCCGCCAGCTCACCTGAACTGCGAGCCTCGCCGATCATCTCCGCGACACCCATGGACAAGCGGCTCGACCTGGCGCCCGTCGCTACCGTGCCCCGCCCCCGTACCGCGACGGACGAGGCCGGTTCTCGACCGGAGATCGCCAAGTAGATAAGATCATTCCGCAACACGACGCGAAGGGGAGCCCAGTGGCGCGGGTTGCGGTGATCGGTGGGGGTATCAGCGGGCTGGGGACGGCGCTCATGCTCGGCCGACGGGGCCACACGGTCACGTTGTTCGAGCAGGACGCGCGGCAGGCCGGAGAGGACCTGAACCGGGATTTCTTCCACTGGGACAGGCCCCGGGTCCCGCAGGCCGTCCAGCCCCACTCGTTCCTCGCACCCGTTCGCACCGTGTTGCGCACCGAGGCCCCTGATGTCTACGCGGACCTACTGGCACGCGGAGCCCGGGAGTACCACGACTTCGACTGGTTCGGTGAGCATCCGCCGCATCGGGCCGGCGATGAGGACTTGGTGACCCTGCGCACCCGCCGCATCGTGCTGGAGGCCGTGTTGACCGCGGCCGTGCGGCGGGAACGCACCGTTGAGATGCGGCGAGGCTGCCGGGTGCGCGCCCTCGCTTTCGGGGAGGGCCGTCCTGCCCGGGTCACCGGCGTGCAGGCGGATGCGGAGATGCACCAGGCGGACCTCGTCGTCGATGCGTCCGGTCGTCGCTCGCCGGTTCCCGCCTGGCTGATCGCGGCCGGCTGCCGCCCGCCCGTGGTCGACAGCCACCGCGCCGGAATCGCTTACCTGTGCCGCTGGTACCGTCTGCGTGCGGACGGCCCGCATGACCCCAGGCGGGTGAAGGCCGGCTCGGCCGCACCGTTCGCGCTCGCCGGCGTCTTCCCTTCCGACAACGACACCTTCGCGGTGAACCTGGTGCTCTCCACGGGTGATCCGACCCGCGGCGCGCTCACCGACCCCGCCGTGTTCGAGGCCGCCGCCCGCAGCTTCCCCGCCACCGCCGCCTGGCTCGACCTGGACCCCGAACCGCAGACAGCCGTCCTGGCGATGGCAGGCCTGGACAACCGCTGGACCGCCCTAGCCGACGATGACGGCCCCATCGTCGCCGGCCTGGTCAACGCCGGGGACAGCCTCGTCCACACCAACCCCACCCTGGGCCACGGCGCGGCCCTGGGCCTGCGTGCCGCCCAGCACATCGCCACCCATGTCGACCAGATCGCCGCGGACCCCAACGGCTACCACACCTGGACCGCACAGGCCCTCCGCCCGTGGTTCGGCGCGCAGGTGACGGCCGACCGCGCCAACGAGCAACGCCTCACCGAGAGCTCACCATCCTCGGATCGGCGGGCTGCCGCCCTGGCCGCCTGCGCCTTCGACGACCCCGTCGTCATGAGGGCCCGGGCCCAGGTACGCCATCTCCTGCAACCGGCCGAGGACGCCTACGGCACCGACGAGGTGGACCGGCACGTCACCGCCTGGCTGGCTGCCCGCCCGGACTTCTCGCCACAGCACGACGGCCCGACCCGCGACCAGTGGGATGCACTCATCCCAGGCTGAGCGCTTGCCCGGCACCGCACCTTCGACGCTCAAGTGTCGGCAAACGGGCGGCGCCCGCAGCAATGTGCGGGCGCCGCCAGTTCACGGGCGAGCAACCGCCCAGCAGCCCGGCGCACTTGAGGCCACGGAGCAACTGCCGACAGCAGCCACCGACCTTCTTCGTCTGTGCTTGGTCCTGCCGATCGCCATCGGTGGCGCCCCACCCCAGCGTTGGCCACATCCGCATAGCGTCCCGCGCGACCGACCGGAGGCACTGGCACGCAACCCGTGTCACACACCATCCCGGAATCCCGGGCCCTGACAGCCCGGAATTCCAGGTCCGCTACATGCCCTGAGGATCACCGGTTCTTGAACTCCTCGATGGCCGCCCGGACCGTCTGCTGCATCGTGTCGCTTCCGGCGTGCCCGGAGTCCTCGATGATGCACAGCCGCGCCTCCGGCCACGCCTTCGCCAGCTCCCACGGCGTCTGTACCGGGCTGCCCATGTCGTGTCGACCGTGGACCAGCACCGCCGGGATCCCGGCCAGTTTGTGGGCGTTGCGCAGCAGTTGGTCCTCCTCCAGCCACGCTCCGTTGCTGAAGAAGTGGGCGCAGATCCGTACGAACGCGATCTGCGCGTCGATCCCGCGATCGCTGTACATGCCGGGCACGCCGTTGGGCTCGTTCGAGATTACCGCGTCCTCCCAGGCGAGCCAGTCGGCAGCGGCCTTCTCCCGGATCGCCCGGTCGGGGTTCTCCATCAGTCGCGCGTAGGCCGCGAGCAGGTCGCCGTCCCGCTCGTCCTCCGGGACGCCGTCGCGGAACCGGTCCCACGCCTCGGGATAGAACCGCCCGGCGCCCCGGTAGAGCCAGTCGATCTCGGAGCGGCGGGTCATCGTCACCGCCGGAATGACCATCTCGCTGACCCGCTCGGGATGCTGCTGCGCATAGGCCAGGACGAGGGTCGCGCCCCAGGAGCCGCCGTTCAGCAACCACCGCTCGATGCCGAGGTGTTCGCGCAGCCTTTCCATGTCGTCGATCAGGTGCTGTGTGGTGTTCAGGCTCATGTCCGCCGCCGGGTCGCTGGCGTGCGGGATGCTGCGACCGCAGTTGCGCTGGTCGAAGCGGATCACGCGGTAGCGCTCGGGGTCCCAGGCCCTCGTCGGCCGCTGCGGCGCGCCCGACCCCGGGCCGCCGTGGACGTTCAGGGCAGGCTTGCCTTCAGGGTTCCCGAGCTGTTCGTAGTAGATGCGGTTGCCGTCTCCGGTGTCGAGGAATCCACTGTCGTATGGACTGGTCGGAGGATAGAGATCAACCATAGCCATCGATCCTACGGGAGCGATCGCAACCAAACTCCCCGACTGGAAAACCCGGTTCGACCCGAGAACGTCAGGCTGCTGAGCACGTGCAGCAGTCTCAGGCCCAGCCCGTTCGCCGGGCGCGCCTCAGCCCACAGCCTTCTTCACGAGCGCAGCGATCCGCGCCTCCACCTCTGGCGTCACCTCGGTCAGGGCGAAACCGGCCGCCCACATCGCGCCGTCGTCCAGCTTCGCCTGGTCGCTGAACCCGAGCGTCGCGTAGCGCGCCTTGAATTTCTCCGCGCTCTGGAAGAAGCAGACGACCTTGCCGTCCAGCGCGTAGGCGGGCATCCCGTACCAGAGCTTCGGCGCGAGGACCGGAGCGCTGGCCGTGATGACGGCGTGGACGCGCTCGGCCATGATCCGGTCCGAGTCCTGCATCTCGGCGATCTTCGCGAGCACGTCCCGCACCGCCTCCGCCGCCTTGTCCGCGAGCGAGCTACGACGCGCGGCCGCCTTCATCTCTCGGGCGTGTTCCTTCATCGCGGCCCGCTCCTCGGCCGTGAATCCCTCGTACGTGCTGCTGTTGGTGCTGCTCATGGCAGTTCTCCCCCTTGAGGATCCTGAGGTGCGGGCTCTTCAGACGGACCATACCCAGACCCACTGACAATCGGCTCTTCAGCAACCGGCACGTGCAGCAGTCGTAGGCCCTGGCCCGTCACCGATCGCGCAGCGCGTCGGACATCCCGGCTGCCACATACGCCAACTCGCCCGCACACGGCGTCTGCTGAGCGCCCGCCGGCCAGCCGCCGACAATCGGCGGCAGAGGCAATGCCCTGAGAACGCGCTTCCTCAGCAGGTTGAATCCCGCTCGCCCGTATGTCTTCGCCCCACCCCGCCGCAAGGCTTCAGGTCTTCAGGTCTTCAGGTCTTCAGGTCGAAGATTGCATGAAGACCTGCTCACCCTCACCATTCGGTTCCTCGAAGCCGACCAGGTAGCGGTTGAACAGCTTCTCGTCCACGGTGACGGAGTTGGCGCCTTCCTCGCCGTTCCGGACCCTGAGGCGACGTTCCAGCGTCGTCCGGTCGGCCTTGAGGTGGATCAGTTCCCAATGGCAGCCGTGGCTCTCAACCAGTGCCTTGTAATCATCACGGGCGGCGCGACTCCAGAAGCTGTAGTCCACCACTACGTCACGCCCGGCCAGCATCAGCTCGACCAGTTCCTTCCACTGCTTGCGGCGGACCTCCTCCTTGAGCTGGTCGTACGCCTCCTCCTCCAGCACCAGACCTGCGTCGCGCTGCCCGAGGCGTTCCCAGACCACCTCGTCGATCGAGAGCCGAATGTAGCCGCGTCGCACCAGTTCCATCGCATAGGTGGTCTTGCCCGCTCCCGGGAGACCACACATCAGCACAACCGTGCTCACTTGCTGCGTCATGGAGCCAGGTTAGCGATGAAAACACGTCATCCTCCGGGTCGGGAAGGACATCCCTTGGGGCGGACACCCACCGTGGCCCGACCAACCCGACGAACATTCCCGGCCACAGCACTAATAACCGGTCGTCTTGAGCCACCGCAGCGTCTCCACCAGCTCTGCGCCGACGCCCTCGCAGAGCGCGAGCAGGTCGCGGCCGGCAGCTGCGTCGAGCAGGCCTTCGGCGGGCGGGACGGCGTGAAGGGCGTCGTGGCAGGCGGACTCGACGGCGAGGTTACGGGAGGCGAGGTAGCCCAGACCATAGCTTCGAACGGGACCGGTCAGGGTGGCGAGGTACCGGAGATGGGCGTCCTCCGACGGGTGAGGGTAGGCGGTTGTCGGGTCAGTACGTCACTGAGCCTCCGCCAACTTGAAGGCACAGGTCAAAGGGCTGGCGTGACGGTCTCCCGAGGTTCTCACGCTGGTCGGAGGCGGCAGTCTCCGGAGTAGATCGTCTGTCAGCGGTTGACTTCAAGATTCAATGCCAGAAGGTTATGATTCAGGCTGGTTTGTCAAGCAGCCCTGGTGGTCGGCGTGTTCGTGGCGGCGAGCGGCTTTGCGGGGGCGGCTGTCACTGGCTGCTCGGGG
>NZ_BAAATR010000096.1:0-7466 GCF_039533515.1 Kitasatospora cystarginea | reverse complement strand
GGCCCTCGCCATACCCACAGGCACAAACAGCACGCCCGGACAAGCAGAAACGGCCCGCCAGCAAAGCTGACGAGCCGTCATGCAAGATCGAGGCTAATGATCCGTCCACTTTCTCCGAATATTTCAATATTGACCGGCCGAAAGCTAGCCCCCCGCTTTCCACCGGTTCAGACGCGCTTTCACGGCTCCACAGCCACTCCATCCAGTACGGCACTCACTGACCTCGATCTTTCGTGACGGCCCGTCGGTTCACTTGAGTTCTAGTGGTCCTCGCAACACCCCAGCTCAGGGGTCCGATGGACTTCGATATTCGCGACCGTTCGGTCAACCAGGGGGCGCGTGCCCTCACTGTGGGCCGGACCGTCGGCGGAGGGCCGCGCCCTGCCTGTGACAGACGGGAGCGAGGTTCTGACGCCATATCATCCCGTCATGGCCTCCCCGAGCTGATCCGCATCGTCTCCCGCTCCTCACCCATGGCTCTCGCCCAGGTCGAGCGGGACCGCACCGCAGTGGTGCCCGTCACCGCCTCCGGCGACCGCTGGCCGGGCGACCTCGCGCGGCTCGGCGGCAAGTGCGCATTCACCAAGGAGGTCGACGCCGCGCTGATGGCCGACGAGGCCGACCTCGCGGCGCATGACTCTATTGCCCAATTTGGTTGTGTTGATCAGGCGGCGAGTCGGTAGGCGAGCCGGGACAGGCGGCTCATGCGGGTCCTGGGGCGGTGGGGCTGCTGGCTGGTCCAGTAGGCGTCGAGCCGGATGATGTTGATCGCGGTGGCGGAGAAGGCGTGCTGGAGGCTGACCTTGGGCAGGCCGCGGTAGCGGGCCCGGCGCATTCCGGTGACGTCGAGGGCCTGGTTGATCGTGCCCTCGACTCCGGCACGCAGGGCGTACTTGGCCTGCCAGGTGTCGGTCTTCTGTGCGGTGCGGGCGGCGGCAACGTGCTCGTGGAGTTCTTGGGGCCGCAGGGTGAGCATGCGACGGCCCTTGATCGCGGTGGTGCACTTGTCGCGGGACGGACAGGGGCGGCAGTCGGAGCGGGCGAACTCGATCACGATGGCGTCGTGTCCGTGCTGCCGGACGGGATACCAGCCGGTGCTGGTGCGGCCTTCAGGACAGCCCACCTGACGGGCTTTCCAGTCGACGTCGAAGGCGCTCTTGTCGAAGCCTTCGGCGGCGCGGGCCTGACGGGAGCGGTCGGCCAGCAGCGGGGTGACCATGGTGATGCCGTCGCGGGCTGCGTCGGCGACCAGCTCGGCAGAGGGGTAGCCGGAGTCCAGGTAGTGCTCGCCCGGCTTGAGCTGCCGTTCGGTCAGGCGCTGCTGGATGCCGGCGGTGGCGGTCACGTCCGACGCGGTGGACACGGTGGTGACTACGTCGGTGATCAGGTTCGGCCGGGCAGGTGAGGCTGTCGCGCTCGTGTCGGTGCTCGCGCTCGTGCCGGCGGTCGTGGTGTCAGGGGTGTCGGCATCGGTGTGGGGGTCGCAGGTCTCGGTGAGGTGGACCTTGTAGCCGCACCAGAACAGCTCGTCTCCCTTGGCCGACCAGCGGGCGTCCGGGTCGTAGGGGGAGGCGAGGCGGAGTTGGCCGGGCGGGAGGCCGTCACTGTCGGCCTCCCGCTTCCTGATCACCTCCCGTCCCCGGGTGTCGGTCGTCACGTGGTAGGTCTGCACCACCACCTGGCGCAACAACTCCACCGGCTCGATCTCGCGCAGCCACACGGGAGCGCCGGGCGCCCGTACCGCGCGCAGCAGCGCGAGGGCGTCCTGGCCGTAGACCTGCGCGAGCTGGTCACGCTTGGTCTTCGAGGAGGGCGGGCGCCAGGAATCGACGCGGGCTGCGTACCGCAGTTCCCATTCCCCGATCCGGTCTGATCCGAAATGCGTCGCGAGTCAGGTTGGGGCCGCACCGGCCAGTGCCTCCAAGGCGGCGCGCACGCTCTCCCCGGCCAACTCGAGTCGCGCTCCGCCCGGACGGCAACGTCGCTGGCTTGGTTGAGGCGCTCGGCCCACCTCCGGTTCGCAAGGTCCGTCCGGTCGGGGGCGGGGGATGAGCGGGTGGGTGGGGCTGATCGTGGGCGGTCGTCGATGCGCTGGGACGCGGGGCGCGCACGGTGGGCGGGTGCCGGGGCCGCCGGGGCTGCTGGGCGGTTGGGGAGTGCGAGGGCGGTGAGGGTGTCCGCGATTGTCGCCGGCGGCAGGGCCTCGGTCAGGCGGCTGGCGGCGAGAGCGTCGGCGGCCGCCTGGCTGCCGGTCGCGGCCAGCAGGGTCTGTTCCAGCTCGGCGAGCGCGCTCTGGCCCGTGCTGTGGCCGCGTGCGGTCGCCGCTGTGCGGGCGGCATCGACGAGCTGGCCGGCCAGGCGGTGGCGCTGCGTGGTGAGTTCGCGCATCCGCTTGCCCTCCAGTCGTTCCTGGGCCTCGCGCAGAGCGTGTCCGAGGTCCAGCAGGCGCTGCACGCCGACGGGGTCGGTGCGGGTGAGGAGGTTGGCCAGCCAGGCGCCCTGAGTGGGGCGGCGCAGGCGGTGGATGCGGTCGGCGAGTGCGCGGTCGCCGCCGTGCCGGGCCTGCTCCGCGGCTGCGTTGCGGGCCGCGGTGAACTGGTTCGGCGTCAGCCCGTAGAGGCGCTCTGCCACCGCGTCGAAGTCCTCCACCAGCACTCCCTGACCGGCCGCCGCAGGGCGTCATGCTGCCCCGGGGCGGCGGCAGGGTCCACACATCGGGGCCGAAGGGTGTCCCTGCCACCGTCGCGGCATTCGGCCGCCCTTCCCACGGTGCCCGATGTCCGTGGCGCACGCCTGTGCCGGAGGGCCGATCGGGCCCGGACACAGAACGCTTTACCAGCCCCGCGGTTGCCCGCGGGGCTGACGGGCTCGACAGGGTGTCCCGGCCCGCGCCACCGGCCCGCTTCGAACCGCCGTCCGCCCGCGTGGCGGGAGGACCGGCTGCGGCGCTCGCGGCCGCGGGGACGCTGTCCGGGCGCACGGAGCGATCGCCGCCCGCCAGGTTGGTGAAGCGGCCATGCGCGAGCTGAGGCCAGCGGCCTGTAGTGGGGATGTCAGCCCCACCAGGCCGAGGCGTCCTCTTCGGTGCGTCTGCGCTCGTTCTCCGCGCTCTGCGCTGCGACGCGGTCGAGTTCGAGCAGGATGTTCAAGGCGGTGGCCGCCGCGGCGGCCACCGGCATGGAAGCACCGACCGCGTCGAACGCGCCCTTCTGGTCTCCGTTGTTCCAGCAGTCCACAGCCGTCGACGCCAACTCCTTCAGCTCGGTGAGCTTGATGAGCGCTGTCACGGGCACCGGAACGTCGTGCGAGCTCGTCGGACTGTCGGTCACGGGAATCACCACCTTGATGAATGCCAGCGGGCTGCTGCGGCTTTCCGCCCGCAGGCGGAACCGGCGCATGCCCGCGGCTGCCGGACGCCGGTACGGGGGCTGAAATCAGGGCCGCTGGTCGTCATCATGCTGATCACCGGCGTGGATGTCGCCGGCACCGGGAGCCGGCAGATCGGCGAAGAGACCGAGCAGCCCCGCGATCTCGTGGTCGGCGTCGGCGGGATGGCGGAAGAACGTGCCGCGGGCGACACGGTAGTGATTGCGGCGCCCGCACCGGGAGTGAGCCAGTATCCGACACCTTCAACATCGGAGACGATCGCGCGCACCCCCGCTCCACAACCGCAGGAGCACCTCCGGGTCCCGCGAGATCCTCAGCGGCACACGGGAGTGGTTTCGTCAGGAACGTCCAGCTGCTCCGCTGCTCACGTCCTTCCTCCATAGCACGATTGTGCACCAAAATTCAGGACATACAAGACATGATTCTCAATTCATCTCTGTCGCAGGCAGCAGCAGCCAGGCGGGGCACAGCTCCCGGACCTCACAACCACCGCTGCGCCGTGCTCGATCAGAAACCAGGTGTGGGCGCGGCCGGTGGCGAAAGCTTTGGACCGGTCGGTGGATTCGCGTGAGGCTGGGTGTATGAGTGGTCCGGGAACTGGAGCGCATTCCCGCCGCGGGGTGCATGTGATCGTCCGGCCGGTCGGCGACGATGGTTCGGGTGAGCCGGCCCGGCCCGGCGCGTGGACGTGGACGGGATGCCGGTGGGCCATGCCCACAACGCGTCCGATGTCACGGAGTTCATGGGGCGTGCCGGGCTGGACGCGGCGCTGATCGAGGATCCGGGGATCGTTGAATGGCAGGGCGGCGGCCCTGACTTGTGGAAATGAGCGGCGGCACTGCCGGGCGAGGGCTGTTCTATGGGCTGGAGGCTGGGCGAGGCCGCTCGGGACAGCGTCTGTGCGGTTCAGGTCTCGTCCTCCAGCCGGATCGCCTCCTCCAGGGACTCCACCGCCTTGTCGGTGTGTCCGCTGCGCTGTTCCAGCAGGGCTGCGGCGATGGCGTCGAGCTTGCGCTGGATGGCGTGTTCGGCGCGTCGTTCGGCGTTCTTCAGCAGTGCGAGCAGCAGCAGTGTCACGGCGGTGATCAGGTCGCCGATCAGCAGTTGCCCGCTGAGGGAGAGGCCGACGGCGTGGACAGCGACGAAGGTGGCCACCAGGAGCAGGCACAGCAGGAAGAACACGGGTGAGCTGGTGAAGTTCGAGGCGCGTTCGGCCACGCGCTCGAAGTGGCCGCGGCCGCTGTCGGCGCGTTCGGCGGGATGCCGGAAGGACATGGGTCCTGCATAGTGGCCTGAGTTGCGGGGCGGCGCTCGCCACGCCGGTGGCCAGCCCTGGTACCCCGGCCGGGCGGCGCTGTCGCTGTCGTCTATCCGCGACTTGGGTCGCTGCATCACTGATGAGGAAGCCGAACGCTGCGCCCTTGCCGCAGCACTGCCCAACCGGGCCCTGGCCGTGATCGCTTCCCATATCCCCCTGCCCGAACCGGTCGCCGCCCCGCCTTCGTCGAAACCGTCGCCCGCGCCCTGAACAGCAGCCTCACCACCGCCCGCTGGGACGTCTTTGCTGTCCTGGCCGCCCTCGCCGGCGACCGGCTCATTGACCGTCTCCTCGCTCATCTGCCCATAACTACGCGCTCCTGTGGGGCCGAGCCGACCGCACCCCGCCGCTTGACCACGTCCGGTACCCCGCGCCCGCCCAAATGTGTTGACCTTGGTGTTCGGCGGGCGTTGGATAGGCGCTCCCCGGCCGGGTGCCCCGGAGCCGGCCCGCACGCTTCAGGAATCGCGCCGCGCGATCAGCTCGGTGAAGCTCTGTTCGACGTCGACGAGCGCGGCGGGCCGGCTCGGTCCGGCCGCACGGGGGTGGTCAGGCCGAACCGATGAGGAGCGGCAGCACGCCAATTTCTGACTGGACGGCACGACCGCTCCGGCCGGGGCTGTTCTAGCCCTTGAAGGTGTCCTTGGCCGCGTCCTTCACCTTCTCGGCCGCCTGTTTGGCGTCACCCTTCACCTGGTCGCCCTTGCCCTTGGCTTCCAGCTGTTCGTCACCCGTCGCCTTGCCGGCCGTCTCCTTGACCTTGCCCTTGGCCTTGTCGGCGATGTTCTTGGCCTTGGCACCAGCACTCATGACATCCTCCTGGATCCGTAATCGTCGGCGTCACCCAGCCATCCGGTGACGTGTCATCAGCGAGCCGCGACCCGCCGGTCGAAGCCGGCACGGCCTGTCCGACACGGCCGGGCTCTTTGACGTCATCCTCGGGGGACCCGGTCGGCCTTGCCACTCGACTGTCCCGCCTGATCGCCGACCGCACCGAGGGCTCCGTTCCTCACCGATCGCCGGGCCCGGGACGCACTTCCCGATGCCGCCGGCCGCTCCTTTTCGGCGTACGGAGTTGTCTCCCCAACCCGGTACGAGCGAACGTCCTCGGCTGCTTGGCCGCCGCATGGCCGGGGTCGGCCGATAGCCAGCCAGCCTCGGGACAGGGCGGTCAGTCCGGGGTGGGGCGTAGCCCCATCGAGCAGCGACGCCCGTAGGGCGCCCTTGACGGACTGTCGTGTCCCGCACCCTGAGAAATCGGGTGGCCCCGGCTCCCCGACCTGCGCACGAACACCTTCAGGGTGGGGACGTATCGCTGTACCTCACTGGCCACGTTCCGGGTGTACGCCGACACTCCCGGTATGTCTCCGCCCGACGGCGCTGGTGCGGTGCGCCCGGCGCGTCGCCAGTTCCCGCCGTGTCCCGTCCTGATGTCCTTTTCTCGGTTGGCGTGTGCGGCTGTCCGCCGGGGTGGGCTGCACGGGTTCCACCGTCGGCCTTCGGCAACTTGTGCTGACCCACCGGTGGCGGTGCCCGGACCCCTGGGTGCGCCACCGGGTGTCGGCGGGGCCGGGCGGGCCCAACACGGCTGAGCATGCGACGATGCCGGTCTCAGCGGCTGCATACCATGAAGGTGAACGAAGTGGGGCCGGTCCCGGGCACTGGGACCCGGGAGGGGCTGGGGGCCCCGAGAACGGTCGGAGGTGCTTCCCGTGACAGCGGTCCGGCGATACGGCATCACGCTCCCTGGGGCGCCCGGCAGCCATGGCCCGCCCACCGTGATCGTGGTCCACCTGACGTCGGACCTCACCGCAGACGGGCGGCCCGTCTACGCCGACGACTCTGGTGCCTTCCGCGTCCAGATCACCGACGAGGGTGTCGCCCAACCCCTCGCGGACACCGCCTCCGCCTCGGGCGGGTGCGGACAGGAGCAGTGCCTGCACGCCGAGGCCCTGCCTCCACCCGGCGGAGCCGACGGCGCAGGCCTACTGCGGGGGTGAGGCCGGGGCCGGGCTCCCGTTCCCGCACGCCGATGCGGTTGGCCGTCTACAAGGAGTTCTCCCGCCAGTACGTGTCGCTCGGAGCCCGGGTGCGGGACGCGGCGGCCATCGTGCGGGACGAAGAGAGGCGACAGCCGCCGGATCCCTGGCCCATGTCCGCAGGTCCGGACCGATTCGGCCTGAGCCGTTTCGGGCCGTACACGATGGCGTCGGCGTACGGCTGGCGCACGGTGAGTTCCTCGCGGTGTGCAGCCCTTCGCCGCCGGAGTGTTCGCCGCCGGCGGCGATGTGGGCAGGTGGCAGCCGTTGTGGCTGATGTCCTGGTCCTCGTGGTCGAAACGTCGCTGCTGCTTGTCGACAGTGATGACGGCGGGCAGCAGGACTGGTGAGGGAGTCGACGATCTCCCGGCGCCTGCTCGCCCGCTTCGAAGCCGCGCTCGGCGCGCTCATCTTCGGCACCGCAACCGTGGTCCAGGATCCGCCTCCTACCGGCACAGCGCCGTGCAGGTCCGGGCGCAGACACGGGTGGGCTTCCCTCGCCGCTTCCGCCTCGAGTCGCCTCCATCATCGGCCTGGTGCGGCCGGGTCCTGCCAGGCCTCTCGGGGCCCTGCTCAACTTGCACGGGCCTCCTGCGGCCACCGCCCTGACCCACGCGGAGCCGCACCGTGACCGGGGCAGGCGGTCAGGTGATTCAGTGCAGGAGAACGGCCAGGAGTTCGGCGAGACTGGGGCCGGCGTCGGCCGGGTGGCGCAGTTGTTT
>NZ_BAAATR010000095.1:0-7568 GCF_039533515.1 Kitasatospora cystarginea | reverse complement strand
GTACATGTGCGAGCGCTACGGCAGCCCGAACGCCGCCTGGTCCTGGTGGGCCGCCCACCACTGGTACTAAGCCGACCCACAGGCTCCAGCGACCCGATGGGGGCCCCGTGCACACGCACCGGGCCCCCATCGGCCTGTCCACCCCCTCCCGGCAAAGCCGGGAGGGAACGGAGCGTGGCCGTGCAACGCCGGGGCCGCCGACACCATGATGCCGGTCGGCGGCCTGCGCCGTGCTGTTCGAGGAGCGCGAAGTTGATGCGCCCGGTGTTGGTCAGAACGAACAGCAGCCGCGGGCGACCGGGTGG
Organism: Kitasatospora cystarginea; assembly: GCF_039533515.1. Taxonomy (NCBI): domain Bacteria; kingdom Bacillati; phylum Actinomycetota; class Actinomycetes; order Kitasatosporales; family Streptomycetaceae; genus Kitasatospora; species Kitasatospora cystarginea. The sequence continues at coordinate 7,263 of NZ_BAAATR010000095.1, read as the reverse complement.
CGGTGACGAGGAGGCAGCGGGCTGGACAGGGCGCGGAGTGGGCGGCCTGGACGGCTCGGCTGCCCTGGTCGATGGCCGTTTGGGCCTCGCCCCGACTCCGAGGGTCAGCTGCAGCCGGTCTGTCACGCCGAGGCATCGCAGACCCGCGCCATGCTGCACGCCACCCTCACCCGGCGCCGCGCCGTTCCCGAGCACCAGGACGACCGGGATCTCGACGGCGACCGCGAGGACGATGGCCAGGAACACGGGCTGCTCGGTGACATCCGCAGCCAGGTCCGCCGACGGTCCGCCGGGATGACGCTGGAGGCCGTAGCCGCGGCGGTGACCCATTGAGCGCACCGCCGGGCGCTGCGCCGGGGCTGCCACCGCCGTATTCGCGGCCGGTCCGGCGGTACGGGGTCGCGGAGAACGGCGGCGGCGTGGGTGAGGAAGGCGCGCGCTCCGTCCGGAGACGGATGCCGGTCGGCGGTCCGCCACCGTGCGGGGGAGGGGGAAATCGCTCGTGGGGAGGAACGGACTTCACTCCGCAGCGGGAGGTGTCGGGAAGCATGCCGCGCGACAGTGGTGGCGGTATCGACAGCCGAACCTACTGGAGTGAACTGTCATGAAATCCTCCCTACTTGACTGGTATCCGTCCCGAACGCGCCATGCTTTGCGGGGCCGCACCGCGGCGGCCGCGGCACTCGCCGTACTCAGCACGATCGCCGCCGGTGTTCCCTCGGCCGCCGCAGCGCCCGCCCCTGCAGCGCCCGCCCCCGCGGCGCCGCTCTCCGCCGCTGCGCCCGCCTTGGCAGGCGGTGCCGCCGCCGACTCGGCAGGCCATCCGGTGCGGGTGTCGGGGGCCGCCGGCACCACGCTCACCAACTTCTTCCCCGGCTTCGCCGGGGACGACGTCCGTATCGAGATCGACGCCCGGGCAGCGGTGGACGGGCAACCGGCAGGCACCACAGGGCGCTTCCACGTCGTCCACCGTCATGTCGACGGCCGACTCGTCGCCGACTTCGCGGGTGACATCACCTGCCTCGCCGTGGGCGGCCGGGACGCGATTGCGACCGGCGTCATCACAAGCGGCCAGGTGCCGTGGTTCCCGGGGACCCGGTTCATCGGCACGCGGGTCGCGGTCACCCTGCAGGACAACGGCAACGGCCGGGCCAGTCGGGCCGGTTGGCTCTGGGGTGCCTTCGGTGTACCGATCTCCGACTGCCAGGGCAGCGTGCCTTTCATCGCCATGACGCACGGTCGCTACATGGTGCGCGGCTGACCACCGACCGCTCCCGCCGGGCCGACCACACGAGGGGATGGCCGGCCCGGCGGCGCGGGACTGCCGGGGCCGCGATGCCGCACTCCGGCGATGCCGGGCGCGTTGTGCAGTGTCTCCTCGCAGGCGCCCTGTTCACAACGCGGTCGTCGGGCGCGGTGCGTTGCGTTTGTCGTAGTAGGTGGGTCGGAGTCGGCCGGTGAGTGAGAGGAAGGCGACGAAGGCGCCGGTGACGGCCCAGCCTGGCCAACCGGCCAGGCCCATGGTCAGGGGGTCCAGGGTGGCGTCGGGGTCGGCGAACTCCTTGAGTGTTGCCACGCTCAGGGTGCTCGCGAAGGCGTGTGCGAACACGGCCGGCACGACTGAGCCGGAGCGGAGGCGCAGCCAGGTGAAGACCGGCAGGATGAGGATGCAGCTGACGGTGAGTGCGGGTACCGCCAGGTACCAGGGCTTGCCCGGGTACTGTCCGCCCATCAGGAGTGTGGGCAGGTGCCAGAGCGCGAACGCCGAGCCGGTGAGTACGTAGGCCCGGATCAGGCCGGCCGTGCCATCGGCGCGGAGCAGGCGGGGGAAGAGGAATCCCTGCCAGCCGAGTTCCTCACCGAAGAACAGTGGCAGTGAGACCAGCATCCCGATCAGGCCCTGGAGCGCCCATTCGGCGACTCCGCCTGCGGTGAGCGTGTCGGGCCCGGCGAGGGGGTAGGTGCCTGCGAGGGTGCCGAGGGCGATCACTGCTGCGGTGAGGGCGGCGAGGACGCCGATCGGCAGCAGGCAGGCGAGAAGGGCGCGGGTCAGGGGTCGGGGTAGGCGTAGTGCGAGGGCGTCGCGTACCCGTGTGCCGTCGCGTTCGACGAAGCGCACGACGAGGATGGCGGCGAGGGCCGGGGCGAACATCGCGGCTGCGATGCAGGCCTGTTCGAGCGTTCCCGGTTCCTCCCGGGCGTTGCCGCGCTGGAATCCGGTGGCGAGCAGGGGTGACATGGCTGCCCACATGCCTGCATAGGCGAGGCCGAGATAGACGAGGAGTGCGCGTCGCCGGGTGGCGGGCGGTGCGGGTCGTAACGGGGTCGAGAGTGTCATGTCGCAGACGGTACGGACCCGAAGGGACACCGAGGAATCCAGCCAACCACCGTATGGAGGTGGGGCTTTCCCCCCTCGACCCTCCCGCCCCTCGCAGCCCCGCTCGTCCGCGGCCGGCCCCGTCGGGCCCTGCGGGCGATCAAGGCCTCTGGGGCCGTCCCGGCGGCGGGGCCATCGCGACGAAGTACGGCGAGTTTGCCCGGCGACTCCTGCACGGCCCGTTCGACCAGCGGACGGAGCCGGTGCCGGTACAGGAACCTACGGCTGGTAGAGGGCGCGGACGCGCGTCAGGTCGGCAGGCCCGTCCTGGCCGATGTGGAAGAAGTGGTTCACCTGCCATGCCTGCGTGTTGCGGGCCTGCCGGTTGGTCGTGGTCGCCCACGGCGGGTAGACGCGGAACCCTCGTTTTCCGCCGGAGCCGTTGCGGGAGACGACGTCGCGCTCGCACAGCACCTCGCTCGGGAACACGAACTGTCCGAAGCCGTTGCCGTCGCGGCTGCTGATGACGAAGAGGTCCACACCGCCGTCGGCGTCGAAGGGCCGGATCGGCCCCTCCTCGGACCGCTGCCAAAGGGTGACGAACTGGCCCACCTTCGTCGGGGTGGTTTTGGCCACACGGAACCGGACCGAGCGGTCATCGAGCGTGAACCCGCAAGCCGCGTATTCGCCTCCCTCTGGTTCGGGCACCGGCAGTGAGCAGGTGAAACCGCTCGGGTCGTACACCAACGCCTTCGCCGCCAGCAGGTCACCGTGAAGCCCCGCCCACAACTGATTCGTCACCATGCGTCATCCTGCCATCGCGACCGCGTGCGCGGTCGCGCCCCTCACACCCAGCCAAGGCGACCTGTCGGGGTGCGCCGCAGCGGGTCGCCCAGGGTGCGGGTGAGGCCGGCTTCGTGCTGGTCGCATGCCGTGCTGTACACGGGCCTCCTGCCGTAGCTCAGCACCTACGGCCGAGTTTTGGAACCCCGCAGGGCTGGCGATCTCCGCACGGCAGGGCGAACCAGCCTGCGCCGTACGTCGGTTGGTGCACTGATGCGCGGTGGCCACGATGGCGTTCCCCCTCCGCGGCGAGGCGGTCGGGGTGTTGCACAGGGTCCCCGGGCTCGTCGAACACACCATTGCACATGTCACATACCCAGCGCGAGGGCGCGGTTGTGGAGTTCTTCGAAAGACGTGGTGCTAAGCCGTGAAGTCCTGCGAAATCGAGTGTCGGACCCCCGTCGATCGACCGGGAAAGCCTCCGCCGATCGGCGGGGAACGGGGCTTCGGTATCTAGCTGACAATATGTCGCACAAGGCGGCGGGAGGCAGCGGCGGAAGCTGGAATCGGGCCGCTGTTCCACTTGTCGGCCGGGCCGAATTCGGCCTCGAATCGGGTGGTGCCCGCATGTGGAAACCCGGCTCGTTGCTCGCCGTGCCGCTTCTCCGGCATGTGCGGTGACGGCCCGCCCGCCCGCCCCGGTCGGGCTCCAGTCGGCACGTTGGGCCCGGTCGGCGCGCGTGAATGCTGCGGACCGATCGCCGGCAAAGTGCGTATGCAAACGCCAAGGGTGGCGCAAGTGGAAACGGCCGTTCGGTCGCATGGAAAGCAGCCTGCCCGTGGCGCGCCCCGACGAGCGTCGGCCGAGGTCAGGGGCGCCGGCGCGGCAGCAGAAGGTCACCCGATGCACCTGGTCGGTCACCGTGTGCACGAGGCTGATTTCGTCAATCCTGACGCTTGACCAAACCCCTTTGAAGGTCACTAACATGATCCGCCATCAGGCCGCAGCGGGTTTCGATGCACCTCACGGCCTGCACGACTCGGGGTCGCCGTCGGGCGGCCCCGCCATCACAGGCGTCGGGCCAGTGCCTCGCCATGCCACTTTCGGGGGATCGCTATGAGGAAGCCGTACACAGACTGATGCCATGGCCACTTCGGCCATGATCAGAGCCATATTCCGGAACTGCCTTGTCACGCCGCCAGATTGAAGTGGCGTCGGATAAGTGCGTTCAAACTGCCTCTCGTCGGCCGGGATCTACCGGCCTCCCATGGGTTTCCCCTGAACGAAACACCTGGCAGCACTGCGCACGGCTGCCCGCCGTGCCGGTCCGGCACGCCTGTCCTCAGAGAAGGAATTGCCGCATGCACGGTTCTCCCCCCTCCCGTTGGCGGAGGGCATTCACCGCAGTCGCCACCGGCCTGGCGACCGCCGGCGCCCTGGTAGGCACCGCCGGCCCGGCCTTGGCGAACTCCACCGGCACGGTGACCGCGGGTCAGGGCAACTACTCGTACATCAACGAGCGCAGTGCGCCGCACCTGTCCGCGTCCGTCGTGGGACAGGCGAAGATCGGCAGCACGGTGAACATGCAATGCCGGACCCAGGGCGACACCGTCGAGAACAACGCGCGCTGGATCCGATCCGGCTCGTTCTACATCGCTGACGCCTTCATCGCGCAGAACACCGACAGCCTGCCCGCCTGCGGCGGTGCGGTCACCCTCAACATCTCCATGCAGAAGCAGGTCCAGGACGAATGGTGCTGGGACGCCTCCGGGCTGACCCTCGCCAACTACTGGGGCTACACCCAGTACAGCCAGTACGACTTCTGCCGACTCGCGCACCAGTACAGCGGCGTCAGCTGCAACGACCAGCCCGCCACGCTCGACGACATGGCGGGCGCGCTGTGGGAGATGGGCTTCGCCAGCACGGGCTACGACCTCTACCGCAGCGCCACCTTCGCCGAGACCGCCAACGAGATATCCGGCAACCGGCCGTTCGCGGTGCGGATCGGCTGGGCGGCCGGCGGCGGGCACATGAACGTGATCTACGGCTACGACCCGTCCTCAAGCATGATCGCCGTCGGCGACCCGTGGCCGTCCACTCAGACGTACACCTGGTGGAACTACGGCAGTTACGCCAGCAACAGCTCGTTCGCCTGGACCCACTCCCGGATCGGGATCCACAACTGAGGAAGGCTCGCCCCACATGCGAAACCACCACCGCACCGGTCGGCGGGCAGCCCGCCTGGCCTCGCTCACCGTGGGCGCGACGGCGTTGCTGACCGCCGTCTGCCCGCAGGCCCTGGCCGATGACCGGCCGGGCGTCCCGGACCCGTCGGGCGCGCAGCAGGTCCTGGCCTCCGACCAGGTCCACAGCACCGTCTCCCGCTTCCTCGGCACGGTCGCCGCGGCCGGCAACGGCGTCCCGGCCATGCCGACAGCCGGCATGGCCGCGGACAGCAGCCAGCCGTTCAGCATGGACACCCCCGTGGCGCTGTACGAGCTGTCACCGGACTTCGTCAAAGGCACCAAGCCCGCGACGGTCGGCAACGCCGTGCGCCTGTCCTTCCTGGCCGCACCGGTGACCGGCAAGGACGGCCACCACGCGGACGTCCTGCTCAGCCACGGCGCCAACTCCTGGCAGCTGGCCGGGATCCGCGACGGCGACGAGGACGCCCGCTACGCCAGGAAGGCCACCCAGGGCAGCACGGTCTTCAGCGAGCCGCAGATCCACGCCTGGTACGCGCTCGCGGGCAACAAGGTCCAGCCGCTGAACCATGAGGCGCAGGACGGGCTCGGCGGCCGCGGCAGTGTGTCGCTGACCGACTACCAGAAGCTCGTCCATCAGCGCTACGCCGACAAGACGCCGGGCTCCTCCTACGACCGCAACGGCCTGGCCGGCGGCTACGGTCTGGCCAACGCCGCACCGGCCCATCCGTCCCGGCCGTCGACCACGGTGCTCGCAGCCGCCGGCGCCGCACTGGCCCCCGCCGCCGGTGTCGTGCTCCTGCGCCGGCGTCGCTCGCGCACGGCCCGCCAGGCGTAAGGCCGCACGTCGCCGACGCTTCGGACGCCGACGGCCGCGATCGCGCGGCTCCCCGGATCGACCCACCGTGTCCCGAACGGCGGAATCGGGACGGGACCCGGGGAGCCGCTCACCGGCCGAAGAAAACGGCGACGCCGCCGCGTGTCAGGCGCTATGCGTGCGGGTTCGTCGTCCGACCTAGGTCTAGTCCGGACTCACGGGCGCAGCCGCCAGAGCTGGAGAGGGCTCTCCGCGGTGCCGGTGTATCCGATCATGGCCAGGGCGCGGCCGTCCGTGCTGAGCGCGGCGGTGCCCCGCTCGAAGCCGGGCAGGGAGGCCACCTCGGTGTCCTGGTTGAGCTCCCAGACGTGGGCCCGGTGGTCCGCGCCGCCCTCCACGAGCAGGGTCCCGCCGTCGGCGCTGATCGCCCGGGGTACCCCGAACAGCGGTCGGTGGGTGCCCTCCAGGCCGCTGGAGACCTGCCGGCGGTGCAGCACACCGCCCCCGTCGGCGGCGAGCAGGACGGTCTCGTCCGGGCTGAACGCCAGACAGTCGATGTAGTCGGTGAACCCGGTGAGGGTGCGCAGTGCGGTGCGGGCCGGCACGTCCCAGAGCCGGACCGTGGCGTCGCGGCTGCCGCTGGCCAGCATGGTGCCGTCCGGGCTGAAGGCCAGCGCGGTCACCATCATCCGGTGCCCGGTGAAGGTGGCCAGCTCGTTGCCGGTGGCCGGATCGAACAGGTGGACGGTGCCGTCGTCGGAGCCGATGGCCAGTTTGCTCCCGTCCTGGCTGAACGCCACGCGTACGGAGTTGGTGACGGTGCTGAAGGTGTGCACGGGGTTGCCCGTGGCGGTGTCCCACAGCCGCGCTGCGCTCGCCGCGTCCGCGGTGGCCACCAGCTGGTCGTTCGGGCTGAACGCGAAGTCTTCGATGATGTCGGTCGGGCCGTGGAGCACGGTGGTCTGGTGGGTCACCAGGTTGAAAAGCCGGCCGTCGTTGTCGGCGGAGGAACTGGCCAGCCAGTTGCCGTCCTGACTGAAGCTCAGCTTGATCTTTAACCTGTGCGGCCGTAGTGCTGGTCGAGCGTCTCGGCGCGTTTGACGGTCTTTCCCGGTGTGTGGCGGGGTGCTCTCGCTCGGTT